>JAHIWI010000026.1 GCA_018816185.1 Bacillota bacterium
AGGCATTTCTGACGGCATTGAAAACTCCGAAACAAACGGATATTCGAATTATTGAAGTGAAGACGAATCGTCAAGAAAATGTTAGGGTACATCGACAGTTATGGAAAGCGATTTCTGAGGAGATTGACCAGTCATGGAACACTTAACTGCGGAAGTTAGAGGAATACAAATCAGTTATACGATGACAAATCCCTATGCAAACGAGTCTATTGTATTTTTGCATGGCTTTACAGGAAGTTGGAGGTCTTGGGAACCAGTTGTTAAACTTCTACCAAAAGACATCAACTGTATCTCGATTGATTTAATGGGACATGGTTATACAGAAGTAAGTTCAAATCCTGAGCGTTATCGGATGAGTGAGCAATTACTCGATTTAGAGGAGTTCTTTTCTGCGATTCAGTTATCTAGATTTTCATTAATTGGGTATTCAATGGGTGGGCGTATTGCTTTAGCTTATGCATTAGGACATCCACAACAAGTTAAGAATTTAGTACTTGAAAGTGCTTCTCCCGGACTTAAAACCACTGAAGAACAGCAATTGAGACGACAAGCTGATAATCAATTAGCTGATCGGATTGAAGATGAAGGACTCGAATCATTTATCGATTTTTGGGAAAACATATCTTTATTTGAATCTCAAAAGTCACTTTCAAATGAAAAGAAGCATGCAATTCGTTCCGAAAGACTTGAACAATCAACGATAGGCCTCGCCAATAGTCTGAGAGGGATGGGGACTGGACAACAACCATCTTATTGGACGAAACTAGATGAACTAGAAATGCCTGTGTATTTAGTGACTGGAGAATATGATACAAAGTTTACCGAGATTGCGGACGAAATGGTCAAAAAGTTAAAAGATGGATCCCATCTGCAAGTTTCGTCAGTTGGACATGCAATACATGTGGAAAATCCCGTTCAGTTTGCTACAATAATAATGAAGCAATTGATTGATGGAAATTAGAGGAGGAAGATTATGACACGTCAATGGGTAACAGAACGTACATATGAAGATATTAAATATGAAACATATAACGGAATCGCTAAAATTACGATTAACCGTCCGGAAGTTCGAAATGCTTTCCGTCCTAAAACGGTGAAGGAATTACTTGAAGCTTTCACGTATGCACGTGATGATTCAAAGGTTGGCGTTATTGTTTTAACAGGTGAAGGAGAGAAAGCCTTCTGTTCTGGTGGTGACCAATCGGTACGTGGTCATGGTGGATACGTAGGAGAAGATGAAATTCCGCGTTTAAATGTTTTAGATTTACAACGTTTAATTCGTGTTATTCCTAAACCAGTAGTTGCAATGGTAGCGGGCTACGCAATTGGTGGCGGACATGTTCTTCATGTTGTTTGTGACTTAACAATTGCTGCGGATAACGCGATTTTCGGACAAACAGGTCCAAAGGTTGGATCATTTGATGCGGGTTATGGCTCGGGTTATTTAGCTCGTATTATCGGTCACAAAAAAGCGCGAGAAATTTGGTATTTATGTCGTCAATATGATGCACAAGCCGCACTTGATATGGGCTTAGTCAATACAGTTGTGCCTTACGCTCAGTTAGAAGACGAAACAGTTCAATGGTGTGAAGAAATGTTATCTATGTCTCCAACAGCTTTACGATTCTTAAAAGCAGCAATGAATGCAGATACAGATGGCTTAGCTGGACTTCAGCAAATGGCTGGAGACGCAACTCTTCTTTACTACACAACTGATGAAGCGAAAGAAGGCCGCGATGCCTTTAAGGAAAAACGTAAACCTGACTTTGGTCAGTTCCCACGATTCCCTTGATTTGAACTTCCAAAGCTGTCCTTTATGGGCAGCTTTTTGTAAAGGAGAAGATTTTTTGTATCCAAATATAATTACTAAAAGAGCTTCCTTAACACCTCAAAAAACTGCCATCATTTTTGGTCAGGAGAGATGGACCTTCAAAGATGTGGAAGTCGTAGCCCATGAAATGGCAGGGAAACTTCGATCAGTAGGCATTGAACCAGGAAAGAGAATTGCTGTGCTTTCACCTACGAACAAGGACTTTTTGAAGGTCATATATGGTTGTATGTATGCAGGCTGTGAGATGGTCTTTTTAAATGAACGCTTGAGCGAAGAAGAATTGAAGTATCAAGTGGAAGACTCAAATGCGGTTAAAATTTTAGTAGATGATAGCTACGCATCAAAATTGATAAGTGAATCTGTTTGTTTATTTTCAACTTTAGATGAAGCACCCGTTGAACAAGTAACTTCTGCAAAAGAATGGGCTCCAGATCGTACGATTTCTATTATGTACACATCAGGGACCACAGGGTTTCCTAAAGGTGTTCGTCAAACAATGGAAAATCACTTTACGAGTGCGACTGCTTCTGCATTCAATATGGGAGTTGACCCGAATGATGTTTGGTTATGTACGATGCCGTTATTTCATATTAGTGGATTTTCAATCATCATGCGTTCACTAATCTATGGAATTGGCATTTCATTGTACGCCAAATTCGATGCTGTTAAAATAACGGATGAATTAATTGATGGCACAGTTACACATATGTCTGTAGTGTCCGTCATGCTAGAGCGAATTCTGACAGAATTAGAGCATCGAAATGAACTCGTTTCAACTAAGTTTAAAATCATGTTAGCTGGTGGTGGACCCATTCCGATTGCTTATTTAGAGCGCGCTCAAGCTAAAGGCATTGCCATTTTACAAACATACGGTATGACAGAAACAAGTTCGCAAACGTCAACATTAGCTGCGGAAGATGCGAAGAGAAAAATCGGTTCTTCAGGAAGACCACTTTTATTAAATGAAATAAAGATTGATGGTGCAAACGCACCTCATGAGATCGGTGAAATCCTTATTAATGGACCTCATGTAACGCCAGGATATATCGGTCATTTTGCGAAGCACCCTGCAAAAAGAGATGGGTGGTTATATACCGGGGATGTCGGTTATCTGGATGCAGAAGGCTATTTGTATGTTGTTGATAGACGATCAGACTTAATTATTTCAGGTGGAGAAAATGTTTACCCTGCTGAAGTTGAGAATGCCATACTAAAACATCCGGATATTTTGGGTGCAGGGGTTTGTGGTCACAAAGACGAGCAATGGGGAGAGGTACCTGTCGCATTTATCGTAACGAATACCCAAATTACTTTAGAGTCATTGCAGAAATTTTTATCAAATCATTTGGCGGCATATAAAATACCGAAGTATATGTATGTAGTAGATGAACTCCCAAGGAATGCCTCCAATAAATTGTTGAGAAGAGAGTTGAAAAAGTGGCTACTATCCAAATAATAAGTGCAAAGATGTTTCACGTAAAAGTACCATTAAAAAAACCCTTCACAACACATTTACAATCGGTCGAGGAGCGGGAAAGTATTCTTATTGAGATGATGGATGCCGATGGAACAATCGGTGTAGGAGAATGTGTGGCTTTTACATCACCTTGGTATACAGAAGAAACAGTATCCACTGCATGGCTTGCGATTGAACAATGGTTAATGCCTTTGGTCTTGAATGAAACCTTTACACATCCAAATGAATTAGATCATGCCATGTCTTCCGTTAAAGGAAATCGTATGGCGAAGGCATCTTTAAATCATGCTTTATGGGATATTTATTCAAAAAAAATGATTCAGCCTTTGTGGAAATTAATTGGAGGAGTTCGACGTGATATTGAAGCTGGTGTCGTGATTGCAGAAAACAATTTCACGGATCTTTTAACAAAAGTAGATGAGTTAGCAACAGATGGATATAAACGAGTTAAGTTGAAGATCTCTACTACTTCAAATCCAACAGAATTGAAGGAATTGGTTAATCGATTTCCGAACTTGCAATTTTTCGCCGATGCAAATGGTGCGTTTTCAAAGGATTCAATACATATTCTTAAGCAATATGATGATGTTGGACTAACACTTATCGAGCAGCCTTTTAGTGAAGATGAAAATCTCCTGTCAGCACAAGTTCAAGCGACGATGAAGACACCTTTTGCATTAGACGAAAGTATTACTAGCTATTCAGATGCCAAGCAAATGAACAAAGAACAATCAGGGAAAATCATTGTGCTCAAACAAGGACGAGTTGGAGGGTTAAGTGAGGCGTTAAAAATACACCAACTTGCGATGGAAGAGAATATTCCACTTTGGATCGGTGGAATGATTGAATTTGGTGTCTCAAAAGCATTTAATGCTGCCTTTGCGTCACTACCATCCATTAAGTATCCAGGTGACTTTAGTTCAGCCGATTATTTTTTTGAACAAGATTTAGCTACCCCAGCAGTTCAAGTTCAAAATGGAATTTATTCTTTAACAAATGAACCTGGAGTAGGAGTTTTGTGGAACCACGAATTAATTGAGCAGTTCTTAATTAAAAAACAAGTATGGAATGAAAAACCACGCAAAGGAACTTAATCCCTTTACGTGGTTATTTTAATGCTTCTTCTAATGTTGCTAAATTTTTCTCCATTAATGTAAAATAGGTTTCTTCGTTTTGAATATCTTCTTCAGTAAGGACGCTGAG
>JAHIWI010000219.1 GCA_018816185.1 Bacillota bacterium
ATGTCTCCTGAAGAGTTTCAACAAGCAATTTTACAAACAGAAGCTGCTGATGTCTTGTTTTTACTTGGTGGAGATGGCACTTTACACACGGCAATTCAAGTTTTAGAGACAATGAAAAACGTTCCTGCAATCGGTATTTTACCTGGTGGAACATGTAACGATTTTGCGCGAACACTTGGAATTCCTCTTACACTTGAACTAGCTGTCGAATCACTGGTTAATGGAAATGTTGCACCGATGGATCTATCACAAATAAACGATCGATGGTTTATGAACTTCGCTGGAGTTGGATTAATCGCTGATGCCTCAGAGAACATTAACCCAGACTTAAAAAGCAAATATGGAAAGCTTAGTTATTTCATGAGTGCGATCCAATCTTTCAAACAAAGTGAACCAATCTCCTTTCAACTTCATATCGACGGAGTTTCCTATTTAGAGGAAGCAGTGATGGTGTTAGTTATGAATGGAAATTCTATAGGAACCCATCGATTCCCACTTGAAATAATTGACCCTTCGGATGGAATGCTTGATATTATTGTCGTACAATCCTCTACGATGGTTGCGATTAGAGAATGGTATTCGTTAAATCAACCTCATATCGTACCTGACGATTTAAACAATATTACACATTACCGAGGTAAAGAAATTAGTATTAAGACCAGTGAACCAAAGAAAGTGGATACAGATGGAGAGATTTATCTAGAGACCCCTCTTCAAATTCAAGTTCATTCTAAAAAGATCAATTTTTTAATCCCATAAAAAATAGCCGTTTCGCAGAATATGCAAAATGGCTATTTTTCTTTATTTAACTTAGTTTACATAATAATATTATTTATTTGCTATATAAACTTTTAATTTTTTTCCTTTAACGGTTGTATCTTTCATTTGTTTTAAAACGGATGAACCTTTGCCATTTAAAATCTCAACATAAGATACATTTTCTTGAATCGTAATAATTCCGATATCATCCGAAGTGATCCCCTTCAAATTTGAAATTGTTCCGACAAAGTCAACTGCTCTAAGTTTCTTTTTCTTCCCACCATTAAAATACAATTTAATGATGTCTTCATTTAATTTTTCTTTCTTCTCAACTTTTAATTCCGGCTCTTCTTTCATCTTTCGGTTGAAAGCTTCCCGGCCTTTAACCACTTGTTCTTTAGTTGGAGAATCTTTTAAAGGAATAATAAACCCTATATACTTCTCAACAGCTGCTAAGAATTTATCTTCATATGGTGTAACAAGTGTAATGGCTTTCCCCATCTGTCCTGCTCTACCTGTTCGCCCAGTTCGATGAACATAGCTTTCATTTTCAAGAGGCATATCGTAATTAATAACATGTGTAATCCCGTCAATATCGATTCCACGTGCTGCAACATCCGTAGCGATTAAATATCTAAACTCACCACGTTTGAAGTCATTCATAACTTCAAAGCGTTCATCTTGTTCCATACCACCATGAATTTTATCTACAGAATAACCAGCATCATCTAGTGCATCTACTAGAGTATCTACATTATCTTTAGTTCGGCAAAAGATAATACAGCTATCCGGATTTTCAACAATCGTGATATCTTTCAATAAATCCAATTTATTTTTCTCCGGCACTGTATAGACTTCATGCTGAATTAGTTTTTCTTTTTCTTCTATTTTTTCAATCTCTACATCGACAGGCTCGATCATATATTTATGACATAGTTTTTCGACATCTTTAGGTAAAGTAGCTGAGAACAACATCGTTAATCGTTTTTTCGGAAGCATTTTCATGATTGACTCGACTAAATCAATGAACCCCATGCTTAACATTTCATCTGCTTCATCGAGAACTAATATTTCGACTTTACTTAAATCTAATGTGTGTCGTTCAATATGGTCCATAACTCGTCCTGGTGTACCAACAACCACATGAGATTTTTGTTTAAGTTCAGCTCTTTGCTTAGCGAAAGGTTGCTTCCCAAATACTGCAGTCGCTTTTACACGTTTAAAGCGTCCGATATTCATAATATCTTCAGATACTTGCAGCGCCAATTCTCTAGTAGGTGTTAAAACTAACGCTTGTGGCTTGTTTTCGTCCCACTCTACTAATTCGCATATTGGAATACCAAACGCTGCGGTTTTCCCGCTTCCAGTTTGGGACTTAACTGAGATATCTCTTTTTTCTAATGCTAGCGGAATTACTTTTTCTTGTACTTCAGTTGGTTCAGTGTACCCCAGCCCTTCAAGTGCACGTAAGATTTCTTCAGATATTCCATAGTCTTTAAATTGTTTTGTCATAAATCCAATCTCCTTTTAAATCATGAGAGTTACATCTCTTGATTGCTTTTACTAAGTATACCAATCATTTCTCTCTGATAGCTTATAACTGAAAACTATGTTATAATTAAATGTAAATACTTAATAGAAATATATCTTTATTTACGTTTTAGAGCCTCAGAGAAATCTGAAGCATTTTTTATTGGTCTATGAAATCCAAGTGAAGAAATGGGGAATTTACATGACATTCCAAAAACATGAAAAAGAAGTATCAGCATTTGTACAAGCTCGAAAAATTCGCGAAAAGATTACATTTACTCGTCGTGATGTCGAAGTTGAAGGTGCTATTTTTAAAATCCTCGAAAACTCATGTATCGTTGAGATTTCTCAAGAAGACGCAAAAAAAATTGGTGCTGCATCTACTTTAACTGTTGTATCACATAAAAATTATCAAGTAGCTGATGGTTCGACACTATAAAAAAGTGAGCATATTGCTCTCTTTTTTTTGTCTTAAATAGTATAGACAACTCATCGGTATCTTATGTTATTGAAAAAGAAAAACGCCGCATCTCTTATATGAGAAGTGGCGTTTTAGATTTTTGACATGATTATTTAAAAATGAGTTCTTAGTTTTAAAATTGAATGATAATAAATGTGGTCGGCTATTTCTTTCGCTTTCCGCGGACGAAAAGCAAGCCTCCTCGCCTCATCTGTCACTGACAGATGAGGCTGTGGGGTCTAGCGTCTTTCGTTTTTCCGCAGGAGTCTTCAGAAATAGCCGACCACTTTCCTGTTATATCGTGAGCTAGCCGAGAAAACTCCCAGTCTTACGTTATATTAGAAAAAATGGTGTAGTTGAAATCAATAAATACAAAATTGATTAAGCAGATATGAGCAAAAATGAACATTATAAATTAATATTTACAGGGACTTCAATTGATTGGAATGGAGACAGCGTAAAATAACTCCTCCTGTATCTGTATCAGCTTCGCTCCGCTAGCTTCAAAACATGAAAATGCGTTGCTTCGCTTCACTAGCTTTGTCGCAATGGAAATCAGCATTTTAATTGTCTACTACTTGAAACGCCACTTCTCTTTAAGTGAGAAGTGGCGTTTTTGATTTTTTATTTATTTGATTTGATCAACTGGATATGATGTTATCCAATCACTATAACTACCTACATATAGTCTTACGTGCTCATAGCCAATTTCTTTTAGCATCGTATAAAGTGGTGCTGCTGTTACTCCACTTCCACAATATACTGTGATTTCTTCATCTTTTGATGCCACTTTTTCAAGCGATTTTTCAATAGCTTTACCGTGTTTAAACTGTCCATTTTCTTTGAGCTGTTCCCAATCAAAATTTCGAGCAGTAGGAATATGACCAGCTACAAAATCGATTGGCTCATTTCTACCTTCATATCTCTCTTTCGATCGAGCATCCAGCAGGACACCTTCTATTGCTTTCTCTGATATTGATTTAACCAGTTCCTTATGTGCAAAAATTTCTTCGTTCCATTCTATGTCTAAGTCAGACTTTGCAAAATCAGGAATATCCTTTGAAATAGCCACATTCATTTCCTTCAATTGATCAAAACCTTCACGTAGAATAAAGACTTTTGGAAAGCCTGCATACTTGAAAATCCAATAAGCACGGGGTCCAAATGGCATGCCGCCTTGATCATAAATGACAATTGTATCACTATATTGCAATCCGTGATTCTCAAAAAACATTTTCAAATTTTCTTTTGAAGGCATAGGATGTCTCCCATCCTTGCTATCCATATTGGACAAGTCATTTTCCAAATCCATGAAGATGGATCCAGTCAAATGACTTTCTTCATATAATCGACGTCCCTCTTCTTGATCTGTTAATGAAAACCTTACATCAATAAAGCGTATATTATGATTGTCCAACTCGTTAAAATGTATCCAGACATTGCTCATAATTCGTCTCCTCTATCACTTTAATTTGTCAAAAATGGTCTTCCATTGAGTTAACTGGTTAGACTCCTTAAGCACCAGACGTTCGGATTCAATTTGATTAATCGATTGTTGTAATAGTAATTGTCTAAGTCCCTCAGCTTCTAACTCAATATTGTGATCGATCCACTGACGTAACTTCTTGTTTTCATTTGATAAGAAGGTTTTTGCTTCAACTTTTGTTGCTTCTTCTAACGCTTCACGTAACTTAACTTTCTCATTCTTTTCAAAAAACGCTTTATTGTTTTTATAATAACTTTTCACATGTTGATAAGGTGAACTATCTTCAAATGGACCGTTGAACTCGAGAAGTTCCATTTTGTTTATTTCATATGGGACAATTGAGAATTCACGGTTATATTCTTTTAATATACGTGTTTCTTCCATTTGTCTTTGAGAAAGTTTCTTCTCAATCCATTGACTTAAACGGAAGTTGGTAACTCTCATTTCTTGTTCAAAATCAAAACTTAACATAGCTAATGTCTCTGTTAACGCGTATTGCAACGCGTCGCTCGATGATTTTGATGAAAAAACAGCCGGGTTATAAGACTCTTTAAAGAAATCTGAAAAGCGATAGTACACTCGTTGTTGTACATAGTGAAGTAAATCATCTAATTCTTGATAGGCTTCTTTTGTCATGACAGAAGCAAAGGATTTCACATACCTCGCCCGAATGGTTTGTTCTAATTTACTTAATTCAACGAGTCTTTCTTCTTTACGAAGTAAATTCAACTCTGTTTTCTCAATCAAATTCTTAAAGTTTTCGAAGGTCTTTTCAGTTTCCTCTTTTAAAGCTAATACAGCTAATGATTTAATCTCATCTGATAGGAAATGATGGAACGACTGCTCAAACTGACTCATGCCTGATGCAAGATTTTCATTTTGTTGTTTCTCTTGTAATGCTTGCAA
>JAHIWI010000220.1 GCA_018816185.1 Bacillota bacterium
AATAACGGTGCACTCGTCAGATTTGTTTTTAGTTATTGAAATTGGTTCTACTTCTGCTTCGTAACATTCCACCATTACTGGCCCTATCGATACATCAGGATTAACAGTTACTTTTGCTTCAACGCATAATTCTTTATTTAATAAAGCAGTTGCTTGATGAATAGCTGTTTCATTTGACGAATGATCAGGTTGATGTGGCTTAAGGTGATTGTTATATTTAGGTGGTTTTTTTGGCAATTTCATTTCCTTTCTACATGTCATTCTTTTATTTAATGCGAAAACCTGTAATTTTGTTCAGTATATACATGAGTGTGGCTGGACTAGTAAATTAGTTGAAAACAAATTTCAATGAATTTCACACGAGGTTGAGAAAGAATTACATGCACTGTGAACAATGATTCTATCAATTAGTAAAATGCGAGAGTCAATAATAGGTTAAGAAACATATATTGACTAGAAGGATTGTAAAAAATAAATGAATATTACTAGCGAGTGTTTAGCACGAATGAATTGTCTTCTCGATCGAATGTACCTAGTAATGTGTTTACGTAAAACCCTTCAATTTGAAGGGTTTTTATTTTAGGTCTAAATGAAAGGAGGTGAGAGGGATGGGGAAAATATTATTATCTACAACATTTGTTAGCTCATGGTTTTTGTACATTGTAGGAGGCTGGGAAATGTTAATGACGGTACTTATTGTTTTTATGTGTATTGATATCTTTACCGGATTAATCAAAGCAGCAATCAAACGACAAGTAAACTCAAAAATTGGCTATAAAGGATTTTTGAAAAAAGCCACCATATTGTTGGTCATCATTTTAGCAAATTGGCTGGATGCGCTAACTACCACTGATGTTCCTGCATTTAAAACAATTGCTCTCTATTTTTACATTGGGATGGAAGGATTATCGATTATCGAAAATTTACATCAAATTGGTGTACCAATTCCCAAAGTTATTTCAAAATATATGGCTAGCTTAGCTGAAGAAGAAAACAATGAAAACAAAAAAGATTAATGATAAAGAACAATCCTTCTTTCTTACAAAAAATTGTTATTTTTTTCATTTTCCCGCAACTTATATTTAGTTGTTTCGTACTAATTAATATAGAGAGAAGGGGGAAGTACAAATGAAGCAATTTTTACGGTGGTGTTTTGCATTAAGCTTATTATTTATTCTAAGCAATATGACTTATTCAAAAGCGTATGCAGCATCCCAATTAGATGTAAAAGCGACAGCAGGGTTTCAAAACAAAGTTAAACATGGACAAGGATTACCTTTAACTTTAACCATTACAAACAAAGGGGATGAATTTTCAGGGGACTTAGTCATTGATTCCTCTGAATCATACGGTGTAGGTTCTGCAAAAGCCTTTCCGATTACGGTTGGATCAGGTGAAACGAAAACCATAACCTTATCATTGCCTGGTTTATCTGATGAATTTATGTATTCAGGAACTAACTCGCAAATGTTTTATTTTTATGAAGGGGATTGGGAAAGCGGGAAAGAAATTTCCTATAAGGGAAATAAATCGGTCCGTCCCAATTTTTACGGACCAGAATCTACTTTTGTTTTAACGTTATCTGAAAGTGCTGATCGAGTTCGTCCGTTTTCTTCTATGAAGCTAAATTCGATGGGCGATCAGCAAACGATTCATCTTGGTCAAATAAAGAATTTTGAATTTCCAACGGCTGCATCTTCATATGGACTAGCGAATTTTATCATTGTCGATGAATATGTCTTAGCTGATTTATCCCAGGATGCACAAAAAGCATTATTGGATTGGATTCAAACTGGTGGGGTTGTTATGATCGGGGCATCTGACAATGTAACTGCTGAGGTTGGCATGCTCGCAACTCATTTGCCTTTAACATTATCAAAGGAAAGACAGGAAGTTTCGAAAGAAGTTCTGTCATCTTTTATTTCTAATAAGGAATTTAAAAACTCGATCAGTTCGTTTGTTGCTTCAAAAAATGAAGGCTCACGCGTTTTACTTCAATCAGAAAGCAATCCGCTTGCAGCAATGAAAACTCTTGGAAAAGGAGCCATTATCCAAACATCATTTTCACTTGGAGATGAACCTTTTTCAAAAGAGACAAATGCAACCGTGTTTCTTGCAGACATAATTAAAAAAGCAAATGTAGGACTAACAACAAATTACGGCATGTATATGAACCATCAAGGTATAAAGGAACAAATGACCTATGAGTTGGGTTCAATAAATGAACTGTTTCCATCATTTCAAATTTCTACGACTCTCATGTTGGTCATTGTTGTCTTTTACGTTTTACTAGTAGGACCTCTTTTGTACGTTTTCCTAAAACGCAAAGATAAGAGAGAATATGCATGGTGGATCATTCCGGTGATTTCTATCGTAGCTTCTGTTGCCATTTTTGCTTATGGTGCAAAAGATCGATTAGTGCGTCCTCAAATTCAACAAGTCAGTTTTTACGAAGTTCAAAAAGATAAAAGTTTAACAGGCTATTATGTAGAGTCTCTTCTATCCAATCGAAGCGGTAATTTCACCTTTGAATCTGAACCAGGTACAACGATGGTTGGGTCAAAAAGGATGAATAGCGGTTACGGTGGTCCAGTAGCTAGTGTTCAAGGACTCTCAATCTTAGAAGAGAAGGTGAATAAAACACAGCTGACTGTTCGTGACGTTGGCTATTGGTCGGTATCATCTGTTTTAGGTGAATCAACCATTAAAGAAGGTGGAAATTTTAATATTGATTTAACTGTTGAAAAAGGAATTGTACGAGGAACGGTAAAAAATGAATTTTCATTTGCACTCAAAGATGTAGCAATTTGGTCTGGCACAAAAATGATTGAGTTAGGTAATCTCGATCCAAACGAGTCCATTGAAGTGAATGAACCAATAGGTGCTGCCGTTTTATCTCCTATCACTGCTTCTTCATCTTACATGGGAAATACAGCAATTATGAACGCTGCTGACCTCCCTAAGGAACGGAAAAGTAGCTTGATACGTATGTCTCAAATGCTAGGTAATAGAGCAACAGAGCCTGCTATTGTGGCTCATACAGAAGATCCTATTGTTCCAATAAAAATGGCAAATGAACGAGCAGAAATTTCTGCTATTAATATGGTTTATCAAAGATTTTCACCAACTACCATATTCTCAGGAGATTTTACATTGCCCGCAACATCGTTTGATATAAAAGTTAGTTCCGATGACCCGTCCGCTTACTTTGAACAGATGGGTACGAGTAAATTTGAGTGGATTATGGTCAATGGTACGTATATTTATGATTGGAAAATACCAGCTAACATGCCTTTGGAAAAAGTTAAATGGACAGAATTAATGCTTGCTAATACGAATTCAGCAACGATGCAAATTGAAATCTTTAATTGGAACACAAAAGCATTTGAAGAAGTAAAAGGTAGTCGTTTTTCAATTAAAGAAAACGTCAGTGAGTATGTATCAACCGATGGAATGGTCCAATTTAAAATAGACAAACAAGGAATAAATGGTGACGATTATACACGACTACCAGAATTACGATTAAAAGGGGAGGTCCAATAATGATAGAAATAGTAGGACTGACCAAAAAATATGGTTCTTTTTATGCCTTAAATAACTTGAATTTAAATTTAAGTGAAGGAACAGTTTTTGGTTTTGTTGGTGCAAATGGAGCGGGTAAATCAACAACGTTTTCGATATTGGCCACTCTTCTTCAACCAACTGCTGGAGACGCCATTATTAATGGGAAAAGTGTTCGTAAAGAGCCTCATGAAGTGAGAAAGCAAATTGGCTATATGCCCGACTTTTTTGGTGTATATGATCAGTTGAAAGCAGACGAGTATTTGGATTTCTATGGTGCGAGCTATGGAATTCCTGAAAAACAACGTGCTGAGTTAATTCCTCAATTATTAGAACTAGTGAATTTATCGCATAAACGATATGAGTATGTTGATTTATTATCACGGGGAATGAAACAGCGGTTATGTTTGGCAAGAGCACTGATTCATGATCCGCAAGTTTTGATACTAGATGAACCTGCTTCTGGATTAGATCCTCGAGCTCGAGTGGAAATGAGAGATATATTAAAACAACTAAAAGGTATGGGCAAAACGATTTTAATTTCTTCTCATATTTTGCCTGAGCTTGCAGAAATGTGTGATGAAATCGGCGTCATAGACGGAGGTAAATTAATCGCACATGGATCTGTTTCAGATATACAAGCTCAACTAAAAGGGGAACGGCTAATAACTGTTAAATTGAAAGGGTTAACTGACCGAGCTACTCGATTTTTTGAGGAAGATCCATTTGTCACTGGATTGGAACAAAAAGAAGATCTTCATACGATTACATTTAAATACAGAGGATCTGAAGAAGACCAACTTCGCTTATTAAAACACGCAGTTGAAGAAAACTTATCCATTTTGTCCTTTGCTGAAATGGAGACAGACTTAGAGGATGTCTTTATGGAAATAACGAAAGGAGTGGAGACTTTATGAGAGTGAATATGAATAATCCTGTACTCATTAAGGAAGTAAAACTCCGCTTCCGATCTTTAAAAAGTTTTACAGGTATTTTGTTTTACTTAATCGCAATGAGTATTTTTGTTTTTGGTTTCATCTTTTTAACAACTCAGTTTACAGGTACAGGATTTTTCCGTCCAGACCAAAGTTTCTTCCTATTTGGCTTATTAACATTCATTCAATTAGGTCTTATCTTGTTTATTACACCCGGATTAACGGCAGGTACGATTAGTTCCGAGCGTGAAAAACAAACCTTAAATATGCTTTTAACAACTTCTCAAAGTTCATTGCAAATCATCATTGGAAAATTAAGTTCTTCCATCGCATTTTTGTTATTAATGCTTCTGGCA
>JAHIWI010000221.1 GCA_018816185.1 Bacillota bacterium
GTTGGGTTTGTAACTAAAGGTTCATCCATTTCATTGTGACCAAATCGACGGTAGCCGATTAAATCGATTAAAATGTCTTTCCCAAATTGTTCACGATATTCGAATGCTAAACGAGCAACTGCAATAACAGATTCAACATCGTCCGCATTTACATGAATGACTGGTACTTCAAACCCTTTTGCAGGATCTGATGAGTAGTGAGTTGAACGTGAATCATAATACTCAGTTGTAAATCCAATCATATTGTTAGCAATAATATGGATTGATCCACCTGTTTGGAATCCACGAACTCTACTATAGTTTAACGTTTCTGTTACTACCCCTTGACCTGGGAAAGCAGCATCTCCGTGAATTAAAACAGCATATGCAGATTTCGGATTTTGAACAGGTACGCCAGTTTCTGCAGTTTCTTCTTGAGCAGCTCGTGTAAGACCAGTTACGATTGGACTTACTACTTCTAAGTGTGAAGGATTATAAGCTAATTTAACTTTTAAACCTGACTTAGCAGTATGGGTAGCACCCATATGATATTTCACATCACCAAACCAACCCTTTGTAATTTGCAAAGAGTTATCTTTCGGCAAAAATGAATCATTTGGGACATGTGCAAAATCAGCAAACATCATGTCATATGGTTTGTTTACCACATGCGTAAGGACATTTAGACGTCCGCGGTGTGCCATCCCGATTAAGATTTCTTTCGTTTGTTGTTTTTCTGATTGACGTACTAGCTCGTCTAATAACACAACTAGCGTATCAAGACCTTCAATTGAGAAACGTTTAGCACCTACAAATGTACGGTGAATAAATTTCTCGAAGCCTTCTATTTCAGATAAACGGTTAAGTAGGTCTTTACGTTCTTCAGATGATAATTTTAATTTCATTGATGATGATTCAATTTTTGATTGAATCCATTGGCGTTCTTGCGAATTAATAATGTGCGCAAACTCATACGCAATCTTATCTGTGTAGAAAGATTTTAGATGTTCAATTACTTCTAAACCATTTTTGAGGTTATTAGGATTTTTCATTAACAAAGAAGCTGGCATTTCTTTAAGATCTGCTTCAGTTAAGCCATATGAAGATGGATCCAATCTCGTAGAATCTTTCGGACGATCATTTAATGGATAAATGTCCGCTGCTAAATGACCATGAGCTCGTATAGCATCAGCTAATTGAACGGCTGCAAGGACTTTCCCAAAATTGTTTTCATCAATATGTTTAGACGCAGAAAAATCGACAGCATTTTCAGTAATTGCTGACGGTGCACCATATTGTTTAAATAATTCAGCAAGATCTGCCTCTACTAACTCAGGAGATTCGAGGTACAAATCATACATTTCTAACATATAACCTAAATTCGGACCAGAAAGTTTAGCCCATGGTGACCCGTTCGGTGTCCCGTTTTTTAACATTTAGAAAACCCTCCAACTTTTGCCAAGCGGCATTTCCTATTTCTCTTTTATACAATCCATCTTATTTTATCACGTTACTCCCTCTTATCAAAGGATTGCTTCTTAACGCATAATAAGAACATTTTTTCCATTTCAATCTTACTACTATCCATAGAAAATACAATGGGTTTTATTCAAATAAAGCAAACTTTTTCATAATGTCGAAATAAAGCGTTCAATTCACAAGATTTCAGTTCTTAGCTAGGGGGAAAATCACAGTGAAAGTTGTTCCCACTCCTTCTTCACTTTTAACTGTAACGTTACCTTGCACATTTTCGACAAGCATTTTTACAATACTTAAACCTAAACCGCTTCCCCCAGAATCTCTTGATCGAGCAGACTCAACGCGATAGAAACGATTAAAGATCTGTGGTAATTGTTCTTTCGACATTCCAATGCCTTCATCTTTTACACGAACCATCACTTCTTCTGAGTTTTTCTCATAAGAAATCGTAATTTTGGCTGGTTCCTTACTATAGCGAATGGCATTTGTTAAAATATTCCTCATAATTTGTTGATATGAATTTGGTGAAATTCGAACCTGCAACTCTTTTAATTCAAAATCGGCATGCTGAATTTTTGCACTTGGAAAGAGTTGAACCAATTCACCAATTACTTCATCTGTTTCTAGTTTAATATTTATTGCCGGGTACTCCTTTAGCTGTTGACCACGAGCAAGCTCCAGCATTTCATCAATTAACTGTTTCATTTTCTTTGTTTCAGCTAAAGACGTTTGTAACGACTCATCTAATATTTTCGAGTCTGATTTCCCCCACCGATTTAATAAAGCAAGATGACCTTCTACGACCTGTATAGGTGTTCGCAATTCGTGAGATGCATCAGCCATAAACTGCTGCTGCTGTTCAAAAGATACTTTGAGCTTATTCATCATAGATTCGTAAACGGAAATTAGTTCGCCAATTTCATCCTTCTCCTTGTATGAGAGTTGAACTTCGCGCTCAAAACCATATTGATTCACATTTACCATTGTTTCCTTGAGTTCTCTTAAAGGTTTTAGCAGATAGTTAGCTAGCGTATAACCGATCCATCCAGAAAGGAGTAGGGCTCCAATGCCAAACAAAATCATGGCAGTTAATATGTATGACATAGTTGACTTAAATGCGTTAAGCGGATGAATAAGTTGTACATAACCATCAAAACGACCTAACCGTAATTGACCAGTGGCAGATATAAATTCTGACTCATCGGTATTAATTTTATAGCCTGTCCTAGGAACAATTGCATGATCAAATGGCGGGAAATTCGATGTATTATTAATCCGAACAATTTCAATGCCATCCACATTTAATAAGCGTACCGTTTGATCTTTATCTATGATTGAATTCATAAGCCCTTTGTTTGCTTGAATGTCTTGTATCGTTAATGAAAGTCCTTGAGTCTCAAAGAATATAGTCAGGTCTTGCATCGTTCTTTTTA
>JAHIWI010000222.1 GCA_018816185.1 Bacillota bacterium
AACAAGTAAAATAACATCGGATAAAAATAGTGTCATCGATCGTATTAAAAATGGTGGATCTTCAATGCCTGCTTTTGAAGGGACATTATCAGATGAACAGATTGATGCAATTGCTGAATATGTTAAAACAGTGATAGCTCCATTAGGAAAATAATCAAAAAACCACGGTATACTTTAATCGGTATCCGTGGTTTTTTGTCTTTATTTCTTGAATTATGGGCACAACTCTAATAAGATAGGGGCTTAATGGATTTTGGGAAAGGTTGGTTATTATGACTTCGGAAGCACTTTTAATGATACTTATTATTTTCACAATTAATATCGTATACGTCACGTTCTTTACCATTCGAATGATTATGACGCTAAAAGGATATCGCTATTTTGCTGCAGCACTCAGCGTGGTTGAAGTTGTAGTCTATGTGGTTGGACTTGGACTAGTTCTTGATAATTTAAATGAAATTCAAAATCTTATTGCGTATGCACTTGGATATGGAACAGGTGTTATTATCGGAACAAAGATTGAAGAAAAAATGGCACTTGGCTATATCACCGTAAATGTAATCACGACGGAAGAGAATCGAACGTTACCCCGTTTATTACGCGATAAAGGTTATGGTGTGACCGATTGGGAAGCGAATGGTTTAGAGGGGAATCGCAAAGCAATGCAAATTCTGACTCCTCGTAAATATGAATTGAAGCTTTATGCCACGATTAAGGAACTCGATCCAAAAGCATTTATCATTGCGTATGAACCAAAAGCAATTCATGGTGGATTTTGGGTCAAAACGGTACGGAAAGGAAAGTTATTTAAATGAAGAAAAAGACTGTTTGGTTTGAAGTTGGAGAAACAGAATCGATTGATGAATGTCTGGAACGGATGAAAACGGAAGGGTATATGCCTATGGGCAGAAGAGAAGAGCCCCTATTCCAAGAAGTTGATGGTGAGATTGTTCCGATTCGCCAAATTATCCAATTTAAAGGTACGTACATCTCTGAATAACCAATAAATGGGCTAAAAACCGAACAATAATGTTTTCTGAAAATTAATCGTTCGCATTTTAACGTTGACTGAACCATCAGCACTTGTTAGAATATGAATAGGTAAACATTAAATATCCCCATATATGCTAAGGAATTGGCTTTAGCGTCTCTACCAGGTCACCGTAAATGACCGGACTATGCGGGAAAGCAACTTTTGGATAAAGCAAAGGATGTGAGTCGGTATATGTATTTATATACGTATATGTCACGTATTCATAGCCCTAGTTCTTTAAAGTCCTCAAGTAAACTGCTTTTCATGCATAATGAGCAGTTTATTTGGGGATTTTTTGATGGATACATGATGGACCTTCCGTAAGCGAAAGCTAAAGAGTGAAATTACATACTCAGGCGGAATGAAAATACCTTATACTTTGAAACTTAATCTAAGGGGCGATAGTCGATGGATGCGAAAATAGGCGTCATTATGGGAAGCTCAAGTGATTGGGAAACAATGAAATATACATGTGACATTTTAGATGAACTCCAAGTTCCATATGAAAAACAAGTTGTATCGGCACATAGAACACCGGATTTAATGTTTGAATATGCTTCTTCTGCTAGAGCAAGAGGTATTCAAGTGATTATTGCAGGTGCAGGTGGTGCAGCGCATTTACCAGGGATGGTTGCCTCAAAAACGACATTGCCTGTAATCGGAATACCAATTCAATCGAAAGCTTTAAATGGGTTGGATTCGTTATTGTCAATTGTGCAAATGCCGGGTGGTGTTCCTGTTGCTACAGTTGCTATAGGAAAAGCAGGCGCAACAAATGCAGGTTTACTTGCGGCACAAATGCTTGCGATGACCGATCAAACGCTTGCTCATAATTTAGATTTAAGACGTGAAGCGACGAAACAAAAAGTGTTTGAAAGCAATGGTGATTTAATATGATCAAAACAATCTATCCTGGACAAACAATCGGTATTATCGGTGGTGGGCAACTAGGTCGTATGATCGCACTTGCTGCGAAAGAAGCTGGATTTAAAATTGCAGTTCTTGATCCGAGTATGGATTCTCCATGTGGACAAGTTGCTGACATTCAAATTATCGCGTCTTTTGACGATGAGACGGCTTTAGAAGAGCTTTCAGAAGTCAGCGATGTCATCACGTATGAATTTGAAAACATTGATTTTGAAGGCTTAAAACGGTTATCTGAATATGCTTACGTACCTCAAGGTGCAGACTTGGTTCGCATTACACAAAACCGCATTACGGAGAAAGCTGAGATTCGTAAAGCAGGTGTCATTGTTGCCAATTATGTAGTAGCAACAAGTCATGTTGAACTAAAAGCAGTGATTGAAGAGATCGGTTTTCCTTGTATCGTCAAAACGGCTTTCGGTGGGTACGATGGCAAAGGCCAAGTCAAACTGAATTCAATAGAAGATTTACCTGAAGCAACGCCTTTATTCGAACATGGTGCCTGCATTGCAGAAGCTTTTGTCCCTTTTACGAAAGAGATTTCAGTGATCGTACAGCGTAATGGCAGTGGTGAAACGTATTGTTTACCTGCTGGAGAAAATATTCACAAGCATCATATTTTACATGAAACAATTGTGCCAGCTCGAGTAACTGACGTGGTCTTAACACAAGCTACAAAAGCGGCTGAACAAATTGCGGATCATTTAAATCTTGTAGGTACTTTAGCTGTCGAAATGTTTGTGCTAGAAGATGACACGATTGTGATTAATGAATTAGCACCACGACCTCATAACTCAGGACACTATTCAATAGAAGGTTGTACGATTTCACAGTTCCATCAGCATGTACGTGCAATCTGCGGGTGGCCGCTTCGAAAGCCTGTGTTACACCAACAAACGGTGATGGTGAATGTACTAGGTGAACATGTTGTTCCATTATCAAACGCAATTCCCAAATATCCGAATTGGTCCATTCACTTATATGGAAAAGAAGAAGCGAAAACAAAACGTAAAATGGGTCATGTCACAATTTTGACAGACGATCTTAATGAAACCCTAAAACAAATCGAGCATTCTGGCATTTGGTCAGAATAGAAGGAGAACAAATATGATTGAACGTTATACACGCCCTGAAATGGGAGCAATTTGGACAGAGCAAAACAAATACCAAGCTTGGTTAGAAGTTGAAATATTAGCATGTGAGGCATGGGCTGAAATAGGCGATATTCCAAAAGAAGACGTAGCGAAAATTCGCGCCAATGCTTCGTTTGATGTGAATCGTATTTTAGAAATCGAAGAAGAAACTCGTCATGATGTAGTGGCATTCACACGTGCTGTTTCTGAAACTCTTGGCGAAGAACGCAAATGGGTTCACTACGGTTTAACGTCTACAGACGTGGTGGATACAGCCCTTTCATACATTATCAAACAAGCAAACGAAATACTTCGTAAAGACTTAAATAACTTTGTAGAGATTTTGGCGAATAAAGCAAAAGAACATAAATTCACCGTTATGATGGGACGTACTCATGGCGTTCATGCAGAACCAACAACGTTTGGTTTAAAACTTGCCTTATGGCATGAAGAAATGAAACGAAATGTAGAGCGTTTTGAAGCGGCTGCTAAATCGATTGAAACAGGAAAAATGTCTGGTGCGGTCGGTACATATGCGAACATCGATCCGTTCGTCGAGAAGTATGTTTGTGACAACTTAGGAATTGCAGCATCACCGATTTCTACACAAACCCTTCAACGTGACCGCCATGCACAATATATGAGCACACTTGCATTAATCGCTACTTCTGTTGAAAAATTCGCTACGGAAGTTCGTGGTTTGCAAAAATCAGAAACGCGTGAAGTGGAAGAGTCATTTGCGAAAGGGCAAAAAGGATCTTCAGCAATGCCACATAAACGCAATCCAATTGGTTCAGAAAATATGACGGGTCTTGCTCGATTAATTCGTGGATACATGCTAACTGCTTATGAAAATGTTTCATTATGGCACGAACGTGATATCTCTCATTCATCAGCGGAACGCGTAATTTTACCGGATGCAACAATTGCTTTGAATTACATGTTAAATCGATTTGGCAACATCATTAAGAACTTAACGGTGTTCCCTGATAATATGAAACGCAATATGGACAGTACATTAGGATTGATTTATTCACAACGTGTCCTTCTCGCTTTAATCGACAAAGGACTAGCTCGCGAAGAAGCCTACGATACCGTTCAACCTTGTGCGATGGAAGCTTGGGAAAACCAAATTTCATTCCGCGGCGTGGTCGATCAAGATGAGAAAATTACAGCTCATTTGAATAAAGAAGAGTTAGATGATTGCTTTGACTATAACTACCATATTCAACATGTCGACATGATTTTTGAGCGTCTCGGACTAAATTAATCGGGGGAATTTACGTGGAAAAAGGTCAACTTTTGTATGAAGGTAAGGCGAAACGATTATATACAACAGACAAAGAGGACATTCTTTTTGTGGAATATAAAGATAGTGCAACTGCTTTTAACGGAGAGAAGAAAGCGGAAATCGCTGGAAAAGGAACGTTAAATAATCGAATCACTTCTTTATTGTTTGAAAAATTGAAGGCATCTGGCATTGAATCACATTTTGTTGAACAGATATCTGATCATCAACAACTTGTAAAAAAAGTAGACATTATTCCAATTGAAGTCGTTGTTCGCCAAATCGCAGCTGGGAGTTTAGCGAAGCGTCTCGGTTTAGAAGAAGGAACACAATTGCCTCGACCAATCGTTGAATTTTACTACAAAGACGACGATCTTGGCGATCCACTCATTACGGAAGAACATATTGAACTATTAAATATTGCTACACCAGTTGAAGTGAAGACCCTTTATAAAATGGGTCTTCAAGTCAATGAAGTGTTGACTCATTTCTTCAAGGAAATTGGTGTGATTCTCGTAGACTTCAAGTTAGAGTTTGGTAGAGACACACAAGGAAATGTTCTACTTGCTGATGAAATTTCACCTGATACGTGCCGATTATGGGACGAAAAAACAAAACAAAAGTTAGACAAAGACGTGTTCCGACGTGACCTTGGTCAATTAACGGACGCATACGAAATTATACTTTCCCGTCTAGGAGGACAACCACAATGAAAAAAGTAAAAATCTATGTAACACTTCGCGAAAGCGTTTTAGACCCACAAGGTTCAGCGGTAATGGGCGCACTTCATA
>JAHIWI010000223.1 GCA_018816185.1 Bacillota bacterium
TAATACGACCATCCCAATTGTCCTCACCGGAGCAATGCGTTCTTCAAATGAAATTGGTGCTGACGGGGTTTATAATTTACTTTCAGCAGTTCGAGTGGCTATTTGCAAAGATGCAATTGATAAAGGAATACTCGTGGTTCTAAATGATGAAGTTCATACTGCACAAAACGTAACCAAAACATCGACGAGCAATGTCTCTACTTTCCAAAGTCCTCAATACGGGCCAATCGGAATTATTACGAAAACTGGCGTGCATTTTCACCATTCACCCATTCAACACGAAACATTTCTTGTTCGCGAAATCACGAAAAAAGTTGCGATGTTAAAGGTGTATGCTGGGATGGATGCTGATTTGATTTCATCCATTGGTGAAAATCATTATGATGGATTGATTTTAGAAGGGTTAGGTCAAGGAAACGTTCCCCCTGCAATTGTTCCAGCCATTCGAGAGTTACTGGCAAAAAACATCTATGTGGTTATTGTTTCTCGTTGTTATAACGGAATATCCCAACCGGTTTATGGTTATGAAGGTGGAGGGAAAATGCTTGCAGACCTTGGGGTCATTTTTGCACATGGTTTAAATGGTCAAAAAGCTCGTATAAAATTATTGTTGGCTTTGTCTCAAGTCGAAAAGTCATCGGATATTCCCGCGCTATTTTTAACGTACTAATAAATAAAATCCATTCAAAAGAGCTGCACAATGGCAGCTCTTTATTTTCGTCCATTTTTTATAGACTGTGCAATTTGTTCACCATGGAATCGTCCATTTTCAATGAAAATTTCATTTGCATTATTACCTGCCGCTAAGACTCCTGCAATATATAAGTTGTCGACGTTTGACTCCATCGTTTGTTCGTTGATAAATGGTCTACCTGTCTCATCATCCATTTTAACGCCCATATGTTTTAAGAATTGATGATCTGGATGGTAACCAATCATCGCAAACACGACGTCATTTTTCAATTGATGTCTTTTTCCATTTTGTACAATGTCAACAGTATGGTCATCTATTTTTTCAACATGAGCTTCAAACATTATGTTTATTTCACCCGTTTTCACAAGTCCAGTAAATTCAGGCAAAACCCATGGTTTTATACTCGGTGAGTAGTCTTCCCCTCTGTATACGACTGTCACGCAGGCACCTGCTTTATTCAACTCCAAAGCCGCATCAATGGCAGAGTTTTTACCGCCGATAACGAGTGCGTCCATTTGAAAATAGGGGTGGCCTTCTTTAAAATAATGATGTACTTTTTCAAGATCTGCCCCTGGCACTTTGAGTTCGTTTGGATGATCGTAATAGCCAGTAGCGATAATGACATATTCGGATATGTATGATCCTTTTGATGTGTACACTTCGAAAACACCATTGTTCTTGATAACCTTTTCTACATTCTCATAGCGTCGGACATGAATATCTTTCAGTTTTACGACTTCACGATAATAAACAAGAGCTTGGTTCCTCTTCGGTTTTCTTTGTTCAATGATAAATGGGACGTCCCCTATTGATAATTTTTCAGATGTACTAAAAAATGTTTGATGTGTAGGATATTTATGTATCGCTTCTACTACATTGCCTTTTTCAATGACAATTGGTTTTAATCCAATGTTTTGCAATGATATGGCAGCTGCCAAACCACATGGGCCTCCCCCGACGACAATCGCATCTACTTTTTCCAATCCATTCACTTCCTTTACATACTCAAACCTATGTTCATCTCAAAATTGAAATGAAAATTTTTCGTTCATGACAAATTAAAAATCTCCCATCTAATGATAGGAGATATAATGGTTCTTCTCAACTAATTCGCATATGTGTATTTTTCTACCCAGTCATCCCACTCTAAAGTCGTTTGGCCAACCAGATATGTTTCAATTTCTTTTTTCAGTTCTTCAGGCATAGAGTCGAAGCCATAGCCTCCCGCTCCAATTCGTACTTTGCGGAACTGCTCATCTAAAGACTGAATTAATTCAATTGTAGGCGAAACGTTTTCTTTCATTGTACAGGATAAAAATAAAAAACCTGGCTGTACAGTTTCTAGTACAACTTGGATATCCCCTTTTTTTATACTGCTTCCAAGATAAATGACTTCAAATCCTTTACGTCTCATATACAAAGTGAAAATAAGTAGGCCTAATTCATGCCATTCACCTGGAGCACATACCGCTATTACTTTTGGTAAAAGTCCATTATGCGGA
>JAHIWI010000224.1 GCA_018816185.1 Bacillota bacterium
ATATATACATCAGAAACATATACTCCTGATTAATGGTTTTAATTATAAAAGTAAAATTGCCTCGATATTTACTTTACATTAGCTAGAATCTTTGAGGTCTTTGAAAAAAAGAGTACAAAAAGAAAACCATAGGGAATTCCCCCTATGGTTAAACTGTAGATCTTATCAAGGCATGATTAGACTTTCGAAGCTATTATTACTATCACTATAAGAAAGTGGTGATAGGAGTTAGTTCAATTAATTACCTAAACACTTTTCTTGAACTCTAAATTCAGCAATCCTAATAGTTTTAGTAAGCATTATTCTGCACGCTATTTTAGTAGAAAAGTGGTCGACTATTTCTGAAGACTCCTGCGGAAAAACGAAACACGCTAGACCCCACAGGCAACGAATTGTGTACAATTCGTTTGCGACGAGTAACCGCAGGAGCATAGGTTTTTAACAGCCGAGGAGGCTTGCGTTTCGTCCGCGGAAAGCGAAAGAAATAGCCGACCACACTTTTTATTATTCACATGTAATAGATACATAAAGCAAAATTTTCACAAGGTAATATAATTTCGTAACTATTATCTAAATAAGACAAAAAGAAAACCATAGGGGATTTCCCCTATGGTTGACTGCCTTAAGAAACGACTGCGATGACTTCGATTTCGACTTTAGCGTCTTTTGGTAATCGAGCAACTTCAACTGTTGAACGAGCTGGTTTATGGTCACCAAAATGTATGGCATAGATTTCATTCAGAACAACAAAATCATTCATATCTTTGATGAAAACCGTCGTTTTCACAACTTGTGATAATGACGATCCCGCTTCTTCAAGCACTGCCTTTAAGTTTGCGAATACTTGGTGCGTTTGCTCTTCGATTGAACCTTCTACCATTACACCTTCAGGGTTCAATGGGATTTGTCCAGAACTATAAAATAGTCCATTGACAATCATTCCTTGTACATATGGGCCAATTGCAGCTGGCGCTTTTGTGGTTGATACTGGTTTCATTATTCATTTCCACCTTTCGAAAAGTAATTACCTTCAGTTAAAGCAATTGTACGATCTTTTTCGTTTACTTCATGAAGCTTTACAAGTGATAAATAGTTATCCACTAAGTTTTCATCGGCATGTATGGCTTCCACTAAAACGGCAACCCCTGCTAAATGACAATTGAATTCTTCCAACAAGTTTTTCATGCCATTCATGGTTCCTCCAACTTTCATAAAGTCGTCGGTAATTAAAACCCTTTGGCCACTTTTCATGCTTCGTTTTGATAAAACCATCGTCTGAATACGACGGGAAGATCCAGAAACGTAATTAATACTCACTGTTGAACCTTCAGTTACTTTACTATCGCGACGAACCACGACCACTGGGACATTTAAATGCTTTGCAATTGCATGGGCTATAGGTATCCCCTTAGTCGCCACTGTCATAATGACATCGATTGGCGTATTTGCAAACGCCGAAGCAAATACCTTACCTACTCGATTCATTAATTGTGGATTCCCTAACAAATCGGTCATATAAAGATAGCCACCAGGTAATAGACGATCAGAATGACCTAACTCTTGCATAAAATCTTCAACGACTTTATGGATTGCATCATCCCGCATTTTCGGAATATATTTCACGCCTCCTGCTGCTCCAGGAACTGTCATTAATAAACCTATGCCTTTTTCTTCAAATGTTTCTTTTACAATTGTAAGGTCTTCACTAATAGAAGATTTAGCTGATTGGTACATATCTGCAAATAAGGTTAATGGAATTAATTGTTGTGGGTGATCTAATAAATAATACGTCATATCAACAAGACGCTCGCTACGTTTCCACTTCACGGAACCCTCTCCTAAACACGAATGATTTATACGTAAGTTAACACAATTATACGGCTTTAGGCAAGTGTATCTCGTTCACCTATCAGCCTAACTGCGTATACTTCATCGCAAAATCCTCGTAACCCATTGTAAATTCGATTGACACGCGATTCGTGTTGAACGAGGCCAAATACAGTAGGACCACTTCCACTCATTAAAACAGCATCTGCTCCAAACTTCATCATTTGTTCTTTAATTGTAGAAACTTCAGGATATAACTTCAATGTGACGCTTTCCAAAGCATTCCCCATGGTCGCACACATTAATTCATAATCCTTTTCTTTAATTGCTCGTATCATTTCCGATGTATTCGGATGAATAATTTCGGTTACTTTTAAGCCTCCGTAAACATCAGCTGTGGATACACCAATTGAAGGTTTAGCTAAAATGATCCAACAATTAGGTGGAGAAGGAAGCTCTTGAATTTTCTCGCCTCTTCCCGTGGCTAAAGCAGTTCCTCCGTACACACAAAAAGAAACATCAGAACCAATTTTTGCACCATGTTCAGCTAATTGATCCGCCGTTAGTTGAAGATTCCACAGACGATTTAAACCTTTGAGCGTAGCGGCCGCATCACTGCTTCCCCCCGCTAATCCAGCGGCTACAGGTATTCTCTTTTCTAACACAATGGAGACGCCAGCTTGAACATTATAGGTATCTTTTAATAATTTAGCAGCTTGATAAGCTAAATTTCTTTGGTCATCTGGTACGTACCGATCAGCTGAAATGATTTTAATGATTCCGTCTTCCCGTGATTCTAAGCCGATACGATCAGCCAAATCAACAGTTGTCATAATCATTTCTACTTCATGAAATCCGTCCGGTCTTTTATGGAGGACATCCAAAGTTAAGTTGATTTTCGCAGGTGCTTTTACGTATAGCATAGGAATGTCTCCTTCTCAGAGTAATAAGTATCCCCATTTTACCACAGCTTGTCCTACATTTAGAATGTTATACAAAAACACCATACTCCTGTATATGAAACTTATATATAAAAGGTATTTTTGTTTCAATTGAATAATTTTATTGTTTATTCCGTTAGTAGGGGAAAATTAAAGCAGAAGTACCAACTATCACGTATATAAGAATTTGCGATTCAAACTTGTTTTATTTAAAAGAAAAAGGCGGATTTCTCCGCCCTGTCAGTTCACATTGGATTTCGCTACTTATTTGCTCTGATTTTTTCCGTTCATTAATCCAGTTTCAGCCATCTCAACTGCACGTTTTACCATATTCCCAGCATCACGTGATTTAATTCCGCCCCAACCTTCTCGCTCAACGACATCATAAAATCCGAGTTCCTTCGCTATTTCCACTTTCAGTCGATCCGACATCACACCATTTTTACGTGGCAATCGGTTTTCCTCCTTCAGAACTGAC
>JAHIWI010000027.1 GCA_018816185.1 Bacillota bacterium
GGAATTTTAGTTATACTTCTATCATTTCTAATGATATACACTTTATTGTCTCCAAGAGTGGGTCCTATTGGAAGTGGCCCTCCTAAAAAACTGATTTGGTTCTTCTTTTCCATTCAGATTCTATCTGGATTAGCACTTATTACACAATCTTTTCTTAACTTTCGAAATGGAAAAAATGAAACATAAGTTGCTACTTGTAAATAAAACGATGTCGTATATATTGGTAAAGTTTGAGGTATGGGAGGTAACATTTTGAAAACATATAAGATTGAAAATGAAATTCCCACATTGGAAGAATACAAATATTTGTGTGAGTCTGTGGGATGGACTAATTATATGAATTTTGAAGTGGCGGAAACATCACTAAAGAATTCTATCCACTGCATCACAGTCAAGGATAATGAACAAATTGTGGGTATGGGCAGAATTGTTGGCGATGGAGCTATTTATTTTTATATCCAAGATATTATGGTTCATCCAGATTATCAGAAACATGGTATTGGAAATGAAATAATGAATCTTTTGGTTGAATACTTGAATAGAAATGCCCCGGACAAGTCGTTTGTTGGACTATTTGCATCACAAGGTAAAGAAACGTTCTATGAGAAATTTAATTTTAAAGACTTCTCCCCAAATATGACTGGCATGTTTACTGTGATTTCAAAAAAATAAACATAATAGATATTAACGTTGTTTTATAGGGGATTGTTAACTTCAACCGAAACTATTTTACTAAAGGAGCCAAAACACTATGCTTACCATAGTGTTTTTTATACCCTTTCAATTACTTATTTCCCCATCTCTTACTCCGTTTAATCGATACATATACAATTACTTGAGGTGGTCACTCAATCTCACTCATAATTGCCTGCGTATTGCCTTCTGTATCGTTGAAAAACGTCATCCAAATCTCGACGTTGCCCATTTTACCAACCATATGTGGTTCATCGATGAAATGTGCTCCTAATTCCTTCATGGTGTTCACTTTTTCATGCAGATCGTCCACTTTGAAATACATAACTGAACAAGGATGATTGAATTCTTCTTTTTCTGGCAAACTCAATAGTAGCCGTGTTTCTCCGCATTGCAAAAAGGCTAACCCATTTGATTCAAACAAAAGTGGTAAACCTACAACATCCCGATAAAATTCAACCGCTCTTCCTACATCTTTTACATTCACTGCAATTTGTCCTATGTATGAAATTTTTGATTTAGCCATAAGAATCGCACACCCTTTCGGTTATATATTTTCGACATGAAAGGAAAATCTCCTGCTATGGTATCCTTAAAAAAAGGAGTGGATTCCATGTTGCATCATGTAGAAATCAATGTTTCCAATTTAGAAAAATCAAGAAATTTTTATGAATTCCTATTACCTTATTTAGGATATGAATTGTATCAAGAATGGCCAAAAGGCTTTAGTTATATAAAAGATCAAACCTATCTTGTATTTGTTCAAACGGAAATGAACCATCTAGAGCATTCATATCATAGAGGACATACCGGTTTAAATCACTTAGCGTTCCATGGAGAATCTAGAGAGCAGGTAGATCAACTTACCTTGGTACTAAAAGAACGTCAAGTAAGTATTTTGTATAAGGACCGCCATCCATATGCAGGGGGAAATCAGTATTATGCTGTCTTTTTTGAAGATCCCGATCGTGTAAAACTGGAGGTTGTTGCACCTATATAAAGGGTATGGGAAGTAAAGGAGTGATTCGACCATGCCGTTTGATTATGATTTAGATTTTGATACGATTAATTTTCACGAGAAGCCAGAATTGTATCGTGTAGGACGTGGCGAGCAAGGGGTTTTATTAGTCGAACCGTATAAAAGCGAAATTCTCCCACACTGGCGATTTAAAACACCGGATATAGCAAAAGAATCGTCCACAAAGATTATGGAATTGTTTGAGGAGTATCGTGAGAAGAATGATTTCGTAGGTATGGATATGGCTCGTAAATTCATTCAAATGGGCTATACACGAGCTCGACGATATACGAATTACAAGGGTGGTCGTAAGTATAATGAAGACGGCTCCATTAAAGAGAGAGACATAGATCCAATCAAAGCAGAATCTGCAGCTATTTTTAAAAAGCA
>JAHIWI010000225.1 GCA_018816185.1 Bacillota bacterium
AAAGCCCGCCTCATTTAATTTTACGGCATATTCATCCGCTTTTTTTCTCGACTGCGTATAAATAATTCCTGGGCCTTCATATGTAGTGATTTGTTGCAGGATCATCTCATATTTTTCATCATGTTGGGTCGGAATTGCCTTATATCGAATATTTGGACGATCTAATGACTGAATAACGGTTTTAGGTTGTTTCAAGTGTAAAAAATGAGAAATATCGTCTAAAACCTTAGACGTTGCCGTTGCAGTTAACGCTAAAATAGGCGGTCTGTTCCAATTTCGAAACGCATCACCTAATCTTAAATAATCTGGTCTAAAATCATATCCCCACTGTGAAATGCAATGTGCTTCATCAGCCACAATTAATGAAATTGGTGTTTGAGTTAATGCAGCCAAAACTTGTGGTTGCATGAACATTTCCGGAGAAATGAATATGAATTTATATGTAGATAACTGGGTCAATATTTGTTGCTTATCGTTTGGTAATAAAAGTGAATTGAGAGCGATAACCTTTTTCTCACCAAACAACTTCATCTGCTCAACTTGATCCTGCATAAGAGAAAGTAAAGGAGAAATGATTAGTACTGGGTGAGGCATCAAATAAGCTGGCAATTGATAGCATAATGATTTTCCCATCCCTGTGGGTAGAATCCCAATTACATCGACCTTTTCTAAAACTGCTTTAATTATTTCTTCTTGACCTACTTTAAAAGAATGATAGCCAAATTTCTCACTCAGAACTTGATAGATTTCACTTGTCATTCTTCTCACCTCTACTTGCTAATAATAATCTTAATTGGAAAAATGATAGCTGAGGAAACTGTTCTTTTAAAACCGACAACTTACGTGAAGATGTCGTTTGGATTTCCTGTTTTAAATCATCTATGTTTTCATTCGGAAAAAACGTCAACCAATTTATCCATACGCCATTCATGGCCATCTCCACAAAATGATCTTCAATTGTACTTTGTTTCAAATGACGAATACTTGAAATAGCTTGTAACGAATTTCCAGCAGTGTATAGTTGTGCAGTTTTTGAAGCAGATTCGGTTAAAGGATTGTTCGCTTGGACTCCCTCAGCCAATGAATAAAGAATAGGATATGTATTTTTTGAACAAATTTCGTTTAGCATTTGATGTAGTCCTTCTATAAACAGTAATTGAACATCTATTGGCTCGAATTTAACATCAAAAGAAAGTTGTTGCCATGTAAGACCGGTTACTTTAAATCCACTTAATCGAAAGACAATTAATTGACGATGAGTTTCTGTTAAATGTGCTTGATTTAAACAACTCTCCAGTTCCTCATACACTTTTTGAGCATATTCTGGCGATTTATAAGGAACTTTTAACATAAAATTACGAATCCATCTTTGAATTTTTTCGTCCTTTTGAACAGGGATAAAATTCATAGATTTTGCCTTTACTTGTGAAAGAGTTTGCACCAATAAAGATAGCCTTTGAAAAAACACCCTTTCATTTCCGCGATACAACCATCCGTTAATGGCTAGTGGCTCTAGTTTATCTTTAAAATGAATGCCCTTTTCAGTTAATGAAGGGATATTATTCTGGTCAATTTCTAGTAACTGATCTTGAATCATTTTTTCGACAATGTGATTGTATTTTTTTTGAGAGAGTTTAGGGAAAATTGAAAATGTGTCTGTTAATCCATAACTTTTCACATCTTGAATGGTTTGACCTGATTTTTTCCCTCTTAGAAGATGAAATGGAGCAGAAATTGTACGCTCTCCATTTAAACGATCAATCATTTTTAAAAGAATTTGTTCAAAAAGCACGTAACAATCCTCCAATTGAAGAGTTTTTAGGTTGAAAAGTAGGGAAAACATGATTAGAATGAAAACGAAAGCTTTTACAAGCGAACGGATATAAAGGAGAGGAACAAAATGGCGAAGTATACAATTGTAGATAAAGATACATGTATAGCTTGCGGAGCATGTGGCGCTGCAGCACCCGATATTTATGATTATGATGACGAAGGGATTGCCTTTGTTATTTTAGATGATAACACGGGAACTACACAAGTTCCAGACGAATTAGAAGAAGATATGCAGGACGCTTTTGAAGGATGTCCAACAGACTCTATTAAAGTTGCTGACGATTCTTTCGATGGCGATGCACTAAAATACGAATAAAAGCTGCGGAGCAAATCCGCAGCTTTTTTATTTGT
>JAHIWI010000226.1 GCA_018816185.1 Bacillota bacterium
ACTGTATCTCCATTTTTAACCTTCATTGCTCTCGTGTTTTCATAAAATGTGACACCTAACTTTTTAGCTTCTTCCACTAATGCAGCTACATATTTCACTGGGTGGAATTGTGCTTGGTTTGACATCGTCAAGGTTTCTTCAACTGAGAAAGGCAGACTCGGTATTGCGCTCGATAAGTCACCAGGAATTTCTAATGTGTCATAAGCTTGTTTTTCTTCCCGCAATAACTGTTTACCTTCTTCAAATTCGGCGTATAAGATAGCATCTCGTTGTTCTAAATCACAGTCAATCGACAGTGATTGAACTAAATTCCGAATGTTTTCTACTGCTTCTTGATTCGCTTGATAATATAGTTTTGCCTTTTCTTCTCCGAAATTTTTGATGAGCTGATGATAAATCGGACCATGTTGAGCCGTAACTTTAGCTGTGGTAAAACCAGTAGTGCCACTCGCAATGCTACTCCCTTCAATAACCGTGACATTAGCACCTTCTTTTGCTAATAAATAAGCTGCGGTTACACCTACAATACCTGCTCCAACAATCAAAATGTCAGTTGATACATTCGATTCTACTGAAGAATAGACAGGTTGACTTTGTTTTTCTCTCCAATACGATTTCGGAATATGCAGCAACTCAAAAGAATTCATGTAAAAACCTCCCGCTCTTTATTTCCTCATCTTTACCCTAAACAGAAAAAATAATCACTTTGGGTTCGAAATCTTATGAAATGGCGGCGGTTCCCTTTGAAATCTCATCTGTAATTAAAAATACACCAAGAAGTATTGGAAGAAGACAAACGATTAATAAAACCAAACGTATAAACCAATTTGGTAATTTTTCATGAAATAAAGCAATTAAAATGATGACGATAAAAAAGAGAAGAATTGAGAAAATCCCATCAAACGAAGGTGAGTCGATATTACTTACATCTATTTTTTTTCGATCGAATTTGAATATTAAAAAGTAGATTCCAATTAAACCTACTAAAATGAGGCTCATTCCTAATACAATCCAAATCATGTTGTACCCTCCAATAGTTCCTCATACAAACATACTTCAGACGTATCAAGAAAACGACAGGAAATTCATGCTAAAAATTAAAGGGAATTTAATACGGTTGTCGAAATAGATAGAGGACTAGATTTAAGGGGGAAATACCATGACAAAACGAAAACTCACAATTGATGATTTAACCAAATTAGTGTCAGTCACTCAACCGACATTGGCACCGAATCAAAAAGCAGCTGTGTTTATACATACGATGATTGATGACAAAGAAAATACATATCAAGCTAATTTATGGCATGTAGATCTTGATTCGAAAGAGTTAACGCAGTGGACGCATGGGAAAGAAAGAGTATCAAGTCCTTCTTTTTCAGCAGATGGATCAAAACTGGCATTCTTATCAACGAGAAACGAAAAAAATCAGCTATATGTTTTGTCGACTAAAGGTGGCGAAGCACGAAAGATTACAACTTTTGAAAAGGGTGTAAGCAGCTACTTATGGTCTCCATGTGGCAAGAAAATTTGGTTCTCAGCTTCATTAAAAGAAGGAACCAAATTCACAGATGAACCAGAAAAAGAAGAAAAGAAAAAGCCGGAACCGGTCGTAGTTGATAAAATGAAGTACAAAATGGATGGTGTAGGATTACTTCCTCAAGATGTTTACAAGCATATTGGCTATATCGATTTAGAGACGGAAGAAGTCACTCAATTTACGGATGGCAATCATATGTATGGGTTACAAGCGGTTTCTCATGATGGCAAGAAAATCGTCTTTAATGTCAATCGTTCTGAAAATCAGGACTTTGAGTTCCGCCAGTCTTTGTATTTAGTTGATATTGAATCAAAAGAAGAAACGGCAATCATCGAAGAAGATGGCTATTATGGTGGTGCTGTGTTTTCTAAGGATGATTCAAAAATCGCTTTTGTAGGAAGTGACGCTTCCTTTAAAAATGCGACACACACTGAGCTGTACGTGTATGACATTGAAAATGGGATTCGAGAAGTGTTAACGGAAGGCATTGACGCTCCCGTAGGAGATTTAGTCGTCGCGGACCATCAGCAAGGAGCGGATGCACCAAGTGTTGTTTGGACAAACAATCATCATTTATATTTCCAAGTGTCAACGATGGGCGATGTTCGATTATATGCAGCATCTCTAGAAGGTGAAATGTATCCAGCTACAGGTGAGGATGAACATGTATACGGCTATGATGTTGCGGATTCTGGTGAGTTTGCATTGGTGACGGTTTCTAATCCAACTTCAGTAGGAGAACTATATGTCCAAACAATTGCTACTGGCGAAAGACAAGCTTTAACTTCGTTTAATAAAGCTTTTGAAGATGAAGTAGAGTTAGTTGCAGCTGAACCGCTTATGTATAAAGGTGCCAAAGATTTCGATGTTCATGGCTGGTTAATGAAGCCTGCAGGATATGTTGAAGGCGAGAAATACCCATTAATCGTCGAAATTCATGGAGGACCTCATGCGATGTTTGCTAATACCTTCTTCCACGAGCTGCATTTATTAGCAGCGCAAGGATATGGCGTGTTGTATTTAAATCCTCGAGGAAGTCATGGGTATAGTCAACAGTTTGTCGATTCGGTACGAGGAGATTATGGTGGAGATGATTATCAAGACATTATGGATGGCTTAGACTCAGTATTAGCTGATCATGAATGGATTGATCAATCACGCCTTGGTGTAACGGGTGGTAGTTATGGTGGATTTATGACGAACTGGATTGTCGGTCATACAAATCGTTTCAAAGCGGCTGTAACGCAACGATCCATTTCGAACTGGATTAGTTTCTTTGGTGTCTCAGACATTGGCTATTATTTTAACGAATGGCAAATCGGAGCGGACATGTCGGATGTGGACAAGCTTTGGAATCACTCACCACTAAAATATGCGAGCAATGTAGAAACGCCATTACTAATTCTTCATAGCGAAAAAGATTTTCGTTGTCCAATTGAACAAGCAGAACAGCTTTATATTACATTAAAACAAATGAAAAAAGAGACGCGTTTTGTGAGATTCCCTGACGCAGATCATAATCTTTCAAGAACAGGTACACCAAGTTTACGTTATGCAAGATTGCAACAAATTGTGGATTGGTTTGAAAAATATATTTGAGGGTGATTTTTTGATTCAAGCAAAAAGTAGGGTTCAGTTACGACCAATAACAGAATCCGATTTATATGCACTGTGGGAAATGAGTGCGAAAGAAGAAGCACCGGAATGGAAAAAATGGGATGCACCATATTATCCGTATACTCCAAAAACATATGAAGAATTTTTGAAAAATAAGGCTTACTATCTTGAACCAAATCGAATTAGAGGCATTGAAGTGAATAATGAATTGATTGGAATCGTTTCGTACTATTGGGAACATGAACCTTCAAAGTGGCTTGAAATGGGGATTACCATATTCAAACCATCCTACTGGAGCGGTGGTTATGGTACGGATGCTTTGAAGCAGTGGATGGATATACTATTTACAGAAATGCCACTCGTGCGCGTTGGATTCACGACTTGGTCTGGGAATGAGCGTATGGTTAAGGTTGGAGAAAAACTAGGGATGACAATGGAAGCGCGTATTCGAAAAGTTCGCTTCTATAATGATGTCTATTATGACTCCATTCGAATGGGTATTTTAAGAGAAGAGTGGGAAGCATTGAATTAAGTAAAGACAAACTCCTCCATTTCGCTAATGCGAAGGGAGGAGTTCTTTTATTGTCGAATTAAAAGAAGATAAGATTAGATTTATTTAAAAATCTATGATATAAATAGTGTTATTAACCCAATACCTAGTATACAGGTAGGAATAATATGTATGTAAAAGGAGGGTTCGCTGTGGGACGTGAATTCGTAGAAATTTTCGATGAGTGGGTAGATTCATATGATGCATCCGTTTCAGGAAAAGATCCGGAATATCGGGATGTGTTTGATAAATATAAGGAAATTTTAACAGCGGTTACTGAACGATCTTTTGGGACAGTACTTGAATTTGGAACGGGAACTGGTAA
>JAHIWI010000227.1 GCA_018816185.1 Bacillota bacterium
ATGAAAAAATTTATTGTATAACACTATTTCAACGTAATATTATCAAATTGTAATATTCTAGTCAATACAATAATCGGAAAACTCTCTATTTTTAGAATTAAAAGAAATCATAAATATCCATAAAAAAACCTCTTAAGCAATTGGTCTTAAGAGGAATGGTAAATGCTACCTATGAAATGTAAGTGAGTTAAATTCTTTAAATTTGTCTACACCTGCAATGTGAATTAAATATTAATCTTTCTTATAAGAAAGACCCTTTAAATCATTCGAAGTCTGTTCAATCTGGTTAAGTGCTTCATTCATCATGCTTTTAAACAACTCTTCTACTGTAGGTATATGGTTGATCAATCCTGCAATTTGACCACTGTTAATAAAACCATTTTCTAAATCACCCTCAATGGCTCCCTTTACATGATTTACTTCAGAAGTTAGTTCTCGATATTGTTCTGGAGTTAGTCCTGCCTGTTCCAGCTCATCTAGTTTAGTTGAATAAGGAGTTTTCAGTATTCGCCTTCTTTGACCAAAACTTCTACCTATAATAGTTGTCTCCGTATCACTTGCATTCACTAAACTATTTTTGTATTGATCATGAAATGGTGCATCTTGTGTAGCAATTAATCGTGTTCCTATTTGAACGCCAGATGCACCAAGCATTAAGGCAGCTGCCAACCCTTTTCCATCTCCAATTCCACCAGCTGCAATTACTGGAACTTTAACACTTTTCACGATTTGCGGAATGAGTGTAAAAGTAGTTAACTCAAGATTTGAGTTGATACCAGCCGCTTCAAAACCTTCAGCAACTAAAATATCTGCGCCAGCCTCTTCCGCTTTTTGCGCATGCTTCACGGATGCGACGAGCACAATGACTTTTACGTCATGTTCATGTAATTTCGCAATATATGGAACTGGATTTCCTGCAGATAACGATACAATAGGGATCTTATGTTTAATAATCAATTGAATAAGTTCATCCGTATACGGTGATACATTTATCGCTATATTTAATGCAAAATTTCTTGATGTGCGTTTCTTTGTCTGAATAATAATTTCTTCAACTTGTGAAGGAGTCATCGACCCACAACCGATTGTACCTAACCCTCCCGCTTCAGAAACAGCAGATGTTAGTTGTGCATTACTTATATTCCCCATTCCACCTTGGAATATTGGAATATCTATTTGAAGCATATCGCAAACGTATTTCATTAATTATCCACCTCTACTCAAATATGTTATAGTAAAATGAATAGAAAGACAATTATGTAAATTCAAATTTACTTGGGGGTATAATATGATTATTCCATTCAAAGGGAAGACACCTAGATTAGATGCAACGGTTTTTGTGGCGCCAGGATCCAAAATTATTGGCGATGTTCAAGTAGGGAAGGAATCAACCATTTGGTTTAATACAGTATTGCGTGGAGACGAAGGGTTAATTTCAATTGGAGAAAGGTGCAGCATACAAGATAATTCAACGATCCACTTATATGAAGATGCACCTGTATTTGTGGAAGATGAAGTTACAGTTGGTCATAACGTGATTTTGCATGGCTGTAAAGTGGGGAAACGCTCGATTATCGGAATGGGCTCAACGATTTTAGATCATGCTGAAATCGGTGAAGAATGTATTATTGGAGCTAACACATTAATTCCTCCTGGAAAGAAGATTCCACCTCGCTCTTTAGTTGTTGGGTCTCCAGGTAAGGTCGTTCGAGAATTAAATGATAAAGATTTTGAAATCATTCAGCTTTCAATCGATACGTATGTTCAAAAAGGATATGACTATCGTGAAATTTTAGCTGAACTAGAAAACAATAAATAACAGTTCCAGTTTAACTTTGATGTTCAATTAAGAAATCAGCTAGATTTTTCGGAATTACAGACATATAGCTTGTCAAAAATAAACAGGAAGAGAAAACAAGTCGTATTCTCTTCCTGTTTTTTCATTTAATTTTTACTCTTGAATATAGACAACGAAAGAAAATCTTATTTCTGTCAGGTCTTGAAAATGCGTTGATTCTTATGAGAATAAAAAGGAGACTGACCAACGTCATTTTCATGACATTTAGGACAGCCCCGTTTATTTATTCATTAATTAAAGGATGATTGTCAGCATCGTACGCTTTGTCTTTCCAACTCATATCATTATCTTCTTCAAAAACTTTTTCGAAAAATTGGCTGGCTGATTGAGCTAGCAATTTATAATATTGTTCAAATAAAAGTGCAGCATGATGACCATTCCATACTTTAGGAAGAAGTTCACGCGGTAATCCAGGATCAGTAAATAGGAATTTTCGATATTCATGGACAAGTTTCGTCCGCTCAACGAAACACTCCGCGTCCGTTAAT
>JAHIWI010000228.1 GCA_018816185.1 Bacillota bacterium
TATTGGTGTTTCCGTTCTGCTTATGCATCGCTTCGCTTGAGGCATGAAAGTGAGATATCAATGCACAAAAATAAGGGACCATCTCTCAGTCACTATATGACCTTTGAGATAGCCCCTTACTGGTTATGATCTTACTCTTTTTTCAACCAACAATTTAATGGCCGTTCGATCTTCACCAGCAATAATGATATCAGTAAAAGCTGGTGAACAAATTAAATCAGTCCCACTAGGTGCCACAAACCCTCTTGCTATAGCAACCGCCTTCACTGCTTGATTTAATGCTCCAGCGCCTACTGCCTGCATTTCTGCATACCCTTTGTCTCGGATTACAGCAACCAATGCACCAGCTACTGAATTAGGATTTGATCTCGAAGATACTTTCAATGATTCCATCTCTATTCCTCCTTATACTTGCTGTGAGTTGGACTTTAGTGTCAATGTCCTTGACTCACTGTATGCGAGGTCGATGGAAAAAAGAAGAACCTAAGATTGAAACGGATAATCTTCGTTAATATAAATTCGCTCGATCGATGTAGCTTTTCCTGATTGATTATCGATATCTATAAAAACACCACTTATTACGGAGCGTCCTGTTTTAGGCACTTCAAAACGTGCCGGCATATTTGTTTGGAATCGATATAAGACATCTTCTTTTTTCATACCCAATACGCCATCATATGGTCCTGTCATGCCTACATCTGTAATATAAGCAGTTCCATTCGGATAAATTCTTGCATCAGCTGTTTGGACATGTGTGTGCGTTCCAACAACAGCTGAAACTTCTCCATCTAAATGCCAGCCTAGTGCAATTTTTTCACTCGTTGCTTCAGCATGGAAATCCACAAAAATTAATGGTGAAATTTCTTTTGCTTCTTTCACTAGCTCTGTTGCTTTTTTAAACGGGTCATCATGCGGAGGTAAGAATGTACGACCATGGAGATTGATAACAGATAAGGTATGGCCGTTTTTTGAAATTGTCGTCATCCCTTTTCCTGGTGCTTCATCTGAAAAGTTGGCTGGTCTAATTAAATAATCTGTCTCGTCAATAAAATCGAATATTTCTTTTTGATCCCACGTGTGATTCCCCATTGTCACTACATCAACACCCATATGCAGTAATGATTGAAAAATGGTTTTTGTAATCCCACGACCCGATGCAGCATTTTCACCGTTTGCTATGACGACATCAGGTTGATATTTTCTTTTTAATCGAGGCAAATAATCTTCTAATGTATCTCGGCCAATTGAACCGACGATGTCTCCAATAAACAATACTTTCATTCAAATTCCTTCTTTCTGTTTCAATAAAAAAAGGCTTCTTTATGAAGCCCCCCTTTACTTACTATTATTTTGCATATTCTACAGCGCGTGTTTCACGAATAACCGTTACTTTAATATGCCCTGGATAATCTAATTCTTCCTCAATTCGCTTACGAATATCTCGAGCTAATCGATGAGCGGTAATGTCATCAATTTGTTCTGGACGAACCATAATGCGAATTTCTCGTCCTGCTTGAATAGCGAATGATTTCTCAACACCATCATAAGACTCAGAAATTTCTTCTAGTTTCTCCAAACGGCGAATATAGTTTTCTAGCGTTTCACTTCTAGCACCTGGACGAGCAGCTGATAATGCATCTGCAGCAGCAACTAGAACTGCGATGACAGACGTTGCTTCAGTGTCACCATGATGGGAAGCGATACTATTAATAACGACTGGATGCTCTTTGTACTTCGTAGCAAGTTCTACACCAATCTCAACGTGGCTACCTTCCACTTCATGGTCAATTGCTTTCCCAATATCATGTAGTAAGCCAGCACGTCTTGCTAATGTTACATCTTCGCCAAGTTCAGCAGCTAACAATCCTGCTAAGAAGGCAACTTCTTTTGAATGTTTCAAAACATTTTGTCCATAACTTGTACGGTAACGCATACGACCCATGATCTTAATTAAATCAGGATGTAAATTATGAATGCCAACATCAAAGGTAGTTTGCTCACCAATTTCTCGGATTTGCTCATCTACTTCTCTTCTTGATTTCTCAACCATTTCTTCAATTCGTGCAGGGTGAATTCGACCATCTTGAACTAATTTTTCAAGTGCAAGACGAGCTGTTTCCCGACGAATTGGATCGAAACCAGATAAGATTACTGCTTCTGGTGTATCATCGATAATCAAATCAATACCAGTCAGTGTCTCAAGTGTGCGTATATTTCGGCCTTCACGACCAATAATACGACCCTTCATTTCATCATTTGGCAAGGTAACAACAGAAACTGTTGTCTCTGCCACATGATCTGCTGCAAAACGCTGAATAGCTAGGGAAAGAATTTCTCGTGCTTTTTTGTCTGAATCTTCTTTTGCACGTGTTTCAGATTCTTTCGTCATCACTGCAATATCAGTAGATAACTCGTTTTCTACTTGTTGTAGAATAATGCCTTTAGCTTCTTCACGAGTTAACGCAGATATGCGTTCTAGTTCGGTTTGTGCTTTTGCAACTAACTCAGCCACTTTGCTTTCCATCTGCTCGATATGCTGTTGTCTTTCAGTCAGAGCGTCATCTTTACGCTCTAGACCCGCTTCTCTTTTGTTAAGAGCATCATCCTTACGATCAAGGTTTTCTTCTCTTTGTAAATACCGATTTTCCTGTTTTTGCAGTTCAGCTCGGCGTTCACGAATGTCAGATTCTGCTTCAGATCTCAATTTGTGAGATTCATCTTTTGCTTCTAATAGTGCTTCTTTTTTCAAAGCTTCCGCTTCTCTCTTCGCCTCATCGACGATGAGAACAGCTGACTGCTTCGCACCAGTCACTTTAGAATCATTCACATTTTTTACAAGAAAATAACTTACAGCGGCACCGACGATAAGACCAATCAAAGCGGAGATGAGTATTTCAATCATTCGAACACCTCCTCTTGCTATTTCATTTTCATGTTCAGTAGGCTTGTATACATAGCTCTAAACTACGTAGCCCTATTGATTTCATTTGGAAATTATACAATTTTAATTGTATAGATGTAGAAATACTCTGTCAAGGATTCACGAGTCTCGTAAGATGAAAACAACCTACCAAATTAATTGGTAGGTTATCAATTGAATCCTATTTTTCATCAATTAGTAATTCAAATTCTTCTTCTTCATCGTCATGGGCAGCAATTGTATAAGCTGTAGCCATCATACCGTAAGCCGCTCGAATTTTTTGAGCAATCTCATTACGTGTTGCTTGGTTATCTTTAAGGAATTGTTTCGCATTTTCTCTACCTTGTCCAAGACGATCATCATTGTAAGCGTACCAAGAACCACTCTTATTAACGATATCCATTTCTACACCTAAATCTACGATTTCACCTTCACGTGAAATACCTTCACCATACATGATATCGACTTCAGCCGTACGGAAAGGTGGTGCTACTTTATTTTTAACAACTTTAATTTTTGTTTTATTCCCCATGAAGTCATTACCTGATTTAATAGCTTCTGCACGACGTACTTCTAATCGAACAGAACTGTAGAATTTAAGTGCACGACCACCAGGTGTTACTTCAGGGTTACCAAACATAACGCCAACTTTTTCACGAATTTGGTTAATGAAAATAGCTGTTGTTTTTGATTTACTAATTGCGCCAGAAAGTTTACGTAGGGCTTGAGACATCAAACGAGCTTGTAATCCAACGTGTGAGTCACCCATTTCCCCTTCAATTTCCGCTTTTGGAACTAAGGCAGCTACTGAGTCAATAACCACGATATCAACTGCTCCACTACGTACTAATGCTTCACAAATTTCTAGTGCTTGTTCACCCGTATCAGGTTGAGATAATAAAAGCTCATCAATATTAACACCTAAGTTTTGTGCATAAACAGGATCCAGTGCATGCTCAGCGTCAATAAATGCTGCTTGCCCACCTGCTGCTTGTGCTTCAGCAATAGCATGAAGTGCTACTGTTGTTTTACCTGAACTCTCTGGTCCATATATTTCAATGATTCTTCCTCGTGGATACCCACCAACACCAAGTGCAACATCAAGTGCAAGTGATCCACTAGAAGTCGTCAAAACTTCTCGATCCGTTTTTTCGCCAAGTTTCATTATTGAACCTTTACCGAATTGTTTCTCAATTTGTTTTAACGCCATGTCTAATGCTGCTTTACGATCGCTCATTTATGGTTCCTCCTTATGTTTCAAACACAAAATTAACTTCTGTCTCTACTATACTTGGTTTATGAGAAATACACAAGAAAAA
>JAHIWI010000229.1 GCA_018816185.1 Bacillota bacterium
ATTGCTTCATCTGGTGCATTTTGTTTCATATACGGCACAGTAAATTCATCTAAAATTCTCCCTACCTTGCCATCTGGTAGAGCTCCTTCTAAACCATAACCTACTTCCACCCATAGTTCACGTTCTTCCATGGCAATCACAAGCATGACACCATTATTTTCTTCTGCACTACCTAACTCATACTCTCTGAATGCACGATTGGAAAAACCCTCAATATCCTCGCCTTCAAGAGAATCAATTGTTAATACAGCAATTTGAGCACCCGTCCCATCTTCTAACTGAGAAGCAATCCGATTCAATTCAGCTTTTTGATCACTACTTAATAATCCTGCGAAATCTTGGACGTAAATATCACCAGTCGGTTTAGGAACAGTTGCCGCTTGAATGATTGGCGAAAGCGACATGAAAAAAAGAAGCGCAATTCCTATGAAAAGCGCGCCTTTTTTCATCATTCCCCGTCCCCTCCAAAGTCTACAACAGGTGCATCTTGTGCAGCTGCATCAGCTTTAAAGTATTCTTTTTCATCAAATCCAAAAATGCCCGCCAACATGGCACCAGGGAATCGTTTCACTTTTTTATTGAATGAAGCAACTTCTGTATTATAATCTTGTCGAGCTACCACTAGTCGATTTTCCGTACCAGCAAGTTCATCCATCAATTGTCGGAAGTTAGCATCTGATTTTAAATCAGGATAATTTTCTACAACCACCAATAAACGGCTTAAAGCTCCCGATAATTCATCATTTGCTTCAGCTTGATCTTGCGGTGAATTTGCACCTGCTAATTTTGCCCGTGCTTCAGTTACACTTGCAATCACATCACGTTCTTGTTTGGCAAATGCTTCAACTGTCTTCACTAAGTTAGGAATTAAATCTAAACGTCTCTGCAATTGATTATCTACTTGAGCGTAAGCTGCATCAACATTTTCTTCACCTTCAACAAATCCGTTATAACTAGGAATTAACATAAGTGCTAAAACAACAATAATACCTACGATAACAAGTATCGGAATTAATCCTTTTTTCATATCCTTCACCTCTTCAATAGTATAGTCAATGTCTACCTTATTTAATAAACTTTAAAACCTGCATCACTTATTATGAAAAGGATTTTGTGAATCCAATGGAATTTTAAAATGGAATAAAAGGTGTGATTTATTGTATTTATTTTTAAACGTACATTTTAAAAACTACGTTCTTAATTAGGTAATGGATTGGAGTGGAAGACGGCGTAAAACATCTGCTCCTGTATCGCTGCGCTAGCTTCGTCGCAAAGATTAGCACCAAATTCTTTGGTCCCAATCTTTCCAGCGGGAATAGCAGATGTTTTCTGCACCGAAAGCGAAGCGGCAGGTGCATGAACTGAAGGCCCCGGAGGAAAGATACTGGCCAAGAGCCAGTGTCTTTGCGACGAGTAACCGCAGGAGCACATGTTTTGAAGCGACGAGGAGACTGAAGTCATGCCCGCGGAACGCGTCCGTCTGAAACGGAAATTGCAACATAGGAAAAGGGACCATCTATAAGTCAATAAATGACTTTTAGACAGCCCCTATGGAAATTATTTTTTCAAATCACTACGTGTAATAATATGGTCTACTAAACCATATTCTTTCGCACGTTCTGCCGTCATAAAGTTATCACGGTCTGTATCTTTCGCGATTACTTCAATTGGTTGACCTGTGCGTTCAGATAAAATACCATTTAACTTTTCACGAAGGAACAAAATGCGTTTAGCAGCAATTTCAATTTCAGTTGCTTGCCCTTGTGCTCCACCAAGTGGTTGGTGAATCATTACTTCTGCATTTGGTAATGTATATCGCTTACCTTTTGTTCCGGCTGCAAGTAAGAATGCACCCATAGATGCAGCCATACCAATACAAACGGTTTGTACGTCTGGTTTGATAAATTGCATAACATCGTAAATTGCCATACCTGCTGTGATACTACCACCAGGGCTATTGATGTAAATGGAAATGTCTTTTTCTGGATCTTCTGCTTCTAAGAATAATAATTGAGCTACGATGGCATTAGATACATTGTCATCTATTCCACTTCCAAGCATAATGACACGGTCTTTTAATAGACGTGAATAAATGTCATAAGCACGCTCTCCACGACTAGTTTGTTCAATAACTGTAGGAATTAAGTTCATTGAAATTGCCTCCTTCAAACGTAAATTCTTTTTCTAATATCCTGAGATGACGATAGCCTCTCAGCTATATCCTTATCATATACAATATGGTCAAGGATGGTCAAATATAACGTTCTCAAATGTCTAGTTGAATTGTTGATAGCTAATTTGTATAATAGAAAAGTCGCTTGCCCTCGTGGTGCAATGGATAGCACGTAAGCCTCCGAAGCTTAAAATGTGAGTTCGATCCTCGCCGAGGGCGTTGTCAGAAGAAAAATGCAGCTTTCACCTAAAATGGTGGAAGCTGTTTTTTCTATCTTAACCTATGCAAACGTATTCCTCATTGTTCAATCTTCTTTTTGAATCATCGCAATTAATCCAGATACGGCTTGTTCCTCATCAGAACCATCCGCACTAATGACAACTTGCGAGCCTTTGCTTATCGCTAAGCTCATAATCCCCATAATACTTTTAGCATTTACTTTTTTATCATCTTTTTGTAAAAAAACATCCGCTTGGTAGCGGTTTGCTTCTTGAACAAAAAGAGCAGCTTGCCTTGCTTGTAGTCCTGATTTTAAAGTTACTTCAACTTGTCGATCCAACATTCTCTAAATTCCCCCCTTAGCAAAAATCCGTACGTATATTGTTACTATGTTAGCTGATGTATGTGCTTCAGACAACTATCATTTCACTTTATCTAAACTTGTACCACTTCTAAGTGCATCTGCAATCTCGTCAAGCTTTCGCAATCTATGATTTATTCCAGACTTACTGACGGTACCTGTCGAAACCATCTCACCTAATTCTTTCAAGGTCACATCTTGATATTCCACTCGTAAACGAGCGATTTCACGTAATTTCTCCGGTAATTGATCAATTCCCATGACATTATCAATAAATCGTATATTGTCGACTTGTCGAATAGCGGCACTAATGGTTTTATTCAAATTAGCCGTTTCACAATTAACAAGTCGGTTAACACTGTTTCTCATATCCCGTAAGATACGGACATCTTCAAATTTCAATAAAGCCATATGTGCACCAGTTATACTTAAAAAATCAGAAATTTTTTCTGCTTCTTTTAAATACGTGACAAACCCTTTTTTACGCTCAATTGTTTTGGCATTTAGTCCAAATCCATTCATTAGAGCAACTAATGCTTCGCTGTGATCTTTATAAGAAGAGTAAATTTCTAAGTGATAAGCTGATGTTTCGGGATTATTAACAGATCCTCCAGCTAAAAACGCACCTCTTAAGTAAGCACGTTTACAACATTTCTTTTTCACTAACTCTTTTGAAATCGTATGATTGAACTGAAAATCATCAGAAATAATTTTTAAATCTTCCAGTAAAGCCTTCGCACCGTCACGAACACGGCAAATGTACACGTTATTCTTTTTTAAGCGCATTTTTTTACGAACTAGCAATTCCACCTGATATGGATACAATTCTTTCATTAGTGTATAGAGTCTTCGCGCAATCGCTGCGTTTTCAGTTTGCACGTCTAGACTTAAAGCTCTATTGGCAAAGGATAGGGAACCGTTCATACGTATTAGTGCAGATAACTCCGCCTTTGAACAACAAGGGGTCGATGCTGCTTGAGTTAATTCTTTTTTTGTTTCTGACGCAAATGACATGGGAACTCCCCCTTTCGGAAGGAAGATGTTAGGTTTGCTGATTTCGCATACTTTCATTTTCTTCCGCATATTGTACGAGCCATTCTGCAACTTTCGTTGCTTCATGACGAATCGCACCTTCTCTAATTGTAGCTATATCTTTTTTAACTACGTTAATACCCAGTTGAGTTAAACGAGTTTCGTCATAACTTACGGGTTTTGATTGTTCTTGTTCATAGACTCGTTGCACAGACTGTGGAACTTCATCCGTATTTAATAAGATCGTATCAATAAATGGCGCACCCATATGATACATCAATGCACGGACATGGTCGGCTGCAGAGTAATTATGTGTTTCTCCAGCTTGTGTCATTAAATTGCAAATGTATACATTCGGTACTTTGGAAGCTAAGATCGCATCGCGAATTCCTTGCACCATGAGGTTTGGCAAAATACTCGTATAAAGACTTCCAGGTCCAAATATTAGTAAATCCGCCCTTTCAATCGCACGGATTGTATCAGGAAGCGGTTTCACATCATTTGGTGATAAAAACACACGGTGAATGCGTTGATTATAAGTGGGGATTTTAGATTCTCCCGTAACAATTGTCCCGTCCTCTAATTCAGCATGTAAAGTGATTCGCTGGTTTGCGGCTGGAAGAACTGTTCCATTCACATTTAATACTCGACTCATTTCTCGAATCGCATGTGAGAAATCACCTGTAATATCCGTTAAAGCCGTTAACATTAAATTCCCAAGCGAATGTCCACCTAAATCATTTGAGGAACTAAAACGATATTGGAACATTTCTTCTACTAAAGGCTCTACATCTGAAAGTGCTGCCATTACTTTACGTATATCTCCAGGTGGAGGAATGTCATAATCATCACGTAGCCTACCTGAACTACCTCCGTCATCTGCGACAGTCACAATGGCAGTTAAGTCTACGGGGAATTTTTTCAATCCTCGTAATAACGTGGAAAGACCCGTCCCACCACCGATAATGACAATCCGTTTCCGGCGTTTGGAACGTGCCATTCCATCAACCCTTTCTATGCTTAATATCCCGATGAGTAATAACAGTTTGGTAGTCTTTTTGGAAAAGACCCGCAAAATGTTCTGCTAAAGTGACAGAGCGATGTTGCCCCCCGGTGCATCCAAATGCGATTACCAGTTGTCTCTTACCTTCGCGTTTATATTGTGGAATCATGAATAAAAACAAGTCCGCTAATTTTTCAATTAACAACTGCGTATCTGGCCATTTTAAAACATATCCAGACACATCTGCATCCAATCCAGTTTTAGGACGGAGCTCTTCTATATAATAAGGATTTGGTAAAAAACGAACATCAAATACTAAATCCGCATCAATTGGCATTCCATGTTTAAATCCAAATGACATCACATTTACAGTAAATGTAGAGTTGTCTTTTGATGAGAATTCTTCTTGAATTTTTTCTCTTAATTCTTTCGGTTTTAAATCAGAAGTATTGTATATAAATTGCGCACGGCCTTTTAATTCAGACAGTAGCAATCGCTCTTTCGCTATTCCTTCCAGAGGCAATCCAGCCGGAGCTAAAGGGTGAGAACGTCTTGTTTCTTTATATCGACGTACCAACGTCTCGTTATTCGCTTCTAAAAATAAAATTTTAGGAGTAACTAAGTCAGTTTTCCCCATATCGTCTAGTGCACCTATTAATGAATCAAATAAATCGCCACCACGCATATCCATTACTGCGGCAATTCGGTTCATGTCTTTACCAGAGTCCTTCATCAACTTTAAAAAAGTTGTTAGAAGAGCTGGAGG
>JAHIWI010000230.1 GCA_018816185.1 Bacillota bacterium
TACTGTTTGCGCTAAATTCCCAACGCGAACAACAGGAATATGTTCAATTGCACCTGTGGATGTTTTGGCAACAATCGCTGTTAATCCAACAGCACGTCTACGTGGAATAATCACACCATGAACTCCAGTTGCATCTGCCGTTCTTAAGATCGAGCCCAGATTATGAGGATCTTCAAGTTCATCTAAAATTAAAAAGAAAGGATCTTCATTGCGAGAAGCTGCACGTTCAAATAAATCGTCAAGCTCCGCATATTTATAAGCTGCAACCGACGCGGCAATCCCTTGGTGAGTTGCACCATCCGTTAATTGATCGATTTTGTTTTTTGGTACGAACTGTACGATGAGTCCCGCTTCTTTAGCTAATTGCAAAAGTTCAGCAATTCCAGCTTTCTTTACACCTTCAGCAATCCACACTTTATTCATTTCGCGACCTGAGCGAAGTGCTTCTAGGACAGGATTTTTGCCTGAGAGGATCTCATTTGTTGGTTCTTTTATTTCTTCATTCATCACGTCACGTCTCCTTTCGGTTCTTCACTAATCGTTATTGCACGTTCGATAATTTCACGGACTCGTTCGGCTTGTCCTTGTAAATATAAGCTTCCAATGACCGCTTCAAACCCAGTACTGTATTTATACGTTTGTAAATCTGTGTTTTTTGGAACCGTTCCAGACTTCGCATTTCGTCCTCTTCGAAGAATTGCCTCTTCTTCTTCCGACAAAAATTTAGCTTCCAGCATGTTATGAACAACTTTTGCTTGCGCTTTTGCTGATACGTATTTCGTCGCTTCTTTATGAAGCGTATTTGGTTTAACACGCCCCGAACGCAGGAGATGCTCGCGAACATATTGTTCAAGAACCGCATCTCCCATATACGCTAGCGCTAACGAATTTAACTGTTTAACATCTGCATTTCGTAAAGTGTATTCATTTGTCATCCGCGCTTCCAACGTATTCCTTGCGCCGTATCTTCTAAAAGAATATTCATTTCTTTTAATTGGTCGCGAATTTCATCTGCTCGAGCAAAGTTTTTATTTTGACGAGCTTGAATTCTTTCTTCAATTAAAGCATCGATTTCTTCATCGAGCACTTCTTTTTGAACATCCATTTCAACTCCAAGAACACCCGCTAACTCTTTTAGCGTACTCATAAAGTTCTCAAGAACGTTCGCTTCTGTATGAACTTCCATCAAATACGTATTCGCTAAACTCGATAGTTCAAATAAAGCAGCAATCCCATTTGCAGTATTAAAGTCGTCATCCATCGACTTAACAAATTGCGTTTTCACCTCGTCGATTTTATGCAACCAAATATCCGCATGATCGCCAAGTTCTGGTGCAGCTTCAAGGCGATGTGCTAAATTCGCATACGACGTTCGAATACGCTCTAACCCAGCTTTCGCATTCTCCACAAGTTCTTGTGAGAAGTTGATTGGGTTGCGATAATGCACGGACATCATAAAGAAACGCAACACTTGTGGGTCAATCTGCTTGCGAATGTCATTCACCAACACAAAGTTACCGAGTGATTTTGACATCTTTTCATTATCAATATTAATATAGCCGTTATGCATCCAGTATCGAGCAAATTGCTTTCCTGTATAAGCTTCAGACTGAGCAATTTCATTTTCATGGTGAGGGAATGTTAAATCTTGACCACCTGCATGAATATCGATTGTATCCCCTAAAATTTCACGAACCATAACGGAACATTCAATATGCCAACCCGGACGTCCTTTACCCCATGGACTATCCCAAGAAATCTCACCAGGTTTCGCATCTTTCCAAAGAGCAAAGTCGAGTGCATCCTCTTTCTTTTCACCTGTTTCAATGCGCGCACCAATTTTTAAATCATCGACTGATTGATGAGATAGTTTGCCATACCCCTCAAATTTACGCGTTCGGTAATAGACATCTCCTTGAGATTCATAAGCAAAACCTTTTTCGATCAATACACCAATAAATTCTATGATGCTGTCCATATGTTCTGTCACACGTGGATGCGCATCCGCTTTTTTGCATCCTAAAGCGGTAACGTCTTCAAAATACGCAGCGATGAATCGTTCCGTTAATTCCGACACTTCTTCCCCAAGTTCATTGGCCGTTTTGATAATTTTGTCGTCGACATCTGTGAAATTAGAAACAAAGTTCACTTCAAACCCACGGTACGTTAAATAGCGACGAACCGTATCGTAAACAATAACAGGACGGGAATTCCCAATATGAATGTAATTGTAAACAGTTGGTCCACATACATACATTTTGACCTTTCCTTCTTCTAAAGGAATAAAAGGCTCTTTTTGACGTGTTAATGTGTTGTAAATTTGAATACTCATTTCACAGTTCGCTCCTTTTCTATCTCATCACTCAAACGTTTAACTTCTTCTCTTAATACGCTAATTTTATGTTCCAACATATCGCATTTATCCGCTACCGGATCCGGTAAATCTTGATGATCCAAATTACGCTTCACTTTTACGCCATCTTGAACGACGACTGTACCCGGAATTCCCACAACAGTTGCATTCGGTGGCACGTCTTTTAAAACAACTGAACCCGCGCCAACCTTACTATTTTCACCAATCGTGATGGACCCTAACACTTTTGCGCCAGTTGCCACCAAGACATTATCATGCAATGTCGGATGACGCTTCCCTCTTTCTTTACCTGTCCCGCCTAGTGTGACGCCTTGGAAAATAGTGACATCATTTCCGATTTCACACGTTTCTCCAATGACAATACCCATACCATGGTCAATGAAGAAGCGACGACCAATTTTCGCACCAGGATGGATCTCAATTCCAGTGAAAAAGCGGCTCACTTGAGAAACGACCCGTGCTAAGAAAAACAATTTGCGCTTAAATAACGCATGCGCCACTCGATGTGACCAGATGGCGTGGAGTCCAGCATAGGTTAATACCACTTCCACGACACGTCTTGCGGCTGGATCTTGTTCAAACACGACTTCTATATCTTCTTTCATCCGCGAAAACATTACGCTTTCCTCCTTTGTCTCAATTCGACTTTCTATTTTTGTTTGCAAAAAAGTTTATCGCTCAAATCTGCGTGTTTATCAATCAAACTGGCGTTTTATCAATCAATCTGAGGATTTATCAATCAAAATCACACATTTATCAATAAAACCCATCTCATAACCAAGTTAACTACGTATAAGCAAAACCTTTTTCATTCCAATAAAAAAAGCGCCGCTGTCAAATGAATGACAGAGACGCTGTATAGGCGTGGTTCCACTCTGATTGAAAGGATAAAAAGCAATCCTTCCCGCTTGGCATCTGTAACGTAGATGAATCGGCTCGCTTACTAATTGTTTCAGCTGAGCGCTCAGAGGTGCATTTCCATAGTGCCTAGGCTCAGACCACTTTCAGCCGGTGGTGGTCCTCTCTAAAGAGCTTGCCTCATGTACTTCTCCTCATCAAAGCTTTCTTGATGTATGCAGTTAAAAGATAGCTTCATTTTCACACCATCATGACGGAATGTCAAACTTATTGTTTCGCGTACTTCTCAACGCTCGCAATTACTTTTTCTTTCCCTATTAACGCGATGGCATTAGGCAATTCTGGACCATGCGTTTGACCAGTCGTCACAACACGAATTGGCATGAACAAGTTTTTCCCTTTATGTCCTGTTTCTTTTTGAACCGCTTTAATTGCCGCTTTAATCGCGTCTGGCTCTAATACGTCCATTTGTTCTAGTTGCACTTTAAATGCAGCCATCACTTCCGGTACTTGTTCACCAGATAAAACTTCAGTCGCTTCTTCATCATATGCAAGTTCATCTTTAAAGAATAGGTCAGTTAGTTCCGTAATTTCTGCACCAAAGCTCATTTGCTCGTGGTACAACGCAATGACATCTGTAGCCCACTGCTTTTCTTCAGCTGACAACGTTTCAGGTAAACGGCCCGCTTTTTGAAGATGCGGCAATGCTAATTCCACTACTTCTTCTAAAGACATTTGCTTTACATACTGATTGTTCATCCACGTTAATTTTTGTTTATCAAACATAGATGGAGATTTAGACAAACGATTTACATCGAACATGCGAATGAAATCTTCTTTCGAGAAAATTTCATCTTCACCTTCAGGAGACCATCCAAGTAATGCAAAGAAATTAAACATCGCTTCCGGAATGTATCCCAAATCTTTATATTGAGCCACGAATTGAATGATTGACTCATCACGTTTCGAAAGTTTTTTACGATTTTCATTAATGATTAACGTCATGTGACCATACTTAGGCGCTTCCCAACCAAATGATTGGAACACCATGATTTGTTTTGGTGTATTCGATAAATGCTCTTCTCCACGGAAAACATGTGAAATTTTCATGAAGTAATCATCTAAAACGACTGCATAGTTATAAGTCGGGATGCCGTTAGCTTTCACTAGTACCCAATCACCCACGTCTTTTGATTCAAACGTTACAGGTCCACGCACTAAATCTTTGAACGTGTACGTCACATCTGCAGGAACACGCATACGAATGGTATAAGAAAGTCCAGCAGCTTCTTTCTCTGCTACTTCATCATTCGAAAGGTTACGACAAGTTCCTTTATACATAGGTGCAGCAACGCCTTTCGCCTTTTGAGCTTCGCGTTCAGCTTCTAACTCATCTGTTGAACA
>JAHIWI010000231.1 GCA_018816185.1 Bacillota bacterium
ATAAACACTTCATTGAATAGATGCATGATTTTCCCCATTTCAAAATGATTTATTTAATGAATAAAAAATATTCTCATACGCCAATTTCTTATATAGAACTTACCATATAAATACAAGTAGTTTCAAAATCAATGTGATGAAGCTGTTGAATTAAGTATGAATGGATTTGGGATTTTACTTCATGGAACTTTTTGCAATTTGAAAGAAGTGTTAGTAAAACCGATGTAACGAATTTGCCAATAAAACAATTTCCAACTATTATGAACTTATAAATTACAACATTTGAACGTACACTTTTACATGCAATCATATTATGTTTTGAAAAATCATGAAGTGGTATGGTAAGCATAGGAAGTACAAGTCATGGGAGGGAAAACCATTGGAAAAGATTGAAGTAGGCGACATTTTTACATTGTATGATGAAAATAATGAGGAACAAGAAATTGAAGTACTAGGTACCTTAAGTATCGATGGTATCGAATATGCAGCAGTTGGTTTTGCTGAAGAAACACAAGATGATTCAACAGATGATATCGATGTTTTCTTTTTAAGAGTTGAAGAAGGAGAAGAATTATCGATAATCGAAAGTGATGAAGAATTCGAGATGGTATCTTTAGCGTTTAAAGAGGCTGGAGAAGAGTAAACTCATTAAAAATATAACAAAGACCGTTTGGAAGTTTTCTTCTCCAAACGGTCTTTTGCGTTCTGATTATAAAAGACGTTCAATGTCTTTTTCCATATTAATCGTATCCGTTGTCGCTTCAAAACGATGAATCACATTGCCATTTCGGTCTAATATGAATTTTGTGAAATTCCATTTGATTGAATCACCAAGCATATAGTGTGGAACTTTTTCATCAATAAGTGATTTTAATAGTTTTGTTGTAGGGTGGAAGGGATTAAAGCCTTTAAAGGGTTTAACTCTAGTCAAATACTGGAATAATGGATGTGCACCCTCGTCACGTACTTTTAATTTTTCAAACAATGGAAAAGTGACACCGTAATTGACTTTGCAGAAACTTTTAATCTCATCATTATTACCAGGCTCCTGATTATCGAAATGGTTTGATGGAAATCCTAGTATGATAAATCCTTCGTCTTTATATCGGTTATAGAGCTTTTGTAAATCTTCATATTGATAAGTAAATCCGCATTTACTGGCAGTATTCACGATCATTACAACCTGTCCTTTGTAATCTTTTAAAGATTGAACTTGTCCATTCATGCCTTTCGCTTCAAAACTAAAATCATAAATACTCATAAAATTCTCCTTGCATTATTAAGTATTAATGCCTATTAAAGGTATCTATATTTATGATAAAAGTCACGTCTTAATATGTTCGATTAGCACATCGAATTTTGTAGTTCTTTAAAAATGATAATTAACCAAATAAAAGGGTATGTGTATTAAATTAAAGAAGATAATTAAAAGATATATTGATTGGATGTGATACGGGGATGAATTTACCTTTAGCCATAGGGTTAACATTGTTTGCTTTATTTGTTGCGGCTTTCATTGGAATTAAATTATTGCGTATACCTGATATCGTCATTTACATACTAGTTGGAGCGGGACTTTCTTTAACTGGTTATTTTGGTGATACAGATGCGTTTAAAATAGCAGGCGAAATTGGATTAATCGTCTTATTCTTTTTACTAGGAATGAAGTTCACATTTCGAGAACTTGGACGCAAAGGACGTAAAGTTTGGAAGGCTAGTTTACTAGACATCATATTAGGCATAGGTGTCACCTTTGGTATATCCATGGTTTTTGGACACGATCTTTTTACATCACTTCTAATCGCAGGGCTCGTCTATGCAACGAGTTCATCTATCACAGTAAAATTATTGGAACATAAAGACAAACTAGACAATAAAGAATCGGGATTTATTTTATCCTTACTCATATTTGAAGATTTAATAGCTCCTATTTTAATTACAATTTTAATTGGATTAAGCGGGGACGGTTTTAAAGGAATGGACTTTGTGTTCATTATTCTTAAGATAGCACTCTTAGTAATTGGGGCTGTTGTTATAGGGAAAATCGTCTTTAATAAAGCACATAAAGTGATTACAAGATTTTTGAATGAAGACTATTTTGTCTTATTTATACTTGGAGTGGCTATTTCCTATGGTGGTTTTGCTTACTACTTACATTTATCAGAAGTCATTGGTGCTTTTCTAGCTGGAATTATGATGGCTGAAACGAACTTTAAGGATAAGGTAATGGAAGTTTCCATGCCAGTTCGTAACTTATTCCTTCCTTTCTTCTTCTTGAATTTTGGCTTAACACTCGAATTTACAGATGAAGTTCCTGCCTTTGGTCTTTTAATCGTCATTGTCATTTGGTCAATATTGGCGAAAATGATTGTAGGATACTACGGTGGTAGATGGTACGGATTGGACAAACGTGAATCTTTTGAGACAGGTCTCGTACTAACCCCACGTGGAGAATTTTCTGTTATCATTGCAGCCCTCGCATCTGGAGTCGTTCAAATCTTTGCGGGGATGTATATATTGATTGCAGCCTTAATTGGGATGTTTTTGGTTCAAATGGCGCCTAAAATAGGTGGAAAAATTTGGGGTCAACGTCAGGACTCAAAGGAGTAGGAACATATTTTCAATAAAACCTGGTCAGCAATGGCCAGGTTTTTGTGTTGTTAAAGTCATGCGCCTAATCGGATAAAAACGAATGTGTAATTTCTCTTGTTCGGTAAATACTACTCACAACTTCTTCGGTTAAAAAGTCTTTGCAAAATTCAATCAGTTGTGATATAAGTTCATTTCTAGTAGAATGGATAGGAATTTCGTTTTTTGAAAAGAGGGTATAC
>JAHIWI010000232.1 GCA_018816185.1 Bacillota bacterium
GAGCGCTTGTGGTTCTAAAAAGATAGCCCCAATGACGGACTGCTCAGCTTCTTGGTTGTGAGGGGGAATCCGGTCCAATATTGGATCGCTCATTTTTGTCTCTCCTTACGCTTCTTCTGTAACATGAACTTTCAAAGTAGCCGTTACTTCCTGGTGGAGCTTCACAGGTACTTGCGTAACTCCTAAAGCACGAATTGCATCATCTAAGTCCATTTTGCGTTTATCAATTTTAATGCCATGTGATTTTTGAAGCTGTTCTGCCACTTGCTTCGTCGTAATTGAACCGAATAACCGACCGCCTTCACCAGACTTAGCTTTTAGTTCGATCGTTAGTTTTTCTAACTGTTCTTTCAACGTTTTTGCATCTTCTAACACTTGTTCAGCTTGCTTGTCTTCTTTACGTTTTGCTCCATCCAATGCACTGATACTTGCTTGGTTTGCTTCAATCGCTAAATTGTTTTTCAATAAAAAGTTATGTGCATAGCCATCTGCTACATTTTTGATTTCGCCTTTTTTCCCTTTGCCTTTAACATCTTTTAAGAAAATAACTTTCATTCTGTTTGGCCTCCTTCGACAATTTCGACAATTGCTTGTTTAAGTTGTTCAATTGATTCTTGAACATTTCCATCTGGAATCTGACTAGCCGCATTCGTTAAGTGACCGCCTCCGCCTAATCGTTCCATGATAAGTTGAACATTAATGTCTCCAAGGGATCTTGCACTAATTCCCACTTCGCCATTATCTTTTTTCGCTACAACAAAGGAAGCCGAAACTCCCTTCATTGTTAATAAAATGTCTGCTGTTTGAGCAATTAAAACTTGGCTATATGCTGAATCTTCTTCTCCATGTCCAATTGCAATTCCTTCTCGGAAAAATTCAACCGTTTGTACGATCTTAGAACGTTCTATATACGTTTCTATATCTTCTTTTAATAATCGTTGCACCAGCACAGTATCTGCACCATGTGTTCTTAAGTAAGAAGCAGCTTCAAATGTTCGTGCACCGGTTCGTAATGTAAAACTCTTCGTATCGACAATAATACCGGCAAGCATCGCTGTTGCTTCTAACATGGAGATTTTATCATGTTTTGGTTGATACTCGAGTAACTCTGTTACCAACTCAGCAGTTGATGAAGCGTACGGTTCCATATATACCAATAACGTATTGGAGATAAATTCTTCCCCGCGTCGATGATGATCGACAACAACAACCTTCTCTGCTTTATTTAATAACTTTTCATCTATCACCATGCTAGGTTTATGTGTATCGACAACTACTAACAATGTTTTGTCCGTTAACTTGGATAATGCTTCTTCAGGTGAAATAAATCGATCAAATAACGCAGGCTTGCTTTTAATCTCATCCATTAGGCGTGTAACGCTATGGTCAAGCTCATCAAAGTCTAACACAACATATCCATCGATTTGATTCATCTCAGCCATTTTTCGAACCCCAACGGATGCTCCTATGGCATCCATGTCAGGTAACTTATGGCCCATAACAAATACTTGATCACTATCTTGAATTAAGTCACGTAATGCGTGTGAAATAACACGTGCACGAACCCTCGTCCTTTTTTCAACTGGATTTGTTTTCCCACCGTAAAACTTCACCTTACCACTTGGCTGTTTAATCGCCACTTGGTCTCCACCGCGCCCGAGTACCAAATCAAGACTTGATTGGGCAAGCTCACCTAATTCTAATAGTGAAGCTGATCCCGCTCCAACACCAATACTCAGTGTTAACGCTAGGTTCATTTTAGATGTTGCTTCACGAATATCATCTAACAAAGAGAATTTGGTTTTTTCAAGCTCAATTAAAATGGATTCATTTAATACTGCTAAGAATTTGTCTGAAGAAATACGTTTCACGTAAATCCCTTGACCCGCTCCCCAGTTATTAATCAGTGACGTCACCAAGCTATTTAACTGGCTGCGCGTCTGATCATCCATTCCTTGTGCTAGCTCATCATAGTTATCAATATATAAAACAGCTAGAACCGTTCGATCTGCGTAGTATAAAGATTCCATTTCAATTTGTTCAGTGATATCGAAGAAATACAATAGTTTCTCTTGTTGCTTATAAAAGACTTTATATTTCTTGTCTGCTAATGAAATGGTTAACTCTTTTGTATCATCTTGTTTCACTAACGTATGTAATTCATCTGAAAGTGAAAATAAGTCAGCACCGATTAGCGTATCAAATTCGAGTTCGCGCGTCATATAAGGATTTGCCCATTCGATAATGAATTGGTCATTTATTAACATAATTCCAATTGGCATTTCTAACAGGGCTTCTTCTCCAACACGTTTCATCCTAAACGATAAGGTTTCAAGATGTTTTTCTGTTTCAATAAATGAACGTTTCTCTGTTTGCCAAGCTGCAAAGATCGCTGCTGCAAACACAACAGCAAAGACTATACCAGCCCAAACATGCCAAAACATGAGCATCAGAGCACCAACTACACCGATGATGGATAGAACAACTAACGGATAACGTAGTGGTCGTTTTCTAAAAAAGGCGGCCATCGATTCAGCTCCTTACTTTCTGTTCATGTCTTTCATGAATGAACGAATATTAAATCCTAAATCTATTACACCTAACAACAAGACAAATGA
>JAHIWI010000028.1 GCA_018816185.1 Bacillota bacterium
ATTCTTTTATAGAATTTCCTTTTAAATTTAAAAAGAACTTAAATGAAATTAATTTATTTCACAAATTTAATCAATTCAAATCAATAATTTAATGATTTTATATACATACTATAAGCATGGTAATGAATATGTTTGCATTCCTAGCCAATTTAAGAGGAGGAAATATCACATATGAGCATAAGTAATGAAATTCATTCGTTAAGAGAATACAGCAGTGGTTCACGAAATGTCTTAAGTATGTATTTAAATACCAACCCAGGTGATCATGAACAAACAAATGGTGCATGGAAAATTCATTTAAAAAATGGCATGAAAGACTTAGAAAAATTTTTAGCCGGTTCAGATAAAGAAGAAGAATTGAAGTCATTTCAAGGGTTAAAGAAAAAAGTAATGAGTGAAATAGAAAACAATAAAGAAGATTTACACAAAGGCGTAGTTATTTTTGCTTCTGACAACCCAGATCTTTGGTCAGTTCATTATGTTCAAGTCCCGGTTAAGACAAGCTTTGATTGGGAAGACAAGCCGGTGCTTGAACAATTTGAATACATGTATAAAGCATATCCAGAAGCAGCAATTGTATTACCTAGCTTTGGGGAAGTACGCATTCTTGATACGGCAATGGGGTTTCTTCGGGACGATTTATCATTTGTATTTGATCCGAACCTGGAAACATGGGGAGAGGAAAAGAAAATGGATTTCACCGGGAAGCATGTAATTGGAAGTAGTAAAGTGGATTTCATTGAATCTCGACTTAGAGAGAATTTGAACAGATTTTATAAAGGAATGGGTACACATGTTGAACGCTTAATGAAAGAACGAGGTTGGAAAGAGGTTCATGTAGCAGGGGAAGCAGAATTAGCCATTGCGTTTTCTGAAAACCTTAGAAAAAAACCAGAAAGTTGTATTTATAAAAATCTAAATAACAGCAAACCGCATGAAATTATCCATCAAGTTTTTGAGAAATAATCAGATAAATGTATTCTTAAAATCCTTCTTAATTCCTGGAAGGATTTTTTATATTGTTTCAATGAAATATGTCCTATATAGTTATCGTATTGAATGAAAATTCAGAATACAATAACAAGAAAAGGGGACAAACGTTTGAATAAACATGTAAAGGAATTTTTAATGTTTCCAGATGTATTGATTATGATAACACTATTTCTAATTGTTGCAGGATTCACCGTTTCACATCTTAATGAATTGGCGACATGGATTGCAATTGCAGTTGGAGCAATCGTATATGCATTAAGTGAATACGGAATACACCGTTTTGTTTTTCATATGAAAACGCCAGAAAATCCTTTTTTATTAAAAATGATCAAACGATTGCATTTTGATCACCATGAAAAACCAACAGATTTACATCTATTATTTTTACCTTTATGGTTCAGTATTCCAAGCTTTGTAATTACAGTTCTGCTAGCGTATTGGATAACATCAAACTTTGAATTAACAATTGCATTTGCAACAGGTTTAATTGGGTACTTCTTATTTTATGAATGGAAACATTTCGTTGCACATAAACCTTTGCAGCCACTAACTAAACTTGGCAAAGAGATAAAAAAAGCTCATTTATGGCATCATTTCAAAAATGAAAACTATTGGTATGGTGTAACGCATACAACGATTGACAAGACATTCGGAACTTTTAAGAATCAAGCGTTGGTTGAAAAAAGTGAGACGGCTCGAAATTTAGAAAAGAGAGTCTAATTTTTATGACACCCGGATTCCAAGCATGAAGTTAATCAAATCATCTAATTCTTGACTATACGCGACAACTTCAGGATGAGTAAAACCTAAAACCTGTGCTTTCTTATACATATTTACTTTTCTTTCATTAATGATTAGAGCCAATTGGCTACTCCTACTAATTGTTTTCATAATTCCTCCTAAGCAATATGCATCATAATTTATAATGAATAAATTTATTTTAAATGATGGATATTAAAAAAACTGTCGAACTGTGCAAAGGATAAAAAAATTCATAAATTCGTCACAAATTATAGGCATTTCGACTAATTCTTACATTTGAAGGAAATAAAAAAACGCAACTCACGAAATTTTTTCGTGAGTTGCGTTTCTTATTCTTCGTCAATTGTAATGATAATGGTCAAGTCACCTGTGTCTTTTATGTGGACTGGCAGTTTAAACGCGTGTTGAAAACCAAATAATCTTGTATGGCCAACCATAACTGTTGGAGGGGTAATGTCTAATTCAATGTCGCTTTGTGCAGCGAACGTACATAAATTCCCTGAAATCATATTCCCAAGTTCTCCTGTGAAAGACTCTAGCATTTCGCCTTCTAGTTCCATACCGAACATAGTAGCTCCAATACTGCTAAATGTTTTAGGAGTGGAGTCAATGACGATTCTCCCTTTAATATCCCCGATCATACCAACTAAAACACCCATCTCTTGTTGTTCGAAGGGTTGTGCCATTAAAGAAGGGGGCTTAACATCAATTTCTAAAGGGATTACGGATTTTAATGATTGTATGATACCGTTTAAAACGGTTTGAATATGTTTTGAGGTACTCAAGAATCCACTCACCCATCTTTATACTTTTTTTCATTTTAGCATGAATATTAAAATAATTATATACGTTTTTTTATGAAAAGTCTCAAAAAAATGTAAACATTTAGGGGTTTTCTCCCTCAAAGGACGTATAATTATTGCATGATACGACATATTTAAACATGGTATGATAGAGCGAGATCATTTTAAAAGGGGTTCACATTCACATGTCACTATTTGAAGAAAAAATGGGTCAACTAATAATAAATACTTCGATTGCTCAAAATTCATTTCAATCTACACAAGATGAGGATCGTATAAATAAAACAAATTTATTCGCGCACAAAATTTTGGAGCGTGAATTTACCATAGGTTTTGCAGGTCATTTTTCGGCTGGTAAATCAAGCATGATTAATGCTTTAACAGGAGAACAATTGCTCCCTTCAAGTCCAATACCAACGAGTGCCAATATTGTCAAAGTCCATAAAGCAAAAGAGGATTTTGCGATTGTATATAGGAAAGAACTCCATCCGGTAAAGTTTTCGGGAGATTATGATTTTGATACAGTGAAAAACTTTTGTAAAGACGGGGAGTCTATTTCTCAAATTGAAATTGGACATAAAACCTCGATATTACCTGAAGGTGTAACTGTAATGGATACGCCAGGTGTAGATTCTACGGATGATGCTCATCGACTATCAACTGAATCGGCCCTTCATTTAGCCGATATTGTATTTTATATGATGGATTACAATCATGTTCAATCTGAATTAAATTTCGGATTCACAAAGCAACTATTGAAATATAATGAAAATGTTTATTTAATTGTCAATCAAATCGACAAACATCGTGATCGTGAGTTAAGTTTTGAAGACTTTAAAAAATCGGTTCATCAATCATTTTTAGAATGGGGCGTCAAACCTAAGAACATCTTTTTCACAACATTAAAAGAACTTGATCATCCAAATAATGATTTATCAGAAGTTAAAGAAATTGTGATAGATAGTATGAACAATTGGAAAGAACATTTAGCGGGTACGTCTGATCGAACACTACAGAAGCTTAAAGATGAACATGTTTCATTCCTCGAAAGTGAAATTGAAGAATGTAAAAATACTTACGCTGATATTCTTTCTGAGGCTGAATGGAAATCAAAAGATGAGATTCTAGAAGAGGCAATTAGATATGAAAAACAATCATCCTTATTAGATTCAGATGTATGGATAAGATCGTTTGAAACGAATCGGAAATCATTGTTAGATAATGCAACACTAGTACCGTATGAGCTTCGAGATAAACTAAAACAATATTTAGAAGCAAAACAAAAGAACTTTAAAGTTGGGGTTTTTTTTAGTGGCAAAAAGACCGAAGAAGAACGAAACCAACGAGCAGAGGCAGTTAAACTAGAATATACAAAAGTCATTCAATCACAAATTGTAGGACACATAAAGTCTTTAATGAAACAGTCATTAAAAGATGTTGGATTGTTGAATGACGAAGAATCTATAACAATTGATGAAAAGGAATTCAATCCGTCCATTCAATTAATAGACGATCAAATTCGTGAAGGTGCATTATTGACGGCTGACTCCGTATTAAATTTTGCAAATGCTGTAGCAGATGCGACTCGTAAATGGTTTATCCAACAAACTGATCCATGGAAAATTGAGGTAGCTGCTCAAATTAACGAGCTTCCTGACGATCATTATGGACTAGCCGATACCAAATTATCTGAGTACCAAGAAAAAACATTAGCCATTCGTTCAATTGAAGAACTGGAAAATCACTTGGTGAAATTTAATAAAGAAAATACCAAGCCTTCAAAAGAAACACTGTCTCCTGCTGAAGAAATTAAAAATCGATGGCTTAATGAGTTTCGTGAAAAGGAAGAATCTATCCAACCATACCAGGCTGCAGATTTTCAAGAAATTAAATCTGATGAACTTGTTCAAATTGAACATGTTGAAACCAAAACAGTTGAAAGTTATCCAGTAGAACAAACGATTAATCGAGCAAATGAAGTCGCTAGAGCTATTTCATCCATACATGGTTTTCAAGAGACAGCAACGTTCTTAAAGAAAAAAGCAGAGAGATTGGGAAAAAAGGATTTCACTATTGCCTTGTTTGGTGCATTCAGTGCAGGAAAATCTTCATTTTCAAATGCTTTGCTTGGAGAAAATGTATTACCTGTTTCTCCAAATCCAACGACCGCTGCCATTACAAAAATTCGTCCTGTATCGAATGTACATCATCATGAAACAGCAGATGTTCACTTTAAAACAGCAGACCAACTATTACTTGATGTCCAACTTTCATACAAAAAATTGGGCATGGATATTGCTTCTTTAGAACAAGCATACAAAGAGTCGCAAAAT
>JAHIWI010000233.1 GCA_018816185.1 Bacillota bacterium
ATAATGAACGTTTAAGTTCAAGTTTGTTTTCGATACCGACAGGTGTCGGCGGAAGAAAACGTTTTTTGCTTTGAGCACCGAAGTGCTGTCCGCATATTTCGTTGACGTTTTGCTGTTCAGTTTTCAAGGTTCAAATGTTAGCCGCTTGTTTTGGCGACTTATCTAATTTAGCATCGCAGAGTATGTGAGTCAAGTACTTTTTAAATCTAATTTTCTTTGAATCTCTCTTAGCGACGTTTTCTATTATAGCTCTTTCAATATAATAAAGTCAACATAAAAATCAGACGCTTTTTTTGCGTCTGATTTTGGATTATTGATTATCCTCTAAAGGGCTAGCTTGATAGTATCTGTGGTAGATTTTGTTGCTCTTTGCGTCAATGCGCTTAATGTTTATTATTCCTTTATCAACAAGAAATTCTATGAAAACTTCTAAATCTACTGAGTAGTTTTTCAGTTCCTCTTGTTCATGTAGCTCTTGAATTGCCCAGTGCTCTTTTTGACTCATAACTTCTAATATATGACGTGAGCCATCATTCGTTCTCGAATGAATAAAGAACTCACTTGCTAAAAATAACAATTCCAATCGTTTATCTATAGGTTCTTCACTAGATAGTAACTCTTCATACAATTTATATATCGCTGGCTCAATCATTTTCACTTGAGACCATACTGTAACTTCTGGGTGCATGCCATTTTCAAAGACCGCTAATCGTGCTAAATGGTGAAGTGAATCTACAATATGATTATAGGCATCCATATAGTTCTTTTGTTCAAAGAAACTTTTACCTTCTAAATATCTTCTAATTAGTTTGGCAAATTCAATGCCCATCTTTATTTTACGACCATAAAACGGAAAGTCTTTTAACTCAATTTTTAATTCCTCTAAAAATTCATTGCGATCAAACATGACTCTTCCGTAGATTAGCCAATCCACAATTTTTCGATTTGTTCCTAGCAATAACCATTTACGTAACTGTTTCTCTGTAATGATATGCATCGCTGCTTTTTTATCTTCAAAAGTATAATGTTTTGTGAAAACGGGTTGTTCTGAGTCTTTCGCAATAATTAGCAATACTGTATCAAAGGTATCGGTAATCTGGCTTACCTTTTCTCTCTTTTCAACGAGAATGACACCTAATGTATTTTGTTGACTTGCACGCTCTTGATAGATGGGACGTAATATTTGCTCCAACTTTGTTCCCCCTAAATAATTAAGATCTATGTATAGATATTTTCGACATTATTTTGTAGAATCCTTCATGCGATTTTAACTTTGAATTATGATATAGTAAACATGATTGAGGAGGAAAGCAACTTGAAACCTTATAAAAACAAAATAAATCGAATTCGTTCGTTTGCATTATCTCTTATTTTCATCGGATTTGTCATCATGTACATTGGTATTTTCTTTAGAGAAAATCAAATTATCATGACCATCTTCATGTTTATCGGATTACTAGCTATTTTAGGAAGCACTGGTGTATATGCTTGGATTGGTTTACTTTCTACAAAAGCTGTTCAAGTCGTTTGTCCAAATTGCGGTAAACATACAAAAGTTCTTGGTAGAGTCGATATGTGCATGTATTGTCGTGAACCATTAACATTAGACCCTTCATTAGAAGGCCAAGAATTTGATGTTGAATTAAACCGAAAAAAATAACAAAAGAAAAACAGCTTACATGTTCGAACATGTAAGCTGTTTTTTATTTTATGAAGAAATAGATTATGAGAAGAACGATTCGTTACATGTACTTTTCAATTCTCTCCATCAAAAAAGCCATCAATTCTCTTATGAATTGATGGCTTCTTTCAAGTGAATTATTGAACTTTAGTAGCTTGCGTAATACATGTTGGACATGTACCGTAGATTTCCATCCGGTGTGTGTTCACTTTGAACCCCGTTACATGGGAAGCTAAATGTTCCACTTCGTCTAATCCTGGATAATGAAAATCAACTATTTTTCCGCATGCGTCGCAAATGATATGGTAATGATCGTTCGTTACAAAATCAAACCGACTTGAAGAATCGCCATATGTTAATTCTTTCACAAGACCCGCTTCACGGAATACACGTAGATTATTATATACAGTTGCTACACTCATATTAGGAAATTTATTTTCTAATGCTTTATATATATCGTCTGCTGTTGGATGAATCATGGAT
>JAHIWI010000234.1 GCA_018816185.1 Bacillota bacterium
ACCCACATCCACTAGTCTTTTTGATAATTCATATAAGGGAGGAACACCGATTCCTCCACCTATTAATAAAACATGTTCTCCATCACTCGCTTGATCGAGAGGAAATCCGTTACCAAGAGGGCCTAGCACATCTACTTCTTGACCCGGTTTCGCTTGTGACAGAATAGTCGTCCCTCTTCCCTCAGCGCGATAAATCATGGTGAATTCAAGTGTTTCACGATCAATGGATGCAATGCTGATTGGACGTCGAAGCAATGGCTCGTAACTATCAGACACACGAATGTGGACAAACTGTCCTGGATTTTTCATGTCATGAACTAACTGACCAATCAGTGTTAATTCAAATATGTTATGAGCAATTTCTTTGTGTTTAACAACGCGCATACGCTCTTGTCTGATCATGAAAGCACTCCTTGCTTCGGCATCTCTTCTGCTTGGAAGGTCATTGATTCAATTACGCGTAACATAGCTTCTGCCGTATCGAGAGAAGTAAAACAAGCAATTCCGTTTTCGACTGATTCCCGACGAATACGGAAACCATCACGCTCAGGCTGTTTCCCTTTCGTTAAGGTATTAATAACGAACTGAGCTTCGCCTTTTTGAATGTAGTCAAGAAGTGTTGGTCCTTCACTACCAATTTTATTTACAGTTGTTACAGGAATCCCTAATTCTTTTAGCTCACGCGCAGTACCTTCAGTAGCTAAAATATGATAGCCGATTGCTGTAAAGCGTTTTGCTAAAGCAGTTGCCTCTTCCTTATCCTTATCCGCGATTGTCATAAGAACTGAGCCATGATCTTTTATTTCTAAACCGGATGCAACTAAGCCTTTATATAGCGCTTTTTCTAGCGTAATATCTTTCCCCATTACTTCTCCAGTTGACTTCATTTCAGGTCCTAATGTAATATCCACTCTTCTCAACTTAGCGAAGCTGAAGACTGGCACTTTAACAAATACGCCAGCCGGTGATGGTGCGAGTCCATTTTGAATTCCTTGTTCCAGGAGGGATTGTCCTAAAATCGCTTTCGTCGCAATTTTCGCCATTGGGATATTTGTAATTTTGCTTAAGAATGGAACTGTGCGACTAGATCGAGGGTTAACCTCAATCACATACACTTCACCTTTTGAAATTACATATTGAATGTTCATTAATCCAATGATGTTTAATCCTCTAGCTAATCGTGTGGTGTAATCAACCAAAGTGTTGATATGTTCCACTGATAGATTTTGTGGTGGATAGACTGCAATCGAGTCTCCGGAGTGAACTCCCGCTCGTTCAATATGTTCCATAATTCCTGGTATGCAGACATTCTCACCATCAGAAATTGCATCAACTTCAATTTCAATACCTGTTAAATAACGGTCAATTAATACGGGATGTTCCGGACTCGCTTGAACTGCATTTTCCATGTAATGAGCTAGTTCTTCTTGATTGTAAACAATTTGCATCGCACGACCGCCTAATACATAGGAAGGTCGAACGAGTACGGGGTATCCAATTTCATTTCCAATAGCAACTGCTTCTTCTGCAGATGTTGCCGTTTTACCCATTGGTTGAGGAATCCCGATTTCATGAAGCGCTTTTTCAAATTTGTTTCGATTTTCAGCTCGATCTAAATCTTCTAGAGTCGTTCCTAAAATTTTCACTCCACGTGCTTCTAATTTATCTGCTAAATTAATGGCTGTTTGACCACCGAATTGTACAACAACACCTTTTGGTTTCTCTAAATCCACAATGTGCATAACATCTTCAATGGTCAGTGGCTCAAAGTACAACTTGTCAGAAATTGAGAAGTCTGTTGAAACTGTTTCTGGATTGCTGTTGATGATAATCGCTTCATAACCGGCTTCTTTAATTGCCCAGACAGAATGCACAGTAGCGTAATCGAATTCAACACCTTGTCCAATTCGGATCGGACCTGAACCTAAAACGATGACACTTTCTTTTTCTGTTCGAATCGACTCATTTTCATCTTCATAAGTTCCGTAAAAGTAAGGTGTTTCTGATTCAAATTCTGCTGCACATGTATCCACCATCTTATAAACAGGGATTAAGTTTTGCTCTTTTCTCCAGTTATACACGTCTAATTCTTTCGTATTCCAATACTTTGCAATCGTTTTATCCGCAAAGCCCATTCGTTTCGCTTGTCGAGCAACCTCATAGTCAAACGGATGTTCAGCAACTACTTTTTCGAAATGAACAATCTTTTGTAATTTATGCAGGAAGAATAAATCGATTTGACTCCATTCGTGAATGGTCTCAATCGTAACGCCACGTCTTAAAGCTTCTCCTATAAAGAATAGACGCTCATCCCCAGCTCGACGAATACGCTTTTCAATCCAATCATCAGTCATTGAATCAGCGTTTTTTAATTCCAAATGAAATTGATCTGTTTCTAGAGACCGTACCGCTTTTAAGATAGATTCTTCAAACGTACGGCCAATCGCCATTACTTCGCCTGTTGCCTTCATTTGTGTTCCTAAATTACGTTTTGCTGATTCGAATTTATCAAATGGCCAGCGCGGTATTTTCGTTACCACATAATCAAGGGCAGGTTCAAAGCATGCGTACGTTTTACCTGTTACCGGATTCATCATTTCATCTAATGTAAGACCCACTGCAATTTTAGCTGCTAATTTCGCGATCGGATAACCCGTTGCTTTTGAAGCCAAAGCCGACGAACGACTTACACGTGGATTTACTTCAATGATGTAGTAATTAAAGCTATGCGGATCGAGGGCAAGTTGGACATTACATCCACCTTCGATTTTCAATGCGCGAATAATCTTAAGTGAAACATTTCGAAGCATTTGGTATTCACGGTCAGATAAGGTTTGGCTTGGTGCCACAACAATTGAATCCCCTGTATGAATCCCGACTGCATCCACGTTTTCCATGTTACAAACGACAATCGCGTTATCTTTAGAATCACGCATCACTTCATATTCTATTTCTTTAAAACCAGCGATGGATTTTTCTAATAAACATTGTGTAACCGGGCTATATTTTAAACCACTTGTCACAGTTTCCACTAGCTCTTCGTCATTATGACAAATACCCCCACCCGTTCCGCCGAGTGTGAATGCTGGACGTACGATAACTGGATATCCGATTCGACTGACGAAAGCATGAGCTTCTGCAAGATTATGGATGATGTCACTTTCAGGTACTGGTTCATTTAATTCATTCATTAACGTTCTAAACAGATCTCGGTCTTCAGCTTTATGAATTGCTTCGAGTTTCGTTCCTAATATTTCAATATTTAATTCTTTTAAAATTCCGGACTCATCAAGTTCAATTGCCATGTTTAATCCTGTTTGTCCACCTAACGTAGGTAGCAAGGCATCAGGTCGTTCTTTTCGCAAGATTCGACTAACAAAATCTAAAGTGATTGGTTCGATATACACTTTGTCTGCAATTTCTGTGTCGGTCATGATTGTCGCAGGATTCGAGTTAATTAAAATAACGCGGTATCCTTCTTCTTTTAGCGCAAGACAAGCTTGTGTTCCTGCATAGTCAAACTCAGCAGCTTGACCAATAACAATTGGACCTGAACCGATAACAAGAATGGATTTAATATCGTGACGTTTAGGCATGATTTTTTTCCCCTTTCACGTGCGTATTCATGAGTTCAATGAATTGATCAAATAAATGATTTGAATCTTCCGGACCTGGTGAAGCTTCCGGATGATATTGTACGGTAAAGGCTGGCAAATCCAGATGTTTTAATCCTTCAACGGTTCCGTCATTTAAAGCGACATGTGTTACTTCTAATCTCGTTTTGACTAATGATTCTGGGTCCACTGTGTAGCCATGGTTTTGCGACGTTAATTCTGTACGGCCTGTTTTTAAATCTTTAACAGGATGATTCGCTCCTCGATGTCCGAATTTCAACTTAAAGGTGTCGCCACCGCTAGCAAGTGCAAATAATTGATGTCCTAAGCAAATACCGAACACAGGGATCTTTCCTATTATTTCTTTTAGCATATTGATTGCTTCAGGCACATCTTTTGGATCTCCCGGGCCGTTAGATAACATAATCCCGTCAGGATAGATCGCCATAATTTCTTCAGCAGTCGTATTATAAGGAACCACTACCACGTCACAATTCCGTTTGTTTAATTCGCGTAAAATACCGTGTTTCATGCCAAAGTCCACTAGAACCACACGTTTTCCTCGTCCTGGACTTGGATATGGACGTTTTGTTGAAACTTGTTTTACTTGGTCTGTTGGGAAAGTGGTTTGTTTTAACTTCGCCACTATTTCCTCCACGTTTACTTCAACACCAGCTTCAGTAAAGTACCCTTTTACTGAACCGTATTCACGAATGATTCGAGTTAGTTTCCGTGTATCTACACCTTGAATTCCTGGAATCTCTTTTAATAGGAATAGTTCATTTAATGATGCATCACTTCTAAAGTTTGAAGGCATATCAGCTAATTCTCGAACAACCATGCCTTTAATTGCTGGTTCAATGGATTCGAAGTCATCTCGATTAATACCATAGTTGCCGATAAGCGGGTACGTCATCGTAACAATTTGTCCACAATAAGATGGGTCAGATAACGTTTCTTGGTAGCCTGTCATTCCGGTTGTAAAAACAACTTCCCCGGCACTCTCTTTTTCACTACCGAATGCTAATCCTGTAAATACGTCGCCTGTTTCTAAAATGAGACTTCTTTTCATCATCACTTCTCCTCCCAAACTATATTGCCTTCAAACATGGTCATTACTGGCCAGCCGATGCATGACCACTCCTTGAATGGTGTATTTGTTCCTTTTGAAAGAAACTTTTCTGTGTCTATTTTTTGTTCTTTATTCAAATCAATGAAAACTAAATCTGCTGACTCACCCATATGCAAACGACCATATGGTAATCCAAACACATCTGCAGGTTTTTCAGTTAACCAAGCGATTAGTTGAGCAAGTGACCACTTCCCAGATTTCACGAAATGTGTGTACAGTAATGGAAATGCTGTTTCAAGACCCACAATTCCAAATGGTGCTTGCTCCATGCCATTTGCCTTTTCTTCAAACGTGTGAGGGGCATGATCTGTTGCTATAAAGTCTAATGTGCCATCCTCTAATCCTTCTATTAGAGCTTGAAGATCCTCTTTTGCTCGAAGTGGTGGATTCATTTTCCACTGTGCATCATTTGAAGGAATATCATCTTCACATAGTAGTAAGTGATGCGGACTTACTTCAGCGGTAACTTTTACACCAGCTTTTTTTGCATCTCTTATAACGCGAACCGATTCTTTCGTGCTCACGTGGCACACATGGTAATGCGCACCGGCAGCTTCAGCTAATAATATATCGCGAGCAATATGAACGGATTCGGCAATGGAAGGAATTCCTTTTAAGCCAAGTTCCCTATTTTTCCTTCCTTCATGCATAACTCCTGCATAGATTAATGTGTTGTCTTCACAATGGGCAACGATTGGCATATTGATTTTTGCAGCATCTTGCATCGCTTCATACATCATGCCAGCTTGTTGAACTCCGACTCCGTCATCTGTAAAGGCAAATGCCCCATGTTCTTTTAACGCTGCTAAGTCTGTACGTTCTTTTCCAGCTTCTCGAATGGTGATGGATGCATATGGAAGTACGCGAATTTTAGCATTATTTTTTATTAACTCATTTACCTTTGTTAGGTTTTCGACTGTATCTGGAACTGGTCTTGTGTTTGGCATAGCACAAATCGTTGTATATCCACCCTTTGCTGCAGCTGCAGTACCCGTTTCAATCGTTTCTTTTTGTTCTCCGCCTGGTTCTCGTAAATGCACATGCACATCAATAAAGCCTGCAGAAACAAAATGACCTTTTCCATCGATGGTTTCATCTATGTCAGTCGTTGTTTTCGGATTGATTTCAATAATACGTCCTTGCTCAATTAATAGGGAACCTGCTTGTAATTCTTGTTGTTCATTTAGTAATTGAATGTTTTGTATTAGTTTTCTCATTAAAATCTCTCCTTTAGTACTGATTCGAGTATCGCCATCCGGATAAAGACCCCGTTATGCATTTGTTTGAATATCCGAGATTTTTCACTTTCTACTAACTCACTCGCAATTTCTACATCTCGATTTACTGGTGCTGGATGCATGATAATTGCGGCAGGCTTTAATTGTTTATAGCGTTCAATCGTTAACCCATATTGTTCATGGTATTCATTTTTGGAAAATCCTTTAGCTGATTCATGTCGTTCATGTTGAACTCGTAGGAGCATGATAACATCAGCTTTTGGTAGGATTTGATCCCAACTAGATTCAGCTTGTATGTCACCTTGCCATTCTTTAGGACAAAGGAAAGTTACATTTGCGCCTAATTTCGTTAATGCTTGAGCATTCGATTTAGCGACTCGGCTGTGCGCAATGTCACCTACGATTGCCACTTCTAAACTATCAAATTTTCCAAACTCCTGTTTAATCGTATATAAATCTAGTAAGGATTGTGTTGGGTGCTGCCCCGAACCATCTCCACCATTTATTATGCCCAAATCTATTCCTGAACTTAATTGATGGTAATAGCCGTCTTCTTCATGTCGAATAATGACTGCATCTACTCCAATTGACTCTAATGTTTTAACCGTGTCATAAAGGGTTTCTCCCTTTTGTGTGCTTGAAGTGCTTGCCTCAAACGGCAGTACATGTAATCCTAGTTTTCTTTCTGCCATTTCAAAGCTCATTTTTGTCCGTGTGCTTGGTTCAAAAAACAAATTTGCTACTGTAAATGTTCTCGTTAAATTAGGAGTTGCGTTATGCTCAAATTCCTCAGCGCGTTGTAAAATCCTATTGATTTCTTCTGGATGTAAGTCGTTCATGCTTAATAAATTCTTCACTCGTTAACCCCTCCTCTTTTATTGTCCCAAGTTCGTGTGTTGCTCCAACTGAACTGTAAAATAAAAGCCTCTCAACAAAGTGTTGAGAGGCTACAGGGCATGACCAAGTAAAGATCCATGTACACGGAACTTTTCATTGGAATCCCTTTCCCTGCCTCTCTGGACTAGGTATTAAAAGGTTTTATTCAGTTGTATTTTCTTCAAACAAATCATCAGAAACTTGCGGTCTTCCTGGAAGCACTAAGTTTAAGATGACGCCGACGATTGCAGCCAAAGCCATTCCTTCAATTACAAAGGTCTCCGAGAAATGTAGTTTTGCTCCGCCGATCCCGATGACTAAAATGATAGATGAAATAACTAGATTTCGTTTATCTCCAAAATCAATCTTGCTATCAACTAACATACGTAAACCAGATGAAGCGATAATTCCAAATAATAGAATTGAAATGCCTCCTAAGACTGCTGTTGGAATTGTGCTAATCAATGCCATTACCTTTCCGAAGAAAGAGAACACAATGGCAAGTACAGCAGCTCCAGCAATTACATATACACTATATACTCTAGTTATAGCAAGTACACCAATATTTTCACCGTAAGTCGTTTTCGGTGGTCCACCTATTAGTCCACTGATGAATGTACCTAACCCATCACCTAGTATTGAACGGTGGAGTCCCGGTTCTTTTATGTAATTTCGGTTTACGATTTTCCCTAATACTAACTGATGACCAATATGTTCTGAAATCGTCACGATGGCAATCGGCACCATGATGATGATTAATGTCGGCGTAATGATAAATTCATAATCGATACCTGGAAGTAAGAAGTCCGGAGCAGCAATCCATTTCGCTTGTGTTACTGCAGTATAATCAACAATTCCGATGATAAGTGAGTACACATATCCCACGATAATTCCGATTAAGACTGGCATTAAACTAATCATGCCTTTAAAGAATAATGTTGCAATGACAGCTGCGGCTAATGTGACTAGTGCTGCTGTAAAGTGAAGCATACTATATTCTTTTACATTATTTACGGTAATATTCATGGCCATATCAACTGCTACAGGAGATAAAGCTAAACCAATAACGATAATAACAGGAGCCACAACAATCGGTGGTAATAATTTCATAATCCATTTATAGCCGGTCTTCCATATGACAAGTGAAACGATAAAATATACAAGTGCTACAAACAAGCTACCAATCATTGCGCTACCAATTCCAGCTTGTTTAGTTAAAAAAAGAATAGGTGCAATAAAAGCGAATGACGACCCTAAATATGCTGGTACTTGAAATTTAGTTATAAACAAGAAAATTAATGTAGCAATACCACTTGTAAGTAGAGCAATTGCAGGGCTTAATCCAACTATTTGAGGAACTAATATCGTTGCACCGAACATCGCGAACATGTGTTGGATACTTAAAGTCGCTAGCTTTCCTGTCGAAGGTTTATCGTGAATATCTAATATGGCTTGAGTGTTTGACATCATTTCCCCTACTTTCTTCTATTCGTGAATCGTTACACTGTCTTCATGATCTGTTTCATTTAAGCGAACGACTATGCGTTCGATACTAGCTGTAGGAATATTTTTTCCTACATAATCAGCACGAATGGGTAATTCTCGATGTCCTCTATCGATTAAGACTGCTAATTGAATTTGTGCAGGTCTTCCTAAGTCCATCACTGCATCCATTGCTGCTCGTACCGTTCTACCTGTATACAGAACATCATCTACTAGGATGACTTTTTGATCCTTAACTGCGTGTTGAATATCCACTTGTTGAACGAGTGGTTCTTTATTGGCTGTTTTCATTGAAAGATCATCGCGATAAAGAGTAATGTCTAATTCACCAGATTTAATACTTTTACCCTCGATTTTTTCGATTTTTGCAGCTAATCGATTTGCTAAATATGCGCCTCGAGTTTTAATTCCAACAAGGATACACTGTTCGATTCCTTTGTTGCGCTCAATGATTTCATGAGCAATACGAGTTAATGCTCGGTTTATGGCTTGTTCATCTAAGATATTTGCTTTTTCCACCAAGATTGCTCCTCCTTTTCTTCCGTGCGCCAATGTTTCATTTTATTTGAGAAAATAAAAAACCCTCTCGTCCATTTAGGATGAGAGGGTGTGAATGCAGAAAAATATCGCAGGAAAACACACAGCATGTGTCTTTTTACGTTTCACGGTACCTTCTCAGCCTCTCTGGACTGTTTTTAAAGGAATTCTATTTAATTCGTTAGACCAATTATAGAATTAGTCTTCCTTCGTGTCAACTTGAGTTTTCACTTCTTCAAGTAACTCTTCAAATACTTTTGGAAGCGGTGCTTCAAATTCCATATATTCCTCAGTGCGTGGATGCATGAATCCTAGTACGCCAGCATGAAGTGCTTGTCCACCAAATTCGATCGTTTTCTTTGGTCCATACTTCGGATCTCCAGCTAAAGGAAAACCGATATATTTCATATGAACACGGATTTGATGTGTGCGACCAGTTTCAAGACGACATTCAACAAGCGTGAATTTACCAAAACGTTCAATCACACGGAAATGTGTAATTGCATGTTTTCCACTGTCAACAACTGCCATACTTTGACGATCTTTTTTGTCGCGACCTAAAGGTGCATCAATTGTTCCTTTGTCATGCGGAATATGTCCATGAACAAGCGCAGTATATTTTCTCGTTACTGTCTTTTTTACTAATTGATTAACTAATGATTCATGAGCTTTGTCATTTTTAGCAACCATCAATAATCCTGAAGTATCTTTGTCGATACGGTGGACAATACCTGGACGCATGACACCATTAATGCCAGATAGGTCTGTACAATGATGCATTAACCCATTTACTAAAGTTCCAGATGTATGACCAGGAGCTGGATGGACAACCATTCCTCTTGGTTTATTAACAACCAAAACATCCGCATCTTCATAAATGATTTCTAAATCAAGATCCTCTGACTGAATGTCTAAAGGTTCCGCTTCTGGAGGTGAAACGATAATTACATCGTCTTTTTTCACTTTATAATTGGGTTTAATTTGGTCACCATTAACTAAAACAGCTCCATCTTTTAACCAATTTTGAATTTGACTTCTCGACCAATCTGATTCAAGTAGTGAAATTGCTTTGTCAATACGTTCACCTTTTTGTTCTTCTGTTATCGTATACGTAAAATCTTCCATTTACTCACCTGTTTTCTTTTCACTTTTTTCTTCTAAAAATAATACAATCATCACCATTACTACACCTATTGTTAAAGCAGCATCTGCAATGTTAAAAATCGGGAAATCATAGTTAATGATAGGAATTAACACATCTATAAAATCAACAACTTCTCCTAGATATAATCGATCGATAAAGTTTCCGATAGCTCCACCAAGTAAAATCATTAGACTTAATTGAAATAATGGCTTTCCTTTTGCTTCTTTGTGGAAGTAATAAAGGATTCCCGCAATCACAATAACGGTTACGATTGAAAACAACCATATTTGTCCTTCAAGCATGCCCCAAGCGGCTCCACGATTACGATGTGATAATAAGGCAAACGTAGGATCCAATAAAGGAATTCGTTCTCCTAGCTCCATGTTGTTCACAACTAACCATTTGGTCCACTGATCTAATGCCACTATGATAACTGCAACTAAATAATAAATGTACACGAATGTTCCTCCGTTAGATAAGTATCTTA
>JAHIWI010000235.1 GCA_018816185.1 Bacillota bacterium
AATTCTGATAGTGGATCTTGAAGTCGTCTCGCAATTGAAACGGCACTTCGTTGTTCAACTTGAAGATCTGGGAATTCCGCTCGCGCTGTATCAGATGCTGAATAAACGCTGGCTCCCGCTTCATTCACAATAACGTAAGATACTTCTCGGTCTATTTGCTTTAAGCAAGAAACGATAAACTGCTCCGTTTCTCTTGAAGCTGTACCATTACCAATGGCGATGATTGAGATTGGGTAGCGCTTTAAGACGTCTAAAATACTTTTCGTTGAAGCTGCAACATCCGCCCTTGGTGGATGCGGATAAATAGCTGATACTTCTTGAAGTTTACCCGTATCATCAACTACTGCTAATTTACAGCCTGTTCGATAGGCAGGGTCAACCCCTAGTACAACTTTTCCTTTCATTGGAGGTTGCAGTAAAAGATTTCTTAAATTCTCGGAGAAGATATGAATCGCTTGGGTTTCTCCCTTTTCTGTCAGCTCTGTGCGTATTTCACGTTCGACAGATGGTGCTATTAAACGTTTGTATGAGTCTTCAATGGCTTCCATGACTTGCGGAATGCTTGGTGATGAACTATTTGAAGGAATCCATTCATCACGCATTTTACTTAGAATTCGTTCAGTTGGAGCATTCAAGGAAACTTTCAAGATATCTTCTTTTTCGCCTCGATTTAATGCTAAAACTCGGTGAGGAACAATTTTCTTTACCGGTTCTGCATAGTCGTAATACATTTCAAAGACGCTCTTTTCATCAGCCTCTTGTTTTTTCACGACCGATACAATGGAGCCTTCTGAACGCGTTAAGTTACGAAGACTTTCTCGAATTTTAGGATCATCGGCAAATTGTTCCGCGAGAATCTCACGTGCCCCTTGCAAAGCCTCCTCAACATTCATCACTTCTTTTTCTTCATTTACAAAGTCTTTTGCAAGATCTTCAGGTTTTGTATTTGAAAAAGTGAAGAGTAAGGCTGCTAACGGTTCCAAACCCTTTTCTTTTGCAATCGTTGCTTTCGTTCTTCTCTTTTGTTTGTACGGGCGATATAAATCTTCTAGACGCTGTAAAACGGTAGCGGCTTGAATGGCGTTTGCTAACTCATCTGTAAGCTTGCCTTGTTCTTCGATTAATCGTGTGACTTCTTCTTTACGCTGTTCTAATTGTTGTATGTATCGATAGCGGTCTTCAACCGCTTTAATTTGCACTTCGTCTAATGAACCCGTTGCTTCCTTACGATAACGAGCTATGAAAGGAACTGTATTTCCTTCCTCAAGTAAGTTAATCACTTGTTGTGCTTGTTGGGGTCTTACATTCGTTTCTTTCGCAATTCGTTGCATCATTTGTTTTGCATCCATATGATTCACCCTTTCAGTGTTCCCTCTACATTTTATCACTAGGTAAACATTAAGTGCACTTCAAAGGGGAAATCTGTTTTTCCGAATTCCTATTTGAAATAAAAAAACCCTCTCCGAATTACTGGAGAAGGCTTCCTGCGATAAATGTTGCATCATCACCATGTTCAATTGTATGAATTAAGGTTTGATGTAAATCAAATGCTCCAGAACTTTTTCTCATCGATTCTTTCGGATTGTTCATCACAACACCGTCAGAATGTAGTAAGAATAAGTCACCTGGTTTGTATGCATATTTTTGAGTTCTAAGTTTTTGAGGTCTTCCTGATAAGTAACCCATTACTGGTAATGGGTAAATCATTTTCTCGTCATCTCTACGTGTCATATAGAATTTGATGTTGCCGACGCAACTGTACTCGATTGTCTTAGCGGCAAAGTCCACCTTCACAATTGCAACTGCTGCTCCTCTTTTGTGCATCATTAATTCGTTGCTTCTGAGGAGAAGTTCATCAATTGTTTCGTGATGATATTCAGCTAAAATCATTGGAATGATTTCTGAAGATTGCCTAGCTATTGGACCATTACCTAAACCATCCGCGATGGCACATAAAAAGTACTGATCATTCATAAACGTAAAGTAAGTATCTCCACATTCATGGTTTCCTTCTTTGGCTTCTTGATAGACGAATACTTCTAGATACGGATGTCGG
>JAHIWI010000236.1 GCA_018816185.1 Bacillota bacterium
ACTCTTACATATTTTTAGGAAACTGTAGAATTTATAATATAGTTTCTCATTCTAAAGGTGTGTTAAATTCACTTTTGTATCGTATACATAATTATTGGAGGGGATGAAATGCAACAACCGACGTATGTTCATGAAAATGAAAAGCTGAACCCGTTTTTTTCAATTTGGTTTTCAACGAGAAAAACCATCCGCTATGTTCTCGAGAACAAATCATTAAAATACGCACTCATTATCGCTGCAATTGCAGGTATACCGAATGGATTCAATGCTTTCGGAAGTTTAAGCGCTACCTTTAATTTTCCGTTTTTGGTCCTAATTTTAGCATCTTTAGTGATTGGTCCATTTTTAAGTTTACTTGGAGTTGGATTATCTTCACTTATCTTTACGTTTGTTGGGAAATGGATGGGGGGAGTGGGGACATTTGGAGAAATGGCGAAAGCGATGGGAGTAGTAACGATTCCGGCGATTTGGCTATCCCCTTACTTCATTCTTTCTTCCGTTATCACCTATAATGGGAATCAAGTAGATCCACTAAGTGGTATTAGTGCCTCAATGATTATTTGGATGATTTTCTCAGCCCTTATTATGATCGTTTTTGCTATTTGGATGATTGTTATACAGAGTCAATCGATTGGAGAAGTACATCAGTTTTCAAGTTGGAGAGGCTTCGCAACCCTTATGATTCCATCCATTGTATTCTTCATCATTGCATTTATTTTCGTCATGATGTTTTTCGCAGCCATTGTCATTTAATTATGAAAAAAACGCTAGTTCACGAGATTTCACTCGTTGAGCTAGCGTTTTTATTTCAATGGACAGGTTGTGCATTTTTTGCTCTGACCAATCGTTAAATTAGATAAACAACAAGTCTTTCTAAGCAACGTTTCAGTTTCATAAAAAGCTAGTGGATGGCGGGTAACGGCACCGAAATCAGTTAGTCGATGGCTGACAAGTTGTACAAAGATATCTTCTTCATTTAGAACATCTACGAGCACCCATTTGATATAAGTGTATATGTTTTCAAAAAGAGTTATTTTAGAAATTCCTTTTTCCTTACCTAACAGAGATACAAGTGGAACCAGTTCTTTTGCATACAAGTCATTTGAGATCCAGTCGACCATTGCTTTTTCGCTTTGTATTGATTCTGAAGGATAAGAATAAACAGGCAACCATCCACTAGAAGAGTTGTGAGGGGTAATCGTGTGCATCGTAGCATTTTTAAAGCAAACTTCCCTGTGATCGACATGTTTTAGGTAGATTATAATAGCCACTAAATAGCCGATTCTCTTAGCTGTAATGGAAGCGGCGTGGCCTTTTGTAGGACTCCCGCAGTGTTCCATCATCCAAACGAAATGATTATGAAGATGTGAAGGATTAAATAAATCTTTTACTGATAGGGAGTAGAAAGAAACATCAGAAGGATTCATCAAACGAAATGTTGTCCGTATATCACGCTCGTTCACCTTACTCATCAAACCCTACCCCTTCTTCGTTCTGTTAATAAAAGAAAGATAAAATATGGTGCTCCGACAGCCGCCGTCCAAACCCCTGCTGGCACTTCAATAGGAGCAAATGCAACGCGTGCAATCCAGTCTGCAACTAGGACAAGAAGTGCTCCAATACCCGCTGTAAATAAAATCATCGTTTGAAATTTTGGACCAACGATTCTGCGCGCAATGTGAGGAGCTAAAAGACCAACAAAGCCTATTCCACCCGCAAATGCCACAGCAACACCTGTTAATCCAGTACTTATTAATAACAAAAGGACTCGATTTTTTTGTACTTGAGAACCGACACTTGTCGCGATATCATCCCCAAGTTCTAAAATGTTCATCTGTCTTCTTAGTAATAAGGCAATTACGATTAAAAGGATGGACCATGGGACTAACACTTTTACTTGTGACCAATTAGCCCCGTAGATACTGCCAGTGGTCCATATAGTTGCTTGACTAGCTCTGTATATTGGTCCCATCAACATCCAAATCGTTGTCCCAGCATTCATAAACGCCGCTACCGCAATTCCGATAAGAAGTAAACGGAAAGGGGCAATCCCATTCTTCCATGATAAGAAAAAGACAATGAGTGCAGTGAGAGTGGCACCAAGAAAAGCAAATAACGGTAACCAGTGTATGCTCACCATTAATGAATTATTTTCATCTGAAAATAATGATAAGAACAACACCACCGCAAATGATGCCCCTGCTGTAATCCCGATTAAATCTGGAGAAGCAAGGGGATTTTTCGTTATTCCTTGTAAAATAGCCCCAGATACTGCAAGGGATATTCCGACGAATAATGCCATTACGATTCGCGGTAATCGGAAGTCGATGACAATTGTTCTGGCGAAGTCGTCCCCTAAACCAAATAAGGCGGAGAGAACGTTTTGGGGTGATAATGGGTATTCTCCTGAACCTGCAGAAAAAATCATGATTAGTACCACAACAAAAAATAGAAGGATGGTAGCAAAAAACGGGTGTTTTTTAAAATTAAATCTGTTCAACCAAGTCATTATTCACACCCCCATCTTTTTGCGCGCAACATAGATAAAGAAAGGAACGCCAATTAAAGCAGTCATGACGCCAACAGGAAGTTCCTGAGGCATTAATACATAACGGCTTCCAATGTCTGCTATTAATAGTAAAGTGGCTCCTCCAAACGCCGAATAAGGAAGAATCCATCGATGATCTAATCCGACGATGGAACGAATGACGTGAGGAATGATGATGCCTACAAATCCAATCGGACCGGCAACAGCAACAGCACAACCAGCTAATACAACTGCTAAAGCACCAAAATATAATTTCGTCCAAAAAGTTTTTTGGCCAAGTCCAACCGCCACATCGTCTCCAATACTTAGGACGTTCAATTCTTTTGCTTTAATAAATGCCACTAATAAAGCAACAACAATATAAGGCAATGCGTTAATAAGCAAGTCAAGTGGTCGATTTGCAACGGAGCCAGCTAACCAGAAAAGGACTTGATCAAGTGCTGTTTCGTTTAACACAAGAAGACCTTGAGTAAATGATGCGAACAGTGCAGTAATGGCAGAGCCAGCAAGTGTTAATTTAAGTGGTGTTAAACCTTCACGTCCAGCACTACTCAGAATAAATACAAGTGAAAAGGCAAATGCAGCTCCTGCAAAACTAAGCCACATATATGACTGTAAACTTTGAACCGAGAAAAAAACGACACCAATCACGACAAAAAAACTTGCACCCGCGTTGACTCCTAAAATACTTGGAGACGAAAGTGGGTTTCTAGTGATGGATTGCATAATCGCTCCAGAAACGCCAAGACATGCACCAATAAAAGCAGCAATTAGTGAACGTGGTAGTCTTACATCTTTAATAATTAAATGTTCATTAGAACCATTTGGTTTCATAAAAGCCAAATAGGCATCTGTCCAAGTAGTATCCGTGTATCCGTAAACTAGACTAGATAGCATTAAAAATAAGATGGCAATAATACTTACAGCAATTCCCCATCCACGAGTTAAGTTTGTATGTAACATAAAAAACCTCTTAAAAATTATTTATTTAACATGTGTTGACAATTAAAATCGTAGCATATAAAGTACTAACTGTAAATGATTTTCATTCTCAATAGAATGTCAAAAAGGAGAATAATTAGATGAAAAAATTAGCGTTATTATTAACTGCATTCATGCTTCTCATATTAGCTGCATGTGGTTCTGCAGATACTGAGAAAACATCAAGCGATAAAGCTACAAAGACAGAAACAGAAACAGAAACGAGCTATACAGTTACGCATTCAATGGGTGAAACAACGATTAAAGGTGAACCAAAACGAATCGTCGTTTTGACAAACGAAGGTGTCGAAGCACTACTTGCAATGGGAGTAACTCCTGTTGGAGCAGTAGAAGCATACAATGGAGATCCATGGTATGACCATACGGAAGAAATGTTGAAAGATACTAAGGTTGTTGGAAATGAATCTGAACCATCTTTAGAAGCAATTGCTGCATTGAAGCCGGATTTAATTATTGGGAATAAAATGCGACAAGAAAAAGTGTATGACCAGTTAAATGAAATTGCACCTACCATTTTTGCTGAAACGTTAAGAGGAGATTGGCAAGAAAACTTCAAACTATATTCAAAAGCTGTTAATAAAGAAGATGTTGGTCAAGAAAAAATTGATGCATACATGAACCGAGTGGAAGAAATGAAAGCCACACTTGGTGATAAACTACAACAAGAAGTATCGATGGTTCGATTTATGGCTGGAGATGTCCGTATTTACCATAAGGACTCTTTCTCAGGTGTTATCCTAGAGCAACTTGGTTTTGCTCGTCCAGCAGAACAAGATCTACCTGACTTTGCAGAAAAAGGTGTAACGAAAGAGCGTATTCCAGCTATGGACGGAGATATTATGTTCTACTTTACTTATGAGACAGGCGATAAAGAAGCAACGAAATTAGAAGAAGAATGGGTAAATGATCCATTGTTCCAAAACCTTGAAGTAGCTAAAGCTGGTAATGTACACAAAGTAAGTGACACGATTTGGAATACAGCAGGTGGCTATTTAGCTGCAGAATTAATGCTAGATGATATCGAGAAATTCTTTGAATAAAAGAAAAGTGTAAAGACAATAACTATAAATCTCAAATCCCAGTAAAACAAAGACAAAGCGTGCACCATTTTTGGTGCACGCTTTGTCTTTTCTAATGGTAAGATTAGAACAAGAAAGGATGATGAATATGGCAAACGGACAAAATCGTGCAGATGTAAAACCAGGAATAGAAGTATATGTGATTTTAAAGAAAGACCAACGTACTGGTGTGAAAACGAAAGGCGTCGTTAAAGATTTGTTAACAAATTCTCAGAATCATCCTCATGGTATTAAAGTACGGTTAGAAGATGGGCAAGTAGGGCGAGTTTGTGAGATTCTCTAACGTTTAAAATGAAAGTGGGATGTAATTGAAATTCTATGTCGCATCGAGTTTTCAAAATATAAATCAAGTTCGTACCCTTTCGAACAGACTTACACAAATGGGATGGCAGCTAACATATGACTGGACCTTGAATGAGCGAGCGGATTCAGTGGAGGAATTACAAAGAATTGGCTTACTCGAAAAAGCTGCAATTGAAGATTCGGAATTGGTTCTCATTGTTTTACCGGGCGGAAAAGGAACGCACATAGAACTCGGACTTGCTATTGCAGGAAAGAAGAAAATCATTCTTTATGCACCGGATCGTAAAATGATGGATATTGAATTTTCAACCACATTTTATCATTTACCAGAAATCGAAAGGTGTTTTGGATCTATAGAGATGTGTATAGATAAAGTAAAGTTCATATTTCCAAGCTAGGAGGAATGTAAATGAGACAGGTTATTGCTTTAGGTGGTGGCGGTTTCTCAATGGAACCAGAAAATCCTTTATTGGATCGATATATTTTGAGTCAAAGTAAGAGTGATAAACCAAAGATTTGCTTTGTTGGAACTGCTAGTGGAGACGCTGAAGGATACATTGAACGGTTTTATCACGCATTTCGAGGAGAGAATTGTGAACCAACTCATTTGTCATTATTTAAACCTCATACACGAGACATTAAAAGTTTCGTGATGGAACAAGACATTCTTTATGTTGGTGGGGGCAATACAAAAAATTTGATGGCGTTATGGCGTGAATGGGAATTAGACGTCATTATTCGCCAAGCGTATGATAACGGAACTATTTTAGCGGGATTGAGTGCAGGTTCACTTTGTTGGTTTGAAGAAGGCATAACCGATTCATATGGCACAGGTCTCGAACCGATCGCTTGTCTAGGGATTCTTCGAGGCAGTCACAGTCCACATTATGACGGCGAAGAAGACCGTCGTCCTTCGTATCATGCATTTATTCGTGATGGGAAGATTAGTAGCGGTTATGCAGCAGACGATGGAGTCGCACTTCATTTCATCGATGAAGAATTGCATACAGTTGTAAGCTCACGACCAGAAGCGGCAGGGTATCGAGTGGATACAGAAAAAGAAACAAAGCTTTCAACGAGTTATTTAGGTGCTGAGGATTAAGAAATGAGGTTTTGCTATGTATATTCCTCCTTATTTTAAAATAACGGAGCGCAAGGACATGGAAGAGGTAATCGATGAATTTGGCTTCGCCACTCTCTTTTCCATAAATGAGGGAGAACCTTGTGCAACGCAATTGCCTCTTTTATTAACCAATGACGGACATCATTTAGTGGGGCATTTCGCTAAAGGGAATCCACAATGGAAGGACCTTGATGGCCAGTCAGTACTCGCCGTTTTTCAAGGTCCACATTGTTATATCTCGCCTTCTTGGTATGAGACTCAAAATACTGTACCCACATGGAATTATGTTACGGTCCATGTGAAAGGGAAGGTTCATATAATGAATGAAGAAGATCCGCGTCTTTGGCAATCAATGGTTGATTTAACGTTAAAATACGAGGTTTCAGCGAGTAATTATACGTTAGATGATGTAGAAAATGATATGATTGCAAACCTTTCAAAAGGTGTTGTGGGTTTTACGATTTCCATTGATCATATGCAGGGGAAAGCGAAGTTGAGCCAAAACCATTCGAAGGAACGACGGGAGCGGGTAATAACCGCCTTACATAATACGGGTAAACCCCAAGAACAATCGATTGCCAAGTGGATGGAACGATAATCGTTCTTTCATTAAAAGGAGCATTAGCATGGAGATAAGAAAATTAACGGGGGACGATGCGTCAGAGTACTGGCGATTACGTTTAGAAGCTCTACAACAAAATCCAGAAGCGTTTGCAACAACTTATGAAGACGCAAGGGCTCGCGTGAATCCATTAATTCGAGTAGCCAATAATTTAGACTCAAAAGAGAGTGCGACAATCGGAGCTTTCATTGGTGAAGAACTTGTTGGAACAATGACACTTGTTGCAGAACAAGCACCAAAGTTAAAACATCGAATCAACCTACTTGCTGTGTATGTAACGCCAAAGGTTCGTGGCCAAAAAGTGGGGGCAAAATTATTACAAGACGTAATTGCTTTTGCTAAACAATGGCCAGGTATAGAAAAAATCAATCTAACGGTTGTTTCTTCTAATGAACCAGCTATTCGATTGTATGAGCAATTAGGGTTCGTATCTTTTGGGGTTGAACAGAATGCAATGAAATCAGGTTCGAGTTATGTTGATGAAGTATATATGCATCTTCTATTCTAATGAGATTGATAAAAACACTTTGGAGGAATGAAATGAACGTAATCGATTTACATTGTGACGTCTTATATAAATTATCGATCATGGAAGAACCTGTGTCATTTCATAACGATCCTTCCCTTCAAGCAAATAAAGAGAGACTTCTAGCCGGTAAAGTAAATGTCCAGTTTTTTGCTATTTTTGTTGCAGCCGACTTAGCTCCTGCAGAGAAATTCATGTCTGCAATTAGACAAATTGAGTTATTTCACTCCCATATTCTTGCACCAAATCCTGATATCATTCATATAACAGATTGGTCACAACTCGATCAACTGGGTGAACAAGAAATTGGTGCAGTCCTCACAGTTGAAGGTGTCGATATGATCGGTGAAAGTCTTGAAAAGTTAGAGCTTTTATTGAATGCAGGCGTAAAACTAGTTGGTCTAACATGGAACCAAGCGAATGCAGTAGCATATGGAGCCGACGAACCATCCCATTTAGGATTAACGCCATTTGGTCATGAAGTAGTAAAGTTGTTAAACAGTCGAAACATTATTGTCGACGTTTCTCATTTAAATGAACAGTCTTTTTGGGATGTATTAAAGGAAGCGAAACATGTCATAGCCAGTCATTCGAATGCTCGCAGTCTATGCGATCACCCTCGCAATTTAACTGATGACCAAGCGAAGGCGTTAGTTGGCAAAGGTGGACATATTCATCTTGTGTACTATCCTTTGTTCATAAAAAAAGAAGTCAAATCCGTTACCACTGAAGATTTCATGCATCATTTTGTTCATTTGGCGAGAATCGTTGGTGTTGAACATCTTGGTTTAGGATCCGATTTTGATGGAATATCTGTTTTTATTGAAGATTTGCAAGATGCGAGTAAAACGCAACGTGTAATCAATGCTTTAAAAGATCACTTTGAAGATGATCACATTCGAGGAATTGCAGCAAATAATTTTAAAAACTACATTCAACAGGTGATTGCTACTAGCTAGCGATCACTTTTTTACTTGATTTATAAAACTTGATTGTTTAATTCTTTCGTATTCGTCTGTAGAGTTTATCACTATTAATCTAAACGGATACAAAGTTATTGGGAGGGAATTGTAAAAACATGAAAAAACAGAGTGGACGGAAGAGGGGAATTGTATAATGAAGTTTTAATAGGAGCGTCATGTATGTACAACATTCTTATTTAAAAGGCTTGTTGTTAATCCCACAACAAGAATTGTAATTGTTGAGAGAAAGAGAGTATCAGAGGATAGCAAAAGCCAACCACATAATACAACAATTGAATCGATTATTAAAATAAGGATGCCCACATTTATACCTATTCTGTCACTAAGGAACTGTGCTATTAGGTCTGTGCCGCCAGTACTTGTTCTAAATCGCAACATCAACCCAATCCCAAGACCCACTAAGATTCCACCTAGGATTGAGCTAAGTACTGCATCAATACGTAGTAGTGAATCCATAGGTTTTAAAATATCTATAAAAAATGCGGAAATAACCATTCCATGTAAGCTATTATAGAAATAATCTCTATAGTTAAACCAAGCAATAATAAATATTGGTAAGCTTAGAAACATAATCATAAGGCCCACTTTAAGTCCCCATATATAATTAAGGATTAGTCCTATACCAATAATTCCCCCGTCCAAAATTTCATGGGGTATCAAAAAAAGATTTATGCCTAATGATAGAAAGATACTACCGACAACTATTATCATACCTTTCTTTAATACATACATAGTAACCTCCAAAAATTGGACATGTATTTAATTTATGAATGATTTGTTCTGATGATGTAGAAATTAGATTTGAAATTTTTCCAAAGGCAGAATTAGTTGAAGTGTGAAATTTTTATTAACAACATTGGCAAGGATATAGCTTGATCCATTCGTTGTATATGATGATTTCGAATGAGCATCTGAAACTTTTTACATGCGAAACCGTAAGTAATACTAGTACACCTAAGAAATGAGGAATTCATATGGGATTAACCCTACTTTATAGTGTTGTCATAGCAGTAGTTGCAGCTGTACTGATTGTTCCACTGACTTTGCCGACAGAAAAGAAAAAAGGAATTGTAGCAGGATTGATTGGCACAACAATCGTATTAGCGATTGTCATATTTTTGTTTTACTACGTAACAAATATAGATCGGAATTTGACAGCTCTATGGCCACTAGCGATTTTAGCTACTGGCCTAGGTGCCTTTGTATCTAAAGGGAAGGAACAACTTGTCAAAGGCGTTCTATTTATGGCGGCT
>JAHIWI010000237.1 GCA_018816185.1 Bacillota bacterium
CCAGGCTGCTGATTTTGGGTTTGACCATGTGTTTTTTCATCAGCTTTCTTTAACGTTTCTTCTTTCATATGAATCATCCTCCTTGAGTATCGTCATACCCAAATGATTCCCAAAGTGCCAGGTACCCAAACATTCATGAAAGTCACGAAAGTGTAAACAAACACAATTGTTTACTTACCCGGTACCGTCAAGAAGGACTTAACTGAGTTAACACACCCACAATAAGAAGGATAAGAAGGGCAAGTCCACAATCCAAATATAAAAACTTTTTATTAGTCAAATCATGATTAATTTTAATTTTTCGTCGAATGAATCCTCCCACAATAAAGACACCGAACACAGCGAGGATTTTAGCTGACAACCAATAGCCCCATGTAGTTGTCCATAAAGCATCTATTGACGGGGCTAAAATGAGTGCATAAATTGTTCCAGTGACACTCAATGCCAAAATACTAAACAGTGCTGCTCGTGAGAACACCGGAAGGAATACGTCCTTCTCACCTTGTTTCCATAAAGTAAGGAGAATGAATAATCCACCAACCCACACTGCTGCTAATCCGAGATGCATGAAGTTCAGACCAACCGTTACAAAAGGAAATTCGGAAGCAACAGCATGGCTGTTTAAACTCTTCAATAAAAGCAAAATCGCGACAAAGGAAAGGTCTACAATTCGATTTCGTCCAACGATATATAAGCCCATCACAGTTACAACAAGAGCTGCTGTCCAATATTGACCCACTTCGGTACGTAAAAATAAATCTCCCCATGTTAGGTGGTCAAAGACAGTTAAGAAATCACGTGCTTGTGACCATGTGAATAAAAACAGCAAAGCTAAATGGAATAACTGACTACTTGGCACAAACCGAGTACGAAATCCTCTTGCTGTCCAAATTAGTAAACCTGATAACAACACTAACGACGTGATATAGAAGAATTTTATAATGGCTGATAAAGTCGAAACACGCGAGGTCATTTGCTCCGTATCATTAATAGCTAATTTTTCCTCGCTAGCTAACGTCATGTTCTTATCTTCATCACTCATTTTTTCTATTGTCATTACTTCTTCTTTAATAGGTGTTTCTATCTCCTCAACTACACCTGCTTTATTCACAGTAAAATTAATGACACCTTTAATAGGATGACCATCCTTGGATATCACGGAATAAATGATTTGGATTTGCCCTGATACGTCGGGTATAAGGGCTACAGATAATTCATTTTTATGTGAATTAATCTCTACGTCGCCATTAAGAATAGACCTACCATCTTGCGTGCGAACGTTAAGCTCGAAAACGGTAGAATCAATAGCCGTAGTAAAGGTTAAGTGAACCTTATTTGGCATGGTTTCAAAAACGTCATCTTCAGCAGGCGTACTTGATGAAAGATCAGCATGAGCGCTTGCGGTCAACGTATTTGCAAACAAGCTAAAAACCAAAACGAAGAAGATGCTCCATTTTTTCACCTTGATCACCCTTTCTCGTTTTTTTGTAGATGTTACCTAAGCTTAATTAGCTAACGAATGAAACCTCAAAAAAGATTAGCCCCCAAAAAAATGTAAATATTTAGTAAAAAAACAATGTGTCGAAACATGAAATATTTGATGAAAATTTTGACAAATGGTGGTATATTAGATGCAGAGTTGAATTGAACTTAGGAGGTACTATTTCGTATGCAACGATCCATAACGGTACTTCATATAAATGCAGTTACTCATGAATTCACGAATATAATGAATAACGGGAAGACCAGTCCATTTTTAAATGATGAAATAAAAACCATTATTTTACAAAAAATACATAATGCTAATTTTGATAATTTTAAAATACTGATGGCTTCGCAAACATTCGAATTGAGACTGGGTAAATATAATGCAAATGATTATATTTGTTTATTAACACCACTATTACAAAGAAGCGTCGAGCATACAGTCGAATTAGAAATTAAATTACGAGATCAACAAACGAAATTATTTGAATTGGCTAAATTACGAAATATATCGAGAGAAACGATGGTTGATAGTTTACAAAGTGTGTGTGAAACCGTCAGTGAATTAATTGATTGTGAGCGGATTGGTATTTGGTTGTTTGATGAAGATCATGACGTGTTAACCGCACAAAATATTTATGATCGTCGCTTTGCAACACATTCGAATAAAGCTTATTTAGATATTCTCGAATTTCCGATATATTTTCAAGCCGTTAAAAGTTCAAGGGCACTTGCGGTTAATGATGTATCGAAAGATTTGAGAGTAAGTGAATTGTACCCCGCTTATTTTGAAAGCATCGGCGGTATCAAATCAATGCTGGATGCTCCAATTATCCTGAGTACTGGAATTGGTGGCGTATTATGTTGTGAATCCTTAACGAAGCGCGTATGGACGGAATTAGACCAAACGCTTGTTGGAACTTTAGCTGACATGATTGCATTTTTATATGAGCGAGTTTCGCGTATTGAAGCCGAAAATCAAGTGCGAAATTTAGCCTATATCGACCAATTAACGGGTTTGCCAAATCAGAATGCCTTTATTTCAAAAGCCAATGATGAATTAGATGCGAATCAAGACATGACTTTCGCCTATTTGCAATTAGATCAATTCTCCAATATTCAAGATGTATTAGGCTTTGAATATGGAGAGGAAGTGTTAAAACAAACAGCCAGTCGTTTGACCAGCATTTTCCTAGAACCTGCCCATGTTGCTCGAATCGGATTCGATCATTTTGCGGTTTGTTTCAATAAAACGTGGGTTCCTCATTACGAGACACAGCTTTTAGAATTAAAAAAACCCATGCAAATCGACAACCAGGAAGTATACATAACTTATAGCTATGGCGTTAGTGAATATCCTAAGCACGGGTATAACGCAAAAGAATGTCTGCAAAGAGCTCAAATTGCTTTAAATGATGGTCGAAGGTATTTGTCTCGTGGCGTAACTGCTGCCTTTATTCCAGATATGATTGAGGTCTCAAAATCCGACCTTCAAGTGGAAATGAATTTACGAAAAGGCTTAGATTTCAACGAATTTATGTTGTTTTATCAACCACAAACGAACTGCCAAACCAATCAAGTAGTAGGATTTGAAGCATTGATTCGCTGGAATCACCCGGAACGGGGACTTGTGCCCCCAATCGAATTCATTTCATTAGCAGAATCAACGGGTTTAATTCTTCCGATTGGGGAATGGGTCATTCGAGAAGCATTTAAACAGTTACAAGAATGGAAAAAACAAGGGCGAAATCAATTTACGCTTTCAGTAAATATTTCACCACGGCACTTTTTACACGAGAGGCTTGCTCCATTTTTAGAAACTTGTTTACAAGAATACGAAATCCATCCAGATAAATTAATGATTGAAATCACTGAAAATTTGGCAATGAAAGATTATGTTGCCGTGCAAGGTCGAATTAAAGAATTACGTGACTTAGGATTTTCAGTCAGTATTGATGACTTTGGAACGGGTTTCTCTGCGTTCGTCTACTTGCAACATTTTCAGATTCAAGAAATAAAAATTGATCGACACTTCATTCGCGAAATCGTAGAAAACCCAAAGAGTTTTGCGATTGTCAAAACGATTGTTGAGCTAGCAAAACATTTAAAACTTCGGGTCATTACGGAAGGAATCGAAACAAAAGAACAACTCGAAATGGTTCGTAACATTGGTTGCGAAATCATTCAAGGTTACTATTATTCAAAACCATTGCCAATTCAAGAAGTTGAAGAATGGCTCGCACAAAGAGTATAAAGAAAAGCCCTTCGGTTATTCCGAAGGGCTTTCGTCTTGCTTCATATAAAAGTCAAATTGATTTTTACCATTGCGTTTCGAGTCATACATCGCTTGGTCAGCATGTTGAATTAACTGATCTAAATTTTCGCTATCCTCAGGCATGCGACTAATACCAATGCTAGTGGTTATTCGAGCAATAATGCCATTAATTTCGTACGGCTCAGATATGACTTCATTTATTAAATCTCCTAATTTTTCGAGTTCATGGTAACTTACTTGCTGTA
>JAHIWI010000238.1 GCA_018816185.1 Bacillota bacterium
ATGTAGTCTTGAGCCAATGCAATTGTATGGAATTCTTCTATAATATCTTCCTTAACTTCTGGTTCTACTTTTTTCACGCCTGATATTTCTAAAGTAAGACGCTCTATTTCATCTTCATTAAGATGTTTGTAAATGGCAGCGGATACTTCAGGACCCAGCGAGATTAACAGGAGAGCAGCTTTTTGCTTACCTGATAAGTCTTTTTCTTTCCTGGACAACAGCCGAACCCCCCATTAATCTTCAGCAATCCAAGTGCGAAGTAATTTAGCAAAATCATCTGGCTTATCTTTCGCCATTTTTTCTAATTGCTTACGACGCAATGTAGCTTCCGTTTCTTTTTCTGAATTAATATCTGCCACGTTAAATTCTTCTCTTTGTTCTTCAAGTAAAAGTAAATCTTCTTGTTTTGATTTTCTAGAACGGAACATAAAGAATACTAGAAGTAATATAACCGCGAATAAAATTCCGCCTACAACAAACACCCACCACGGAATAATCGGTTCTGTGTTTGCAAGTTCTGTAGCCTTCCCATTGAATGGTTGTACAGATACAACAATTTTCTCTCCCACTTGTTCTTCCGTTAATTGACCAACTGAATCTTTGTCAATCGTCGTACGAACGATTGTGGCAAGTATTTGTTCAATATCTTGTTCAACACCATCAGGTAATGAAGCAATATCTTCTGGGTTTGGCGGTTCAACCATTACTTGAAGTCCAATATCACGAATCTTATATGGACTTTCTACAATCTCTTTACGAATTCGATTAACTTCATTATTAATCGTCTCTTCGATTTTTTCATAATCCCCGCTACCTGCTCCACCTTCAACATAAGTGGTGAAATTGTCAGTTGGATCTTCTCCTTCAGGAGTGCCACCTTCAACCGGTGAATTTCCTGTAAAGGTTTCAGAAATCCGTTGTGCACTTATTTGAATGCCTTCCATATTCTCTTCATCAACCGGTTCAACTAAGTTTTCTTCACGATTTTCTTTTTGGAAATCGATATCAGTTGTAACTGAGACAATTACTTTGTCTTGACCCATTAATGTACCTAGCATTGTTTGAACTTGTCGTTGTAAATCTCGTTCAATGGTTTTCTTAATGGCCATTTGATCCATAACAGATGAACCAGCAGTCTGAGGTTTATTCAAATCGAAATACTCAAAGTATTGATTGGTAATAACAATATTTTCTGTAGATAAGTTCGGAACACTCTTCGAAACTAAGTTATACATAGCTAAAATTTGAGGTTCTTCAAATTGATAGCCAGGTTCTGTGTTTAAAACGATTGAAGCACTTGCTGCTTCGGTTGCTTGTGTTAAAAATACGCCTTCTTCAGGCAATGTAATCATGACTCGAGCATCTTTCACGCCTTGGATGCTTTTTAATAGGTTTGAAAGTTCTGTTTGAGTGGATGCTAGCTTTAGCACGTTAAACTCATTATCTGTCATACCAAATCCAGCATTTTGTGAGAAGAAGGAGTAGTCAATCGTTCCTGATTGAGGAAAACCTTCTGCCGCCATTTGGACAAGTAATGAATCAACTTGTTCAGATGGAACCAATATAGTCGTCCCGCCAGGAGCAATCTCATTTGGAACTCCTTGAGCATCCAGTGTCTCTTTAATACGACCAATTTCTGCTGTAGATACATCCTTAAATAATGGGACATATTCAGTTTTTGTCGCAAAAAAAGTAACAGCTGCAGCGAGGATGATCACACCTAAAATTGTTCCAATTAATGTGCCCTTTTGCGTTTTTGTGCGACTCCTCCAAAAGAGGGTCATATCATTTTTAAATTTTGTTATACGTTCATTCATTTTAATCCCCCGGTACTGGTGAGTGAGTCATGACTAAATCAGAAATATATTAGACACTCATACGCATAATTTCCTGATACGCTTCAATCACCTTGTTACGAACTTCCATCGTTCCACTTAGCATAATGCTTGCTTTTTGAGAAGCAATCATTACATCGTGTAACTCGACTTGTTCACCACGGATTAATTTATCAGTCATTGTGTCAGACACTTTTTGTTGAGCATTTACATTTGATATTGCATCTTTTAACATCGCTCCAAATTGTTGTTGTGCTTCATAGGGAGTCGTTTTTTGCATGATATTTGGAACCGGTTGTTGAACTGGTGTTAAAAGTGATAAAGGTTGTATTGGCATTTTTTACTTCCTTTCTTTACCGTTATTTCCCGATTTCTAACGCTTTCGTCAACATCGCTTTATTGGCATTGAAGACTGTGACATTTGCTTCATATGAACGTGTCGCAGAAATCAAATCGACCATTTCTCTTAAAGGGTCAACGTTTGGCATTTCTACATATCCATTTTCGTCTGCGTCAGGATGACTCGGATCAAATACTAGTTTAAATGGCGTTTCTCTATCTTCGTTAATTCTCGAAACTTTAACACCATCCCCAACTTGTCCTTTACTTGAATGACCAACAGCAACATTCAAGAAAGATGAAAACTGTCCTTCAAGAGGTTTCAACGTTACCGATTTCCTGCGATACGGCTCCCACTCACCATTGACTAAGCGTCCACGAGTGGTGTCTACATTGGCCATATTAGAAGAAATAACGTCCATCCGTAATCTTTGAGATGTTAAGGCTGATGCAGTTGTATTCATACTATGGAAGATACTCATGTTCATTAGCCTCCTTTAATAACAGTTTGGAGTGAATTCAATTTGCCACTCACTCGATCTATCAATGCATTATAGTAAATTTGATTGGTTG
>JAHIWI010000239.1 GCA_018816185.1 Bacillota bacterium
AAGTTAAAAGTTGCTGCATCTCTTCAAGCTACTGCAAAAGGACAACCTGTTATTTATTACGGTGAAGAGCTTGGCTTAACTGGAGCAAATAATTATCCACAATACGATAACCGATATGACTTTGCGTGGGATCAAGTTGAAAACAATGATATTTTAGATCACTATACGAAGGTTCTTAATTTCCGAAGTGTATATTCTAAAGTGTTTGCTAAAGGAGAACGAACATTTGTAGGTGGATCGGACAAAGATAAGTTCTTGTTATTCTCTCGAGCGTATCAAGATGATTCTGTGTACGTTGGTTTAAATGTTGCGGAAGATGAAAGAAACGTAACATTAACAGTTGATTCACAGGACGCTGTGGTTACGAACCATTATTCGGGTGAGGTTTATGAAACAAATGAAGCAGGTGAAGTATTTGTAACGCTTCCAACTAAAGCGGATGGTGGTACGGTTTTATTAACAGCTGAAGGCGGCAGTATTACTGGAGCGATTGCTACTGAAGATGGCGGAGTAGTAGTTGAGCCGATTCCAGCTAACAACATTCGCATTCACTATAACCGCGAAGACGATGTTTATGAAAACTATGGTGCATGGCTTTGGAATGATGTCGCTTCACCTTCTGCTAACTGGCCAGTAGGTGCGACTATGTTCGAAAAAACCGACAGTTATGGAGCTTACATTGATGTTCCACTAGCTGAAGGTGCAAAAAATATTGGCTTCCTTGTAATGGACATTACAAAAGGGGATGCCGGTAAAGATGGTGGCGACAAAGGCTTTACGATTGCTTTGCCTGAAATGAACGAAATTTGGATTAAGCAAGGTTCGGATAAAGTGTATACGTACGAACCGGTTGATTTACCAGAAAATACGGTTCGTATTCACTACACACGTGACAGTGGAGACTACGAAAACTTTGGCGTATGGAACTGGGGAGATACGGTAGCTCCATCTAGTAATTGGCCAACAGATGCAGTCGATTTAGATGGGGTAGATCGATATGGTGCATACGCGGATATCGAGCTTAAAGAAGATGCGAAAGATCTTGGATTCCTGATTGTGAACGAAGAAACGCAAGAGAAAGATGGAGGAGATAAATCGTTTAACTTACTCGATAAGTATAATCACTTATGGATAAAGCAAGGTGATGATACGGTTTATATTTCTCCTTATGAAGAAGTAGCGTCAGGAATTGTATCTGGAGAAGTCATTTCTGAAGATACCATTCTATTAGGATTTACGATGACTGAAGGGTTAACAGCTGAAAAGTTGAAAACGGATTTAGTCATTACAGATATCGATGGAACAGAAGTTGTTGTCGAAAGTGTTGAAATAACTGGAGACACATCAGTTGAGGTGAAAGCAACTTTCGCTTTAGACAAACTTCCTTTATCGATTACGTATGCAGGTAGAACTGTTTCAGCTTCGACAGGCTGGAGATTGCTAGATGAGATGTATGCATACGATGGGGATGATTTAGGTGCAACATACAAAGATGGCAATGCCACACTAAAATTATGGGCACCTAAAGCTAGCCAAGTAGTTGCGAATTTCTTTGATAAAGAGGATGCAGCAACGCCAATTGGCAGTGTAGAATTAACACTAGGAGAACAAGGTGTTTGGTCAAAAGAGATTCTGCCAAGTGACTTAGAAGTATCAGATCTTAAAGGATATTATTATCAGTATGAAGTCACAAATGATGGCGTGACAAAAACAGTATTAGATCCTTATGCTAAATCAATGGCGGCATTCACTGTGAATACAGAAGGTAATGCGGGTCCGGACGGCGATACGGTTGGTAAAGCTGCTATTGTCGATCTAAGTGCTACGAACCCAACAGGTTTCGGTCATGCCAAAATTGACGGTTACGAGAAGCGGGAAGATGCTGTGATTTACGAAGTTCATGTTCGTGACTTTACATCTGATCCTTCTATTGAAAAGGATTTAAAGTCGAGATGGGGATCTTACAAAGGTTTTATTGACAAACTCGACTATATTAAGTCTTTAGGTGTTACTCATGTTCAGCTACTTCCGGTTATGGCTTGGTATTATGGCGATGAAACGAGAATGGGTGAGCGTGAACTAGAATATTCAGCTGGTGGCAATGAATACAACTGGGGCTATGACCCACATAATTACTTCTCACCGGATGGTGCGTATTCAGAGGATGCAACGGATCCTGAATTGCGCGTAAAAGAACTGAAAGAATTAATTGATGCAATCCATGATGCCGACATGGGTGTCGTGTTTGATGTTGTTTATACGCATATGGCGAAAGCTAGTCAATTAAATGATATTGTGCCGAATTACTATGCGTTCCAAGATTCGAAAGGTAATTTCCTAGGAGGTTTTGGTAACAACTTGGCAACGAATCATACAATGGCTGAAAAGCTGATGGTGGATTCCGTGAAATATTGGTTCGAAGAATACAAGATTGATGGCATGCGATTTGATATGATGGGCGACGCGACATATCCTTCCATTCAAAATGCATTTGATGCAGCAGCTTCTGTGAATCCGGATGCTTTGTTTATTGGCGAAGGTTGGCGAACGTTTGCTGGGCATATTGCGGACCCATCACTTGCAGGAATGGGTGCAGATCAGGACTGGATGAACAAAACGGACGATGTTGGCGTTTTCTCTGACGAAATCCGTAACGAATTGAAATCTGGTTTTGGTTCAGAAGGCGAGCCAAGATTTATAACTGGTGGCGCACGAAACATCACGACCATTTTCAATAACATCAAAGGTCAGCCATCGAATACAGCTGACGACGATCCAGGTGATATGGTTCAGTACATCGCTGCACATGATAACTTGCCGTTATACGATGTAATTGCTCAATCTATTAAAAAGGATCCAAAAATTGCTGAAAATAATTTAGAGATTCATAAACGTATTCGTATTGGGAACTCGATGATTTTAACTTCCCAAGGTACGGCATTTATTCACGCTGGTCAAGAATATGGCAGAACGAAACAGTGGATGGGTGAAGGTCTACCGGAACAAAAATATCATGAGCTAAGTGATGCAGACGGAAACTCGTTTGGATACTTCATTCATGATTCCTATGATTCTTCGGATGCGATTAATAAGTTTGATTGGGAAAAAGCGACGAATCAAGAAGAGTATCCTGTCAATTCAACAACTAGAGCCTTCACTGAAGGATTAATTGAATTACGTAAATCAACGAATGCTTTCCGTTTAGGAAATAAAGCGTTAGTAGATACAAATATATCTCTACTTGAATTTCCTGAAATGAAAGACTCAGATTTAGTGATTGCCTATGAAAATGTTTCGACAGATCACACAGGTAATTACTATGTATTTGTCAATGCGGATTCTGAAAGTCGTTCATTTACATTGGGGGAATATGATTTTTCTGATGGAGTTGTGTTAGTCGATCATGATGAAGCGGGCACGAACAAGGTTAAGCAACCATCAGGGTTTAATTTAACGAAGGATACACTGACGATTGATCCATTAACAACTGTCGTGATTAAACTGGATCGAAAAGCTACTGAAGAACCAGTTAAAGGTAATAATGGTTCAAATCCGACAACACCGACTCCACCACCGGCAGCTAATAAGCCACATGTGATTGAGCTTCCTGCTGGAGCGGCAGAGGTAGTGAAAGAGAAAAATCCTTCAGGGATGATTGAAGTCATTACAAAAATTGTTCCTGGAAAAGTAGCTGACATTGTAACTGCTATTACTTCCGAAAAATTTGTAATAGCGGTTAAGTTAGAAAAAGCATCTGCAGGTGAAATGGTTAAAGCACAAGTGCCAGCGAACTTATTTGCAGAGGCACTGAAGAAAAACAAAAGGGCAATCATTGAAATCCAAACAGACAAAGCGAGTTACAAGCTACCTGTATCAGAAATACATGTATCAGACTTAGCTAAAAAACTTGGAGTAGCTGATAGTGATGTTCAAATCCTGGTTTCGGTAAATGTAGTTGATGCTCCTTCTACTAAAGTTAAGTTAGTATCTGACGCTATAGAATTCCATGTGGAAGCTATGGGTGGGAATAAAAAAGAGAATATATCTACATTTAATTCGTTTATAGAAAGAGAAATCATTGGTGGAAAAGATTTCAACGCGAAGAATTCAGTAGCGGTGAAATTTAATAAGGACGGTTCCTTTACTGCATTACCGACATTGTTTGTTGGGAAAATAGCAACGGTGAAGTCTCTAACAAACTCAACCTATGCAATCGTTGAGAATGACAAAACGTTCTCGGATGTTCGTGATTCAAACTGGGCAAAAGAGTATATAGAGAAGCTCGCTTCAAAATATGTCATTAAAGGAAAAGGAGACGGAACTTATGCTCCAGGCGAAGAAATTTCTAGAGCAGAATTTACCGTACTATTAGTTCGTGCACTAGGACTTCCTGGTGTTGAATACGACAACCGCTTCTCCGATGTCAAAGGTACAGAATGGTTTAATGCGAATGATGAATTAATGGCAGCTGTTCATTACGGTATTATTAACGGTAAAGGAGACGGGACCTTTGCTCCAAGTGAAAAACTAACACGTACACAAGCAGCTGTTATGATTGCAAGAACAGTGGAATTAGATTTTATTGATTTCGATGGAAGCAATCTTGACTCTTCTAAAATTATTGCTGATTTTAAAGATGCTAGGAACATGTCTTCATGGTCAAAATCAAGCATCGAAAAAGTATACCAAGCCGGAATTATGTCTGGTATGAATAACGGGAACTTTGATCCAAACGGCTATACTAAGCGTAATCAAATGGCTAAAATTTTAGCTGAATTTTTGGAGAAAAGTAACTTGATGGGGTCTTAACTTCAAAAACTGAATAAAAATTAATTTAGCCTTCCCCACAATGATCGTTGTCATTGTGGGGAAGGCTTTCTTGATTTCCTAAGGTGCCAGGTACACAATCAATTCATTTGGAGAAGTGGCAGACAGTTCAGTATCGGAGAAGTTCAACTAGGTGAAATTCTATACAGTATGAATGATTAAGAACTAGACATCATGAATTCAAATGTTCAGACGTAATCAGAAATTCGTAATAAACGAAGAAGAAAAATACAGAATACATGGAATGAAGCAATCTTCAGTAAATGTAGGAATTAAAGTCGTTGGTATTGGAGCAATAGTTGGTGAGAGAATGACTTTTTTATAAAATGATTAAATAATGCATTCTAAATTACCATTCGACAAAACTTACCAAAAGTATCTATGGAAATTTTTAATAATTCGTTTATACTGTGGTAATAGATAAAAAGTCACGCAAATAAATAATAGTTAAGTTAGTTGTAAATCTACCGTGACTATTAACACATGAAAAAAAGAAAGAATCCAGAAGGAAGAGGGTAATTAGAGTGTGGAAAATCTGGAAGAAATCTTGTGGAATATGTAAAGCAAAAGACGTTGATATGACAAAATATCAAAATAGAAGTGGAACGAATATGGTTTTTTGTACTTCTTGTAACCAGTATGCTGAAAAGAGATCTTTTAAAGTGCTCAAACATTATTATAGCGGAATGAAAGTATCTAGTTAAATAATGACGAGGAAAGTTCTGTATCCATAATTTAGAAAGGTAGATTTGTTGATTCTCACTATTTTGTTTGTAAAAGCTGAATTTAGAAATATAATATCCATATATTATAAAAAGACAGAATTTTACAAAAGTTCCTATATGAATTTTGTTCTATTTCATTTATAGTACAGATAATATTTCTTTATATGTCTGTCATGTTTTTGAAGAACATATCATAAGGTATTTTTAATAAAAAAATATATGAGAAAAGAGACGAAATACATGCGTAAATTTTGGAAAAAATCTTGTGGAATATGTAAAGCACAAGATGTTGACATGACTATGTACAAAAATCGTGACGGAACGTGTATGCTGTTTTGTAATTCTTGTAAGAGATATCCGGAGAGGAGATCTTTTGAAATAGTTAAGCATTTTCCTAGTAAGAAACAAAAACACTTAATAAATGTTAAAAAGGATGTATTGTCATAAGGCAATGCATCCTTTTTAATTTGTTCTAGTTTAGGATAGAAAAAATGATAAATAATTAGAATAAAATTATGTTTAAATACACAGATATTCCTATTCTGATACTAATGGTATATACCACGAAAAGATTCTATAACTATTGTATTAAAATAACTTTCCATCTATTCGACAAAATATACTATTTTTGCAATCAAATTGTAATATATGAAAACGTGTTTTTATATTTGCAACAAAAGAATATTATGGTAAATTTAAAATTGTCATACTTTTTAGATTAATTAATCTAAAAAGAGAAACATAGATAGAGGGAGGAAATAGTTTGAGTAATACTAGAAAAAGTATAATGTTAGCTTTAGCTACAACATTAGTCCTAAGTACTGCATCATTTGGTGTTCCAGCTCCAACAGCGGCGGCAAAATTGAAAGAACAATTACCAACCATTCAATTACAAAAGCCTGCAGCAAAAATTCCTGCACGTTTAGTTAGTCCAGAAAATCCTAGTGAAAAAGTTCGTATCATCGTTGAGCTTGAAAAAGCACCAGCGATTGAAACAGCAACTAAAAAAGGTGTTCTTTATAAAGAATTACCAGAGTCTCAACGTAATAGTTTAGAAGCATCGATTGAACAAGATCAAGTGAATGTTCAAGCGAGTATTGAAAAATTTGCTAAAAATATTCAAGTTAAAGAAAACTTCACTACAGTGTTTAATGGTTTTTCTGCTGAGGTTGATGCTAAAGATGTAGCACGCATCGGACAAACTGCTGGTGTAAAATCTGTACATGAATCTACTGAATACGCACGACCTGTTGCTCAACCAAACATGGTTCATTCAAAAGAGTTAGTACAAGCACAATTAGCATGGGAAAAGTTTAACTTTAAAGGCGAAGGTATGGTAGTAGGAGTTATTGATACTGGTATAGACCCATCTCATCGCGACATGGTTTTAACTGATGATGCATCAGGAGATATCACTTCGGCTGAAGTGGATGCTTTATTGTCAGATGGTTCAATTGAAGATGGTAAATACTTCACAGCTAAAGTTCCTTATGGATATAATTATATGGACGAAAACCAACAAATTCTTGATCTTGGACCAAGCGCATCAATGCATGGTATGCACGTTTCAGGAACAGTAGGAGCAAATGGTGACGAAGAAAACGGTGGTATCAAAGGGGTAGCTCCAGAAGCACAACTTCTAGCCCTAAAAGTATTTGGTAACGATCCATTATTCCCGTCAACATTCGGTGATATTTACGTAAAAGCGATTGATGATGCAATTAAACTTGGTGCTGATGTAATCAACATGTCTCTTGGTTCTACTGCAGGCTATGTAGATAACTCAAATCCTGAGCAGATGGCAGTAACACGTGCACAAGATAATGGATTATTAGTAGCAATTTCGGCTGGTAACTCAAATATGTTTGGCTCAGGTACTTGGTATCCGTATGCTGAAAACCAAGATTATGCTTTAACTGGGTCTCCCTCTGTTTCTGAAGATTCATTTGGGGTAGCTTCATTCGAAAACAGCATAATTACAGCTTCAAGTTTCACTTATGAATTTGACGGTGTTGAAGCTGGACGAGCGCTGTTCTTACTTGCAAATGATGTGGAACCGAATGATCTTCCAGAAGAAGAATACGAAATCGAATTAGCAGGGTTAGGTAAAGTTTCTGATTTCGAAGGTAAAGATTTTACAGGTAAATTTGCTCTAGTTTCAAGAGGGGAAATCAATTTCGTTGACAAAGGATTGAATGCTCAAGCGGCTGGTGCTGTTGGCGTTATTGTTTATAACAATGTAGCGGGCACGATTAGCATGGCTTCGGATTCAAGAATTCAAATTCCTTACATGTCTGCAATGCAAGTAGATGGAGTAGCATTGAAAAATGCTATTGATGCTGGAAAAGAAGTAACAGTTGGATTTGACGGGATATACCTAGAAACTGCTAGCCCTTCTGCCGGAACGATGAGTTCATTCACATCTTGGGGCCCAACACCTAACTTAGATTTCAAACCTGAAATCACTGCTCCAGGTGGTAACATCTTCTCGACTTTAAATAATAATGAGTACGGCTTAATGAGTGGTACATCGATGGCAGCTCCACACGTAGCAGGTGGTACAGCGTTGGTGATGGAACGGGTCAATGAAGAATTTGGACTTACAGGTGCAGCACGCGTTCAGTTTGCTAAGAACCTAATGATGAATACTTCAAAACCAGTTGAATTAAAGGCTGGGCAATATGTTTCACCTCGACGCCAAGGTGCAGGAATCATGCAACTTGCGAATGCATTAGAGACAGATGTTATGGTAACAAACAGTGCAACTGGCGAAGCAAAAGTTGCATTAAAAGAGATTTCTGATGGTCAATTTAGTTTCTCTTTGAATGCTGAAAACTTTAGTGATGAAGACAAAACGTATAATGTAAGTGTTCAGTTGCAAGCTGATAGACCAATCAATGGAGGTATGTTTGTAACTATACCGAACAATCCAGCATACGGTTCTTACGTACTGGATAGTGAAGATGCGACAATTACAGTACCTGCAACTGTAACGGTTCCAGCAAATGGAGAAGCAACTATTGATGTTGCAGTTGATGCATCTGGGTCTGAATGGCTAAAAGACTATTTTATAAACGGATTCTTTATTGACGGATTCGTAACTTTAGAAGACCCTAGTGAAGAAACATCTGGAAACGTACCATTAACCGTACCTTTCTTCGGATTTAATGGATCTTGGGATGATGCTTCAATCTTTGACTACAACGCTTGGGAAGACTTAACTTATTGGGGATATCAAGGGTTATATACCAAAGTTGAAGGAAACGATTATGAACTTATTGGAGGTCCATCTTTAGGAGAAGAGATTGATCCTAGTAAATTTGGATTCTCTCCAAATGGTGATGGAAACATCGATAATGCAGTCCCAATATACTCACTAATACGAAATGCTAAAAACTTCGAAGTAAACGTATTAGATGCCGATGGGAATAAAATTCGTACTCTCCGTACGGCGAAAAATTTAACAAAACATTACATCAGTACAAGAGCTTACACATTAGATGCTGCTAATGGATGGGATGGGAAAATTAATGGTAAATTGGCTGCAGACGGTCAATACACGATTGAATTACGCGCTGTAATTGATTATGAAGGTGCAGAATGGCAATCAATTGAATTCCCAATCACACTAGATACAGTAGCGCCTACTGCTGATATAACTTTCAATGCTGAAACAAAAACAATTGCTGTAGCAAATGCTGCAGATAACACAAGTGGTATTGGTCTTGACCGAGTTGAAGTTTTTGTTAACGGTGAAGAAGTAACAGAAGCAGCAACACTTGATTCGTATGTAATTGAAAAAGCTTTAGCTGGTGGAGACACAGTGTTAGTTAAAGTATGGGATATCGCTGGAAATGTTACAGAGCAAGAATTCTCAATTCCAAACCCAGCAGAGACAAAAGAACCAGTTATCTATTTTGAAACACCATCAGATTATTTTGTTTCATATGACACTTCTGAAGTATTGGTTTCAGGTACTGTAGAAGATGATTCACATGTCGTTTCAGTTAAAGTGAACGGAGAAGAAGCTACTGAATTTGACGGAACGTCATTCTCTCATACGTTAACACTTTCTGACGGAGTGCAAAATGTGAAGGTTGAAGCAACCGATGAGCATGGAAACAAAATTGATATTTCTCGTAAAATCTTTGTTGATACTACTAAACCAACTGTTGAGGCAGTTGCATCAACAGTGCCAAATGGAGTTGCAACATCTGCAGCTGATCCAACAATCAAGGTCAAAGTTGGAGATAATTTTGATGAAATTCGTTTATACCTTAACGGAAGCGAAGTGTTTGCCAACCCTCTTTCTGAGCCTTATGCAATGTTAGGGTATAGCCAAACAGTTGATGTTGTACTTCCTTTAGTAAATGGTGAGAATAAGTTTGAACTTAAAGTGGTTGACTTAGTTGGTCACGAAGCAACACAAAATATTACAGTAATGAAATCGGATGTGGTTGTAACACCACCACCGGTAATTACTCCACCAGTAACACCACCAGTACCACCAGTAACACCGCCAGTAACGCCACCAGTGACACCGAAACCAGTCACTTTCGATGACGTTGCAAGCCATTGGGCTAAGAAAGAAATCGAAGCATTGGCAACTAAAAATATTATCTTTGGTAAAACAGCAGACTTATTTAAGCCACAAGAATTATTAACTCGTGCTGAATTTGCTGTATTAATTGCACGTGCTCTTGATTTAGAAACAAAAGCATATGCAGGCACATTCTCAGACGTAAAAGCTAATAAAGCTTGGGCTTATGCAGGAATTGAAGCTGCAGCTCGTGCTGGAATCATTAGTGGTTTAGGAGATGGGTCATTTAACCCGGACGCTCAAATCACTCGTGAAGAAATTGCGACTATAGTTGTTCGTGCTGTCGGACATGAAAATGCTGCATTGTTAAAAGGTCTAGACACTTCTAAAGTGTTCGCAGATGATAAAAACATCAGTAGTTTCGCTAGACAAAGTGTTAAACAAGCTGTAGCTCTAGGAATCGTTTCTGGACGTGGTGGCAATGTATTTGCACCTCAGGACAATGCAACACGTGCTGAAACAGCAGTAATGCTATATCGTGCACTTAACAAACTAGGCGATTTATAAGAAACAACAAGAGGAGGAGCAGCGAAAGCTGCCTCCTCTTTTTTTGTGCCAGGTACTCAAACAATTCTACATAATTCTGACTTTTAACTACAATTCATTAGTTAATCCCAAGTTGAATCGTAGTTTTGGGGTTGGTATTATTTTAAAATTGGTCTATTTTCTTTCAATTGATTATAGTGAGGATAGATTCATAGTTAATTTTTATTCATACAAAAGGAGATGTTGATGTGCCAGTTAACGTATATTTAAATTTCAATGGAAACTGTAAAGAAGCCGTCGAGTATTATGCAAAAGTTTTTGGACTAGGAACACCTGAAATTTCTAAGTTTGGTGATATGCCTGAGGATCCTAATTTTGTTGTACCCGAAGATATGAAGGAATTGGTGATGCATGCACGACTTAATATTCATGGCAGTACGGTTATGTTTTCTGATTCCATGCCAAATGCTCCTGTGGCATTCGGTAAGAACATTACGCAGGCGGTTGTTACTGGAGACAAAGATAAGTTGGAGGCGGAATTTAATGCACTTGCGAAAGACGGCAAAGTTTCAATGCCACTTCAAGAAACATTTTGGAGTCCGCTATATGGAGCACTAGAAGATAAGTTAGGTGTAGTTTGGCAGTTTAGTTATGAAGAGGGAGCTTAGGTACCCGGAATACAAAAAACTCTAAACGATGCAGATAATAATCTACAATTTATTAAATAATCCTTCCTACTATTTTTCTACAAATAGATAGGAAGGTTTTTTGATTGGTGCCAGGTACTCATACAACTCTTAATGATTCTGATTTTTCACCACAATTCATTTTAATAGAAAGTTAGAAATAAAGTGCAATTTCACTTTAATTGTAACTTTTCCTTGTTTATCCAGTCTAATAAATTATGGGAGGGTGGAAAAAATGAAAAAATTAATCATGAATATAATCATAGGTAGCTTATTACTCACATCGGCCTGCGGTCAGGGCACAAATTTAGGGATTTTGAATGGTTCCAAAAATGTAGAATTTGATGAGGATGATTATAAAAAAATCATTCTCGCAAATAACAAATTAGCTTTGGATCTTCTACCAAGTCTAGAGTCGAATGAAAAAGGTAATATATTCATTTCCCCTACAAGTCTTTTCATGGCTTTATCAATGGTTTATAACGGAGCTGATGCAGCGACAAAAGAGGAAATAGCAAAAGTGTTAAATTCTGAAGGGATAGACATTGAAGAGATGAATAAAGCAAATGCATCTTTGTTATCCATGTTACATAATGAGTCCAAAGATATTGAATTAAAGGTTGGAAACTCGATTTGGTTGAATGAAAAATTTTATTTCCAAGATCAGTTTGCTCAAAACAATAGAGATTATTTTAATGCTGAAATTAGTGAAATCGACATAACAAATAGTAAGTCCGCTGATTTAATTAATAAATGGGTAGCTGATTCAACCAATAATAAAATTGATGAAATGGTCACAGCTCCTCTAGACCCAGATCTAGTTGCGCTACTAATAAATGCTGTCTATTTCAAAGGGGATTGGAAGTATAAATTTTATGAAAATGAGACGGTAGAAAGACCATTTCACTTAGAAGACGGAACGACAAAAACAATTCCATTAATGTCATTAAATGAAGAATTAAATTATATGGAAAACGATCACTTTCAGGCAGTATCCCTTCCATACGGAGATGGTGATATGAGTATGAACTTATTTCTTCCAAGAGAGAATTCAACAATCCAAGAATTTGAAAAAATGCTTACGATAGAAAATTTGGACAAATGGAATTCAGAATTCTATCCAACCGAGGGAAATGTGATGCTACCAAAATTCAAAATGGATTACGAAGTCGTATTAAATGAACCTTTAAAAACATTGGGAATGATATCAGCATTTGACGAAAACGCAAATTTCTCGAAAATG
>JAHIWI010000240.1 GCA_018816185.1 Bacillota bacterium
GACCGTACGTCGAGCAAGCTTTTAGTATTGGACAAAGATAGTGGCGAAGTAACACATCACACGTTCAAACATATTATTGATGAGTTCCAAGCTGGCGATTGTCTTGTGCTAAATGATACACGGGTACTACCTGCTCGTTTAATGGGTGTAAAAGAAGATACTGGCGCAAACATAGAAGTTCTTCTCTTAAAGGCTACAGAAGAAGATACATGGGAAACATTAGTTAAACCAGCGAAACGGATTAAACTAGGGACAGTTGTGTCGTTTGGAGAAGGGTTGCTTCGTGCAACCTGTGTTGGAGAAACGGATCATGGTGGACGAATATTCAAATTTACCTACGAAGGGATTTTTTACGAAATTTTGGATCAGTTAGGGGAAATGCCACTACCTCCATACATTCGTGAAAAATTAGATGATCAAGACCGTTATCAAACTGTTTTCGCTAAAGAGCGAGGGTCGGCAGCAGCACCAACAGCGGGACTTCATTTTACAGATCGTCTATTAGATGATATTCGAGCAAAAGGTGTCGAAGTAGTATTTATTACACTGCATGTAGGTTTAGGAACTTTTAGACCAGTAAGCGTGGAATCGATTGATGAGCATGAAATGCATTCAGAATTTTACCGTCTTTCAAAAGAGACAGCTGATACAATTAATCGTGTAAAAAAAGCAGGTGGACGTATAATTTCTGTTGGAACTACGTCAACACGTACATTAGAAACAGTAGCCAACAAATTTAATGGTGAACTGCAAGAGGATAATGGGTGGACTTCCATCTTTATTTATCCGGGGTATGAATTTAAATGTATTGATGGGTTAATTACGAATTTCCACTTACCTAAATCTACTTTAGTGATGTTAGTGAGTGCATTAACTACTCGCGATCATATTTTAAATGCATATAACAAAGCTATTCAACAACAGTACCGATTTTTTAGTTTTGGAGACGCGATGTTTATTCGCCCATCCGTTAATCAGAAAGGAGTTCGTTCATGACAGCAATAAGATACGAACTAATTAAAACTTGTAAGCAAACAGGAGCACGTTTAGGTATCGTGCATACACCACACGGATCATTTGAAACGCCAACATTTATGCCGGTGGGAACACAAGCCACGGTAAAAACGATGTCTCCTGAAGAATTAAAAACGATGGAATCAGGCATCATTTTAAGTAACACGTACCATTTATGGTTGCGCCCAGGAAATGACATTATTAGAGAAGCTGGTGGCTTACACAAATTTATGAACTGGGATCGTGCTATTTTAACGGATTCCGGTGGTTTCCAAGTGTTCAGTTTAAGTGAATTCCGAAATATTGAAGAAGAAGGCGTTCATTTCCGTAATCATATGAATGGCGATAAACTTTTCTTAAGTCCTGAAAAAGCGATGCAAATTCAAAATGATTTAGGATCTGACATTATGATGGCATTCGATGAATGTCCACCATTCCCTGCTACTCCTGAATATATGAAAGCAAGTGTTGAGCGAACTTCTCGATGGGCAGAAAGATGCTTAGAAGCTCATGCACGTCCTAAAGATCAAGGACTATTTGGTATTGTTCAAGGTGGAGAGTATGAGAACCTTCGTCGTCAAAGTGCGGCAGATTTAGTTTCTATGGATTTCCCTGGGTACGCTATCGGTGGACTTTCCGTTGGGGAACCAAAAGACATTATGAATCGTGTACTTGAATTTACAACGCCATTTTTACCGTCAGACAAGCCTCGATATTTAATGGGAGTTGGATCACCAGATTCACTTATTGATGGAGCAATTCGCGGTGTAGACATGTTTGACTGCGTTTTACCAACTAGAATTGCACGTAATGGAACACTCATGACGAGTAATGGCCGTTTAGTTGCTAAAGGGGCTAAATATGCCCGTGATTTTGGTCCAATCGATGAAAACTGTGATTGTTATGTATGTCAAAATTATTCAAGAGCTTATATTCGTCATTTAATTAAAGCAGAAGAAACATTCGGTATCCGTTTAACTTCTTATCATAATTTATATTTCTTGATGAATTTAATGAAGCAAGTTAGACAAGCAATACGAGAAGATCGTCTAGGAGATTTCCGAGCAGAGTTCTTTGAACAATACGGTTATAATAAACCTAATGCGAAAAATTTCTGATTCTTGTATACTAAGATAGGGTGTTCTAATAGTCCGCTAAAAATAACTGTCGTATCTCGTAACCATCTGAAGGTATCAACAGAGTTCAACATAAAGTTATTTTTTAAGTACTATTCGAATTTGCTTTAATAGAGAGAGGGGGAATTTAGAGAATGGAAACATTACTTGGGTTATCACCAATTATTTTAATGTTCGTTGTGATGTGGTTTTTCATTATCCGTCCAGCACAAAAGCGTCAAAAAACGACAGCTTCTATGCAATCAAGCTTAAAACGTGGAGATCGTATTGTCACTGTAGGTGGCCTTCACGGTTTAGTAGATGCAGTTGATGAGTCAACTGTATTCTTAACAGTTGCAGATGGGACACGCCTTCAATTTGAGCGTGCAGCTATCGCACGTGTTGTAGATGCATCACCTGTACTTTAATTTATGATAAAAACCTATTTCTCCGTTTTGGAGAAATAGGTTTTTTTGTATAGCTCATTTCCTTTTTCCCCATACTGATTTTAAAAAAGGGGATGCGTATGGGCGAACTCCTAGTTGTTGCATGGCGTACTATTTTTTTATATCTTTTAATACTTGTCATTTTTCGTTTAATGGGAAAGCGAGAAGTAGGCGAGCTAAGTTTGATGGATTTAGTGATTTTTGTCATGATTGCAGAAGTTGCTTCCTTTGCCATCGATAATCCCCAAAGGAAATTATTCGAATCGATTTTACCAATGATATTATTACTCATAATTCAGTTGATTACTTCGTATTGGTCATTAAAAAGCAAAAAAATTAGGGACTTAATTGATGGTGATCCATCTGTTATTATCCGAAATGGAGAAATAATTGAGACCGAAATGCGTAAACAGCGATATAATCTGGATGATTTATTTCAACAACTTCGTGAGCAACAAATTGGTTCCATTCAGAACGTGGATTATGCATTTTTAGAACCATCTGGTAATTTATCGGTATTTAAAAAAGATGGTGATCACCCTGTATTACCATTAATTGTTGATGGTGATATTCAAGAGACCCATTTAAAGTTAATACAACAAAACAAACAATGGCTTATGCAGAAGCTTAAAGACGAAAATATTGAAGATCCAAACACGGTTTTTTATTGTAGTTATGAAAATGAAAGCTTGTTTTTGCAACTGAAAGATAAATTTAGGACTTCTTAACAAGCTTTCTCATCATACGAATATCGGACAACCGAATTTGTCTGAATAAAATCAAGCCAATTCCCACCATAACACACGTAATTAAACTATCCGCGACCCATGGAAGTTCAGCAATGGGCCAGACAAGTGGTCTTAATATCACGGTTGTAATGAATAATAAATATGGGAAAGCAAAAAAGGTGAAGCCAATTCCGGCTTCTTTTTTTTGCCGTAATGTCGCCATATGTAAAAATGAAGTTAAGCATACCCCAAAGCCAATAGCTAAAATAGCTCCTTTTTCCTCGACGCCAGGTTGTGAAGCCAATACAAACATCACAAATAATTTGCCTAGACCACCATAAATCGAATTCATCATGGCTGCTTTTGCTTCATGCATTGCTTGTAATATGGCATGGAGCGGGCTTTGAATGTAGTAAAAGAAAAACACGGGTGCTAATAGTGCCATATAACCTGATCCTTCATCAATATGAAACAGTACATTTACAATATGTTCACCATGCAAATAAAACACAGTAGCTGCAAAACATCCTGTAATTGCTGAAACACGCATAGCTAAAGACACACGTTCTTGCAACATATGTTTGTTTGACCGCGCACGAGCATCACTAACCGCTGGAACTAAAACAATTGATAACGCGTAAGGAATAAATGCCGGGAATAGTAACAATGGAATGAATACGCCTGAAATTACACCGTATAAACTGGTCGCTGCAACAGCACTAACACCAGCTACAGATAATGCTCGGATAAAAATGATTGGTTCTAAAAACCATGTAAAAGATCCAAATAAACGACTTCCCGCAGAGGGGAGGGCAACCTGTAGAATAGGTTTTGATGGATAGGAATCGCTTGCGGCCGCCTTCATTTTCTGACGTTTATATTTCATCCATAAGTATAAGAAAGCTACTAATTCTGCAACCAAAGCAAGCAACATAGCTGCAGCTGCTGTTTCAGCAGGTGAATCTTGTATGACGATATAAGGGAGGAACCAGGTCACTAATCCGATTCTTAGAAATTGTTCGATTAACTGTGACCAAGCAGTTTCTTCTACTTTTGCTAAACCTTGAAAATACCCTTTTAAAACACTTGAAAAAGCTGCAATGGGAATGGTAATTAATCCAATGTAAAGTGTTTTTTCTATTTCTTCATTTCGTAATAGTTCTGAAGCTAAAAAAGGAACAAAAAACCACAGGAATGGACCCAAAAAACAAATAGATAAAACTGTCATCTTCCAAACTTTTCTCATTAATGCTTTAATATCACCAAATTTGTCTTTGGCGTAAAGTTCAGCAATAATTTTTGCAACAGCAATAGGAAGACCTAACTGAATGAGAGAAAGAAAGAAGATAAAAGCTGGATAGGCAGCCATATAGATACCGACAGCTTCTTCTCCGGCAATTCGAACAAATTGAATTCGAAACACAAAGCCAAATAACTTAGATAGAAACACAGCCCCCATTAAAACTAAAGTTCCACGAAAAAATGTAGACAATTCTGCCACTTCCTTCTCAAGACACACAAATTCATATACAATATTCGTATGCGAGAGAAAGAAGAGTTAAAACCATAGAAGAGAGAAGTGACGAAAAATGAATGAGCAAAAACTTGAATTGTACGATCACGTCATGCCTGCACTAGAAAGTAAAAAGAGCGAGTTTCATGTTTATCAATACACATCAGTCACTGAAGCAGATATTTGGAATTATTGTATGAAGAAAAAATGGAAAAATAAAGACGTGAAAGAAATGCGCATTTATGAAATAGTGAATGACATTTTGTCCACTTCACCAGCTAAATATATGACACATACGCAAATCGAAGAATCTCGAACTTCTAATTGGTTTTCACAGTTAAATCAAGACGAACTACAAGTCCTATTACAAAATAACATCAATGAAGGTCAACAGATTCAGCGTGGCTCAGATTTAGAAGACATTTAAGGTGATTTGACACCAAGCGGGACGTGTTTCATAATAACCATGTTGCGCTTTTTTTCGTAAGTGGTAATTTTAGGTTGCCATTTGACAAGTTGAGGAGGAAGTTTACATATGAAAACTAGAGGCCGGATTATCGCATTTTTATTACTCATCGTAGTATTTGCGGCTTCCATCAGTACAACAGCTCAAGGAGTATTAAACAATATTAAGCTAGGCTTAGATTTACAAGGTGGATTCGAAGTTTTATATGAAGTTCAATCCTTAAAAGATGGCGAAGATATTTCAGAAGAGATTTTAGCGGATACGGCTACTGCTCTTTTAAATCGTGTAAACGTTTTAGGAGTTAGTGAACCTGTAATTCAAGTTGAAGGTGAAGATCGTATACGCGTGCAACTTGCAGGCGTTGAAGATCAAGAATCTGCTCGTGAATTACTATCTACTCAAGCGAATTTATCATTCCGTGATGTGGATGACAATTTGATGTTAGATGGCTCTGATTTAAAAGAGGGTGGGGCAAAAGATACTTTTGATGAACAAGGACGCCCAATGGTTACACTAGAATTAAAAGATCCTTCTAAATTTGCTGATGTCACACAAGAAATTAGTCAAAGACCATTTGGCTCAAATTTACTCGTTATTTGGTTGGACTTTGAAGAAGGTGTGGATTCATTCAGCACAGAAATGTCGAAAGAAGATCCGAAATTCGTTTCAAGTCCTACAGTTGACGAAAGAATCAACTCTAACAGTGTCCAAATTTCAGGTTCATTTACAGTGGATGAAACGAAAGATTTAGCCGGTGTTTTAAATGCTGGGTCATTACCAGTTAAACTGGTAGAAATATTCTCAACCTCTGTAGGTGCACAGTTTGGTGAACAAGCATTGAATTCAACTGTTACAGCAGGAATTATTGGTATCGCAATCGTATTCCTATTTATGGTTATGTATTATCGACTACCAGGATTAGTTGCAATGATCACTTTATCAGTGTATGTTTTCTTAATTCTTCTAGTATTTGACTTAATTAACGGTGTCTTAACTTTGCCAGGTATTGCCGCAATCGTTCTAGGGGTAGGTATGGCAGTAGATGCTAACATCATAACTTATGAACGAATTAAAGAAGAATTACGAGTTGGGAAGTCAGTTAAAGCATCATTTAAAACAGGTGCTAGCTCATCGTTCTCAGCTATATTTGATGCCAATATTACATCATTAATTGCAGCTGCAGTATTATTCTATTTTGGTACAAGCTCAGTTAAAGGCTTTGCCTTAATGCTAATCATCAGTATTCTAGCCAGCTTCATAACAGCTGTTTGGGGTTCTCGATTATTATTAGGTCTTCTTGTAAATAGCGGGATGTTTGACGGAAAGCCATGGTTATTTGGTGTCAATAAATCATCAATTCATCCAATTGAAGAAGAATTTGATACACTCGATCTACCAACGAAATTCGACCGTTTTGATTTCGTAAACGCACGTAAAAAATTCTTTACTGCTTCTATTGTATTCATTGCAATTGGTGCAATTTTATTGGGTGTTTTCAAACTAAATTTAGGGATCGACTTCTCTAGTGGTACCCGAGTAGAGATTTTATCTGAAGATTCATTAACGAAAGATGAATTATTAACTTACTTAGAATCAATTGATTATCCTGCCGAAGATATTGTCATTTCAGGTGATAATAAAGAAATCGGTGTCATTCGATACAAAGATGATTTCGGTCAAGAAGAAATTAATAATATGAAACGTACCATTTCCCAGGAGTATGGTGCAGAGCCAAATATTAGCACAGTATCTCCAACCGTTGGAGAAGAACTAGCGAAAAATGCAGTCTACGCATTATTAATTGCTGCTATTGGTATAATTATTTACACGGCAATTCGTTTCGAATGGAGAATGGGTGTAGCGGCGATTGTGTCATTATTACATGATGCGTTCTTCATGATTGCAATCTTTAGTGTATTCCGTATAGAAGTGGATATTACATTTATCGCTGCAATCTTAACAATTGTCGGATATTCTATTAACGATACAATTGTTACTTTTGACCGTATTCGTGAAAATATGAAACGTTCAAGAAAAGTTGAAAGTGAAGAAGATTTGGCTTTGATTGTTAATAAATCTTTACGCCAGACTCTTGGACGATCGGTTAATACAGTATTAACCGTAGTAATCGTTGTAACTGCTCTATTAATCTTTGGTGCAGATTCAATCCGTAACTTCTCCTTAGCATTATTGATTGGATTAATTGCAGGAACCTATTCATCAATCTTTATTGCTGCTCAGTTGTGGTTTGTATTAAAGAAACGTGAACTGAAAAAAGTAGGTACAATTGATGTAGAAGCAGAAGAGAAAAAATGGGGTTCAGATGAGCCTGTTGTTTAACTTTCACATGTCAAATTGATTAATAAAAGATGGGACAGGGTATAGGGAACTATACTTTGTTCCATTTTTTGTGGCTTAAGTTATATACTATGATAAAGAAAGGGATGTGAAAAAATGAAATTTCAATGGTCGTTGTTAATTGGACTAATTTTTGCTGTTATTATTGCCGTATTTGCCGTTGTAAATGTTGAAACAGTCCCAGTAAATTATGTTTTCGGGAATGCAGAGTGGCCTTTAATTTTAGTGATTTTAGGATCGGCACTTTTAGGAGCGCTTCTTAGTGGTTCAGTTGCTATTTTCCGTTCATTCGTTCTCCAAAGAAGAGTGAAGCACTTAGAAAAAGAAGTAACATCAAAGGAATCATTAATTGCCACACAACAAAATGAAATTAGTACGTTGCAAAAAAATGAACCTGTGCGTTATCAAGACGCAGAACCAGTTGGTTACCAAGACTCAAAACCAGCAGCAGATCAAAATACAACAATCTAATAAACGATAAAATTGACCAACAAACAAATCTGTTTGTTGGTTTTTGCTATTTCCCAGACTCATTTAACTTTATAATATTAAAAAATTTAGATTTCTATTGTGGGGTTATTGCTCTTTGTTTCTCTGAAGACACATAAAGAAAAGAAACACGTATAAATGTATTTAAGAAATAGAAAAAAGGACTATATTGTAGTGATTTCTGATTTGCATTATATAAACCACGCTTCTAAATAGATGATGGATTGGAGTGGAGTCGGGGGAAAAAATCTGCTCCTGTATCGCTGCGCTAGCTTCGTCGCAAAGATTAGCACCAAATTCTTTGGTCCCAATCTTTCCTGCGGGAATAGCATGAGCTGAAGGCCCCTGAGAAGCGAAGCGACGAGGAGACTGAAGCCATGCCCCGCGGAAAGCGTCCGACTGAAACGGAAATCTAGCATTGACAAAGGGACAATCTCTAAGTCGCTAAATGACTTTTGAGAAAGTCCCTTTCTTCTTTAGAAATTACGTTTCATGACCCAAAGCTCAATTGCAAAGTCTTTTCTTACGTTCGAACTCTTAATTACTCTTTTATTATTATTTTTCTGTATAATGGTGACTTGAGGATGTGAAGAGAATGCTAGAATCCAAGAAGAGATGGCAGATCGAAGATACTGATCCAACGATCGTTGAATTACTTAAAAAAGAATTAAATATACCCACAGTTTCTGCAAAATTATTGGCTTCTCGTGGATATTCAAATATTGAACAAACTCGTTCGTTTTTAAAAATGGATGAGAGCACCATGCATGACCCTTTTTTGTTATATGACATGGACGTAGCGGTGAAACGTATCAAATCTGCAATTGACCATGAAGAAAATATTCTTATTTATGGAGATTACGATGCAGATGGTGTGACGAGTACAAGCGTTATGATGAGCGTACTCCAATCTTTAGATGCAAATGTAGCATTTGCTATACCAAATCGTTTTACTGATGGCTATGGTCCAAGTGAGCGTCTTTTTAAACAAGCTTACGATGATGGAATCGATTTGATTATTACTGTTGATAATGGAATCTCAGGAATTGAAGAAGTAAAATTAGCAAAAGAATTAGGTATGGATGTCATCATTACGGATCACCATGAACCTGGAGACATACTTCCTCCAGCTGATGCAATCATCCATCCAAGACATCCTAAAGGGAATTATCCATTCGGCGAATTAGCTGGTGTTGGAGTTGCTTTTAAATTGGCACACGCACTATTAGGTTCTGTCCCTAAAGAGTTATTTGAATTAGTAGCGATCGGAACGGTTGCTGACTTAGTTCCTTTAAAGAATGAGAACAGATATTTTGTGAAACAAGGTCTTCATCACATGCGCAAATCAGTCAGACCTGCTATACAAGCATTATGTCAAATTTCTGGAATTGAACAACAAAACATAACGGAAGAAACGATTGGTTTTATGTTCGGTCCGCGAATAAATGCTCTTGGACGATTAGCTGATGCAGGTCCTGGAGTTGATTTGTTTTTAGCAACTAATGCAGCAGATGCTCAATCGATTGCAAAAGAACTGGATGCTTATAATAAAGAACGTCAAAGTATCGTAAGTAAAATGACAGAAGAAGCTATTTCGTTAGTTGAATCAGGAGAAATCGGACTTAACTCTCACGTAATAGTAGTTGCGAAAGAAGGATGGAATCCGGGAGTAGTCGGTATTGTCGCTTCAAAATTAGTTGAGAAATATTATAGACCGACACTAGTACTAGGACTTGATTCTGAAAAAGGAATTGCAAAAGGGTCTGCAAGAAGCATAGAGGGTTTTCATTTATACGATGAACTAGCTAAAAATCTTGATATCCTTCCACATTTTGGTGGTCATCCAATGGCGGCTGGTATGACTCTTGCTTTTGATCAAGTAAATGAACTCCGACAAAGATTGAACAAACAGGGTGAAGAGATTTTAACTGAAGAAGATTTAATTCCTATCCAAAAAATTGATATTAAGCTTAAAATGGATGAAATTGATATTAATTCAATCGAGGCTTTAAAAGAGTTAGGTCCATTTGGAATGGACTTCCCGAAACCCGTATATTGTATTGAAGATGTAAATGTGGCTTCGATGCGAAAAATTGGGGCTAACCAAAATCATGTGAAATTAGAAATTGAGGATGATTCAACGATTTTGGATGCAGTAGGTTTTGGTCAAGGTCATTTAGTGGATGAGTTAACTTCTGGCGTTCGTGTTTCATTTGTAGGCGATTTACAAATTAATGAATGGAATGGACGAAAAAAGCCACAATTTATGATAAATGATGTACAAACAAAAGATTGGCAGCTTTTTGACATTCGAGGTATCAGACAAACGAATAGGTGGATTCACCTAATTCAAAAAGAGGAAACTTTATTTATAGCATTTGATCAGAAAACAATTAAGCATTTTGAAACAGTTCTACACCAACCTATTCTCCATGTAAAAGAAGATACTTTATTTACGGAACACAAACCGTACATTGCTTTATTAGATATTCCGATTGATGAACAGCTTCTCGAAAAAGTTTTAAGAAAGCTTGAACCAAAAAGAATTTACGCTCATTTTTACGTTCCCGAATCAAAATACTTCGAAGGAATACCAAATCGAGATCACTTTAAGTGGTTTTATGGATTCTTACTTAAACGTAAATCTTTTGACTTACAATTACATGCTGAAGAATTGGCAAAACATAAAGGATGGAGTCAAGAAACATTATTTTTTATGGCACAGGTGTTTTTTGAACTTGGATTTGTTAGAATAGACAATGGACGAATTGACATACTTGAAGGTCAAGTGAAACGAGATCTTGTTGAATCTGTAGCATACCAATCACGCGCAGCACAAATAGAGCTTGAACAAAAGTTGTTATATGCGCCTTATATGGAGTTGAAACAGTGGTTTGACTCGAGACTCGTCAAACAGACAGTTTCCTGAGGAGGAGCAATGATGGATTTAAAGCAATATGTAACAATAGTAGAAGATTGGCCAAAAAAGGGCATTCGATTTAAAGATATCTCTACAATTATGGATAACGGGAAAGCATATAAATATGCAACCGATCAAATTGTAAAATATGCAAAAACAATAGATGCAGATATGATTGCAGGACCTGAAGCTCGTGGGTTTATCATTGGATGTCCAGTTGCATATGCGATGGAACTTGGGTTTGCCCCAGTTCGTAAAGAAGGAAAGCTGCCAAGAGAAGTTATTCGTGAAGAATATGACCTTGAGTACGGTACGAACGTTCTTACGATGCACAAAGACTCAATTAAGCCTGGTCAACGTGTCTTAATCGTTGATGATTTATTAGCAACAGGAGGAACTGTTGAAGCGACAATCAAAATGATTGAACAAATGGGTGGAATTGTAGCAGGTTGTGCATTCTTAATTGAATTAACTTATTTAGATGGTCGTGAGAAGCTAAAAGGTTATGATATTTGTACATTAATGCAATACTAAGAGGACGGACTTTACAAGTCCTCCTTTTTTTTTATACAATAGTGATTATATATACATTTTTAAAAACGAATGGAGTCAGGTGAGTCGACATGGCGAAAGACCAAGTAATGACAGCTGAAGAAGTTTTCGCAATTGTCGCTACGTATATGAATGACAATAACGTAGAATTTGTCAAAAAATCTTATAAGATGGCTGAGTATGCACATCGTGAGCAATTTAGAAAATCTGGTGAACCTTATATCATTCATCCGATTCAAGTTGCCGGTATATTAGCTCAACTACAAATGGACCCTGCAACAGTTGCTGCAGGTTTTTTACATGATGTCGTAGAAGATACGGAAGTGACGCGCGAAGTCATTGTTCATGAATTTAATGAAGAAGTAGCCATGCTGGTTGAAGGTGTAACGAAACTAAGTAAAATTAAATACATGTCTAAAGAAGAACAGCAAGCAGAAAATCATCGTAAAATGTTTGTTGCAATGGCACAAGACATTCGTGTGATTCTAATTAAGCTCGCAGACCGTTTACATAATATGAGAACGCTAAAATTCCAACCGGTGGAAAAACAACGAATTAAAGCGAGCGAAACACTTGAAATTTTTGCTCCACTTGCACACCGTCTTGGTATCTCGACGATTAAATGGGAGCTAGAAGATATATCACTGCGTTATTTAAATCCACAACAATATTATCGCATTGTCAATCTTATGAAACGCAAACGTAACGAACGTGAAGAATATTTAAACGATGTAATGGAAGATATTAAAGATCAATTATCAGACGTGGAAATTGAAGCGGATTTATATGGTCGTCCAAAACATATTTATAGCATTTATAAAAAAATGGTTATTCAAAACAAACAATTTAATGAGATTTATGATCTATTGGCTGTTCGTATAACGGTCGAAAGTATAAAAGACTGTTACGCAGTGCTTGGTATTATTCACACGTTGTGGAAGCCGATGCCCGGCAGATTCAAAGATTATATCGCTATGCCAAAACAAAATCTTTATCAATCCTTACACACGACAGTCATTGGACCTCAAGGAGATCCATTAGAAGTGCAAATTCGTACAGAAGAAATGCATCGCATCGCGGAATACGGGGTTGCAGCTCATTGGGCATATAAAGAAGGAAAAACAATAGATGTTAATAGTAAATCAGTAGATTCTAAATTAACTTGGTTCCGTGAAATTTTAGAATTTCAAAATGAATCTTCTAATGCTGAAGAATTCATGGAATCCTTAAAGTTCGATTTATTTTCTGATATGGTGTACGTCTTCTCTCCAAAAGGGGATGTAATGGAATTACCGGCAGGTTCCGTTCCAATTGATTTTGCTTATCGAGTTCACTCTGAAGTTGGAAATAAAACCATTGGAGCCAAACTAAACGGGAAAATGGTTCCTCTTGATACCAAGTTAAATACAGGAGATATCATTGAGATTTTAACATCGAAACAATCATTTGGACCAAGTCGAGATTGGCTGAAAATCGCACAGAGCTCGCAAGCAAAACATAAAATCAAGCAGTTCTTCAAAAAGCAACTGCGAGAGGAAAATGTTCATAAAGGTCGCGAAATGATTGAAAAAGAAATAAAATCCCAGGACTTTGATATAAAAGAAGTGCTATCGAACGAAAATATTAAGCGTGTCTGTGAAAAATTCAACTTTACGAGTGAAGATGACTTGTTTTCTGCGGTCGGATTTAACGGAATTACTGCTCAACAAGTGGTTAATCGATTAGCTGAAAAAATGCGCAAAATTCGCGATCAAGAAGTAGCTCTTGAAAAAATAACGCAAGAAATGAAATCGCCTACTATTCGAAAATC
>JAHIWI010000241.1 GCA_018816185.1 Bacillota bacterium
ATGTTTTAATAAATAAATTAATCCAGCCACAGCACTAATAGCTAAAATCGCTTCTCCAAGAGCTGCTGTTATTACATGAACGTATAACCAGTAACTCTTAAGAGCCGGGATTAACGGGTTTAATTCACGTGGGAACATACTCGCATAAGCAATAATGATAACCGCAATTGGCAACGCGAATAGTCCAAGCATAGGTGTTTTATAAATAAAGTAAATTAATATAAACGCACCAACCACCATCATGCCAAAAGCAGTCGTAAATTCAAATAAGTTACTAACCGGAGCATGTCCAGCTGCAATCCAACGAGTGATAAAGTAGCCTAAATTTGAAATGAATCCAAGTATCGTTACAATAATCGCTAATTTACCCCAACGCATTTCAGAAGCACCAGATTCAGACTTCGATCCTTTTACTGCTCCACCAAATAGCAAAGTAGCGACGAGATAACAAACAAAGGCAAAGAATAATAAATTTCCACTAATTTCTACGAGTGTCATGACGATGTTTCACCTTCCTTTTTATCAACTTCAGAATCTATATCTTGTTGATCGGTATATCTTGGTAAAAGTGCAGCTTCAGTAACTTGGTCCAATTCTTTTTTAATTGCAAACCAGTTTTTATTCGTATGAGCTGCAATGGCAATTTCACCATTTTTCGTTTCATGAATCCAAATTCGACGATGATTGAAATAAGCTCCTTGCACGACACCAATCATAAAGATTAAACCACCAAGCCCTAAAATCCAAAGTGTTTTATCTTTACGAATCGTTAAACCAGAAACGTCACGCGTTTCAACATTTTTGAATGCTAGTTTGTATTCATTTTCACCAAGCGGTTCAACCGTTTGTTTAATGGCTACAAAGCTTGTCTCTCCTTCAGGGGTATCAGGAGTAATCATTTTAATTAAAAATGCTGGGTTGTTTGGCAAAGGAGATTTTGTTTGAGGCTCTCCATTTTCAAAACCACTAAAATCAGGATAATACCCCAATAGTTCTACAGAAGTACCTTCTCCTAAGTCATACTGATTTTCTGGATCGATTAAATCAATTGACACATCACCAAGCGATTCTTCTGTTTGTTTATTGATCAAGTTAAAATTCATTGTTTTTAGTTCGTCTAATCTGAAATCCATTTGATAAACGGCAAATCCGTCAAATTTTAATGGTTGATTTACTTGAATAGACTCTTTTTTAACTTCTTTTAGATTTTTTGTATCACCAGGTAAAGCATTCTCTGGATTTTTATATAACACAACATCGGTTTGATAATTAGAAGCAATCGTTCCAACTCGCTCAATCGCGTCGCCAAACACTTCATCCGTTTGGTCTTTATCATACGTTTCTAATGTGAATTCTTTGCTCTCAAGGTAGTACCCTCCAGTTTCAGGAATGGCACGTGTCTCTCCTTCTCGAATCCACATCGTTTCATCTACGTAGAATCCAGGAAGCGAACGAAGCATTACGGCACCTAAGAATATAATTAGTCCCGCATGATTTACATATGGACCCCATCTAGAAAAACGCCCTTTTTCGGCAAGTAAAGCTCCATTTTCACGTTTGACATTGTATCGCAAAGCTTTTAGTTTCTCTTCGCTTTTAACAAACGTTTCTTCGTTTAAATGATTCTCACCAACACCATAAAGACGTTGCCGTTTCATAAAGCTTTCATGTCTTCTTGTTCTTTGTTTTTTCAAAGATTTATACAAAGGAATGACACGATCTAGGCTTGCTACGATTAATGAAATACCAAGCATTCCAATTAACGTTTGGAACCACCAAGAACCATACAAATCTGAAAGACCTAGTTGGTAATAAAGCTTTCCAAACGTACCATAAACACGCTCATAATATGCCGCAATATCACTTTCAGTTGTTGCAGGTACGTAGAGAACCTGAGGTAAAATCGTTCCTATAGCGGCTGCGACTAAAATTAGCACTATAAGCCAGATACCCACTCTCACACTCGAGAAAAAGTTCCAAATCTTATCGATTACTGTTTTGTTGTAGGTTTGAGATCTTCTTGCAGAACCTTCATAACGCATATCCACCATTTTTTGGTTTTCAGCTTCTGCTGTAAGAGGTCTACCACAATTCCCACATAACACTGTTCCTTCTGGATTTTCATGCCCACAAGCACATTTAATGTTGTTCATATGATTGACTCCTTATTCAGGTTTAATCTGCTCCATAAAAGTAGCGATATCCTGTTCTGTC
>JAHIWI010000242.1 GCA_018816185.1 Bacillota bacterium
ATCATCGCTAACAGTTCTGGGTCGTCTTCGATCATTGTTCTTACGTCATTCATTTGACCACTGTCTTCTAAATTTGCTGTGTAGTCATCGACGATTTTTTCGGAAGCGGTATTCGTTCCAAATATATATAGCCCATAACCGAGTCCAGCTAAAATCATTAATGTAATGATTGTTCCGATTAGAAACTTCTTCATTTAGAAATCTTCCTTTCAGTTGCAATCTTGTTTATTCAAAAAAGTTATTCTTCAGTAAGTTCCTTCGACCGATTTTTGCGTTTTCTCCACATGTCCTCTGCTGCACCGGACCCGAAAATTACACCCGCAACAATAAGGACCAAACCGAAGATGTGTCGTGTTGTGATGTCTTCCCCTAAGAAAACGGAAGATCCTACTAGTGTAAATAGTGTGTTTAAGTTGATAAAGATGGCCGCTTTTGATGGACCTGCTTGACCGACCGAATAGTTATACAACATGTGCCCAACGGCTGTTCCGATCATGCCGCTACCAAAGAATGCTAACCAAAACAGTGGAGGCACGTCTAAGAATTCGACGATTTCACCAGGTTCTTGAACAAGGCTAATTAAAAATAAAACAACCGATCCAACCAGGAACATATAGGCTGTTAACAAGCGTGGATCTAATGTTTTTGCAGCTTTACTAATGACAATAAAACTGAACACTTGCGTTAAAATCGCTAAAAACACGAAAATGTCGCCAAGCGAGAATCCGCCCGCTCCTTCTCCACCAGCTAAAATGGTCGCACTCACGCCACCAAGACCTAGGACGAATCCGAGCCACTGAAGTTTCGAAGGATAGATACGTAGTAATAAAGAAACCAAAACCGCCGTTAAGACTGGTCCAGTTCCTAAAATCAATCCAGCTGTCGATCCAGCCGTTTGTGTTAACCCAATCGACAAGAAGTAATGGTGCCCGACCACATTCAGCATAGCTCCGAGCACAATGTATTTCCATTCTTGCGTTGTTGGTTTTCGAACGAGTTTAAATACGCCTAAGATCGCAAACACCGTTAAGCTTGCGACAAATATACGAAACGCGGTCATTGTGACCGGTTGAACTTCACCTACTAAGTATTTAACTGCGGGTAAGTTGAACCCCCATATGAACATGACAAAAACGAGTATGCCATAAATTTTCCATTGATTCATCCGGATTGCACCTCACCTATTCTTTCGGAAAACGAAAAACAATAGGAATATCTTAATCCTTTATCCGACTAAAGTAAATGATTATTTTTGCCTGTCCCTGAGGCGAATTTCTCCACCTGGTCGCAGCTGTGCTACTTTCCATAAGTCAGCTTCAACAATTTTACCAAGTGTTGCGTATCCCCCGGTCGTTTGAGCGTCCGCCATGAGAACAATGAGCTGCCCTTTATTGTTCACTTGAATGGTCCCAGGTTCAACAGCTTCTGACAAAATATCTCTAGATGAATGGAATTCGATTGGTGATCCTTCGAACAAATACCCCATTCGGTCACCGGATTTCAGTTTGTAAGGTCCTTCAAAATTCTCATTTTTGAATAAAGACCTATGTACACTCGGCCAAATTTCTACCGTCAATTTTTGTGAATAAACAGGACGTTGCAGTCGGCTGAATCCTTGAATAGAACCCCTGATTGGTGTTCCTTCGATAGTATCTCCCTTTTTAAAAGGTCGTCCCATTTTCCCTTTCGAATACACACTCGCAGATCCTAACCATTTTTCAACTTCAAGCTCGCCACGTATACCTAGATATGAGATGATTCCTTCCTCTGCTTGCCCTAGTTTTACCATCTGACCAGCTTTTACTCGAATCACTTTCCACATTTCTTGTGTTGTTCCATCAACATGTATGTTCACCCTAGCACCGGTAAAGGCTATTTCACAGTTGGACAGACATGTCAGTTCAAGTCCTCCAAGCCAAATTTCGAGTACAGCACTCGAAGGTTTATTGCCCAAAAGATTGTTCAACATGGTATATGCAAAACGATCCATCGGTCCTGAAATGGGCACGCCATTCGCCCGGTAGCCAAAACGGCCGTGGTCTTGAATGGTCGTCTGTATCCCAGGTTTCATAACTTCAAAAAGTTTCATATCGTTGGATCCAGCTTTTGTA
>JAHIWI010000243.1 GCA_018816185.1 Bacillota bacterium
GTCATACATGAACCCTTTTATCTTGGATATTTGTGTCACCTAGTATCCGATGTCGTATGGTTGGATGTATATTTTGAAATCGTGGAATACGTTTCACCAGAGCAGTGGGTTGAGAAGTTGAACATCGCTTATGGTGACTTTGGAAAACTAAATAGAAGGATTATTGACCACTATTCTCTTAGGCTTCTACATCATGAAATTCCTAACATAAGCATTTGCAATTATAACGTCGATTTCTTGCCAACCTTAATCGATTTACTTGGTGATGATTTCTCAAAGAATGAAGAATTAAAAGAGGAACCATTGGAGTTATTTAATAATGACAATAGTCAAATACATGATTATATTAGCAGATCAGTTACTCAGTGCATCGATACACTAACTAATTTAAATATCATTGACACTTTAAATTCTATACACCCTGAAAACCCGAAAATTAAACTTATTAATAAACGGTAAAACGTTTGTAGTGAGCAGGAGAGTTTATTTTAAAGTAAAACACACACCATACAACACATATCTTAAGGAGGAATAGTCAGATGAAAATGTATTTGTTTTTGGGTCTAGTCCTTCTTTCTGTATCTATTTTTAAAAGTTAATTAACTCTGAACATGACAATCTTTTAGTCCCAATTATAAACATGACATTAGCTCTACTACTTTTAAAACTAGGCTTTTCTACACTCAAGGAAAAAAATAGACAATCAAGTGTATTTTTATTGAATGCATCTGGACTCCTATTTATCTTTACTTTAGCAAAACTATTTTTTAACTAACCCCATGAGAACGCGCGTTCTTTATTTGGTGGATGTGATCGAACTATTAAAAAATCATTTCTTAAAGATGCAAACCAGAGGGCAATAACTTAGAAAGTCAATGAATCGAGCGGAATTAATCAATGTTCAGCTTTTTTTATGTATAGAGATTACGTACCATGCATCCTTCTATATCTTGTATAAAATGAAATAGAGATCTAATTAATTAAAAATAGCTGCCGAAGATACAATCTCGGCAGCTTTTTGTGTTTGATTTAGTTTAATTTCTTTTTATCTTCAATCAGAATCTACCCGATAATCCAATATTCAAGTAATTACGCCAAAAACATCCAATATTCTATACAAAAAGTGCTAAAATAAAAATATCCATAATTTTCTAATAACTATAGAAACTCAGAGCGAGGGAACTACAATGATAATTTATAATGAATCTTCGTCTATTTTTATCGATCATGTTCTTGAAAGGAATATAGGAAATGTATTACTGAATAATATACAGGAAAAAATGAACCGGTCTGTATCTCCTAGTGAGCTGCTGTCTTGGACAAACTCACTGCCACAGATGGCGAAGATCTTAAGAGATGCGAAGTTGAAAGAGGACACACATGTATTGTTGGAGTATAAATTGCCATCTACTGAAAAGCGTATTGATTTTCTAATTACAGGAGAAGACATTAAAGGCAATCAAAACGCAGTCATCGTGGAATTAAAACAATGGCAACAATCCAAAATTGCTGAAGGTGACGGAATCGTTAAGACATACTTAGGAAAGAGAGAACGCGAAACGGTACATCCTTCTTATCAATCATTATCCTATAAACGTTATTTAGAAAATTTTAATGAGGCTCTATATGAAGAGTCTTCAATAAATTTAAGCTCTTGTGCTTATTTACACAACTATATTCCAAGCAGAAATCGGGAAGAAGAGCCTCTGCTTGATGAGCGTTACGCATCCTATGTAGAACAATCACCGATTTATTTTCAATTCGATGATCAAATTTTAATGAAGATGATTAAAGATTCGGTATCTGAAGGAAAAGGTACGGAAATTGCTAAGAAAATAGAGGAAGGTAAAATAAAACCTTCTAAGCGATTAGTAGAAGCAGTCAATTCTTTATTTGAAGGTAACGAAGAATTTATTTTGCTCGATGAACAAAAAGTGGCTTATGAAAAAGTGTTATCAATTTATAAAAATTTAGATCTGGCATCGGATGAAAAGCACACGATACTTATTAAAGGTGGTCCTGGTACAGGTAAGTCGGTTATCGGACTGAATCTAATGAACTTCTTGTTAGGTGAAGAAGCAACTATCGAGTACATCACGCCAAACCAATCGTTTCGAGAGATACTGCGAAAGAAGCTGATTGGCCGAAGCGGCTTTGTTGAAATTCGTAGCTTATTTAAAGGTTCTGCATCGTATGTAGAAA
>JAHIWI010000003.1 GCA_018816185.1 Bacillota bacterium
TAGAATAAGTCAACGGCTTTCTCATGCTTCAGTTGTTTTCCGCCTTTAATGACCACGTTTTTAGCACCAGCCGCATGAATTTTTTCAGCCGCACGCTTCATGTCATCAATTGTCGTTAAATTTCCTAGTCCAGAAAGTTGACCCGCTTCAAACAAGTTCGGAGTAACAACTAATGCTCTAGGTAATAGAGTTTGAATCATCGCTTCTACGTTTTCAGGGAATAACGCTTCGTCTTCACCTTTACATACAAGAACAGGATCGATGACAACTTTTTCTAAACCTGAACGATCGATGGCATCTGCTGCTGCTTTAATAATCTCTACAGTAGGAAGCATGCCTGTTTTAATTGCATCCACATTCGTAGATAAGGCAGTCTTCAATTGAGCTTGTAAAGTTTCAACTGGAATAGGGTGAATACCGTGACTCCAGCCTTTATCAGGATCCATTGTTACGATAACTGTAAGTGCATTCATTCCGTATGTGCCATGCTCTTGGAATGTTTTTAAATCAGCTTGTATACCTGCGCCACCAGATGTATCAGACCCGGCGATTGTCAGTGTTTTTTTCAAAGTCATACTAGTCCCTCTTTTCATGTTAGTTCTAGTTCTATACTATCAAAAGTAGGAAGAATTTCAATTATGGTAACTTTTCCGCTTTTATTAATTTAAATACCATAAATCCGATTCCAATGACCAGTACGATGGAAACTGTACCGAACATCCATTGTCCTTGTGTGAATAATCCATAAGCAAAGAAAGCTAAAAATAAACTCATCAATATCATGCCGAGCGTGAAACAACCAAATCCAAGTGATTTTGCTCGCTCTGGAACTTGGCTTTCTTCTTTTGTCGATTGTTGCACATTCCTTACTTTCTCACGCCACTGATAATCCGACACGATTCTTCACCTCTTTTTGTATCCTATCACGCACGTCTGAGTTGTTCAATTTGAAACTTTCTATTATGGTAAACGTACTAGATTCATAGCGAATAGAAGAGAATGGGGGAGAATCATGTCAAAAGAAAAACGAATCGAAGAAATTGAATTCCTTCTGAAAGAACTGAAAGCACAGGATGAAACTGCAGTGACCATCGACAGTGTTAGACCCCAGTCTTCGGGGTTTTGGAAAGTTGGCTCATTGGTATTGTCGATTTGGACACACAAGTTTTTATGGATCGCTGCGGTTTTACTGGCTTTAATCGTTAGTATTCCCTTCTTAACGATGTGGATGTTAAAGGGCAGTACATTTACGGAAAATAAAGGCGCATTCCTTGAACAAATACAATCACTAAATGAGCTTGCGACAGCTGAAGCATATACAAAAGTAATCGTTGAACGACAAGATAATCAGTTGTTTGGACAAGAAATTGGAATTGACTTGCCGGGTACAAAACGTCAATTGCTGGTTGTCATTCCTGGGTCAATAAAAGCTGGGATCGACTTCTCTCAAGTAGAAGAGAATGATGTGACACTAAATGAGGAAGCAAAGACAGCTACCATTGTTCTACCGAAAGCTGAATTCCTTGGAGGACCCGAGATTTTATTTGACCAAGTGGAAGTCTTTTCATATGAAGGGGCGTTTCGACAAAAAGCAAATATCGAAGAAGCTTACGAGTTAGCTGAAGAAGCAGAAAAACTTATGATAGAAGAAACGTCTGCACAGGGAGTTCTGAAACTTGCTGAAGAAAATGCCGCAAGATCCGTTGCGGATATGTTTTCATTAGTGGATTATCAAGTAACGGTAGAGTTTGAGGAGTGAACATCTTGTCTAAATTGATCTTTCAAAATGATTGGCAGGAAGTACTCGCTGATGAATTTGAAAAACCTTATTATTTAAATCTGCGGGAACACTTAAAAGACGAATATGAAAACGAAACTGTTTTCCCTGACATGGATCATATATGGAATGCCTTTCATCAAACGTCCTTTCAAGATGTAAAAGTTGTCATTTTGGGACAAGATCCTTATCACGGTGAGGGTCAAGCGCATGGGCTTAGTTTCTCTGTGCAAAATGGAGTGAAGCATCCACCAAGTTTACGAAACATCTTGAAAGAATTACATGATGACTTGGGATGTAAGATTCCACAACATGGCAATCTGACAAAGTGGGCAAATCAAGGGGTTTTATTATTAAACACGGTCTTAACCGTCCGACAAGGACAAGCCCATTCGCATAAAGGAATCGGATGGGAGACGTTCACGGACACAGTGATTCAAAGGTTATCTGATCGAGAAGTCCCAGTGATTTTTGTGTTATGGGGAAGACCTGCTCAGAAAAAACGCGGACTTATTGATACCTCTCGACATGTCATTATCGAAAACGTTCACCCAAGTCCATTAAGTGCACATCGAGGATTTTTTGGAAGCAAACCTTTTTCGGCAATAAATGAGCATTTAGTAAACTCAGGTTTAACCCCAATCGACTTTTGCTTAAATGAAAATTCATGGTAAAGTGATAAGAGAAAAAGGAGTGTGAGTTCACTTTGAGCGTGAATTGTTTTCAATGCCGCCATTTTTACGTCACGTGGGACACACGCCATCCTAGAGGTTGTCGAGCTTATCAATTTAAAACAAAAGAATTGCCGTCAATCGTTGTGAAGCGATCTTCTGGCATGGAATGTATGAATTTTCAACCGAAACCAAGGGAGGCAGGTAAATCATGATCCCACTTAGCCGAATTGTATCCGAAATAGAAAAGCACGCATCGTCAGCCAATAATCAAGACGATTCTGTTGCCCGAGAGGCGTTAGTCGCCATTCGAGCGTTATGTGATGTTGCATTAAGTGAAAGTCCTAAAGTAGTTCAATACCAATCGACTCGTCAAATAGAAGTGCCTATGATTCGTCAAACTGAATCACCATCACTTAGACCGGCGGAACCGTTAAAAGAAGACGGTGCAAACGGTGATTCGTTATTTGATTTTTAGTTGAAAGAAAGAAAGGAATGTAGTCATGCCATTTTTCATTATTGCTGGTGCTATAAATGCTTTTTTAGCAGTAGCGTTCGGAGCTTTTGGAGCTCATGCGTTAAAAGAAAAACTATCCGAGAAGTACTTAGCCATTTGGGAGACAGCCGTTCAATATCAAATGTATCATGCGATTGGCTTAATCGTTATTGGGATTCTAATGAGCCCAAGCATTATTGGCCATGTATCACAACTTAGCTGGGCAGGATATTTAATGCTTGCTGGAATTGTGATTTTCTCTGGCTCTTTATATGTTTTGAGTTTAAGTGGAATCGGCATTTTAGGAGCGATTACGCCAATCGGTGGCGTAGCGTTTCTGATCGCGTGGGTTTTAGTTATTGTTGCTGTTGTTAAACATATGGGGTAATAAGGAGATGTTCTCATTTAGAGAGCATCTTTTTTTATGCCGCAAATTTAAGTAAAGCAAAAAGGAGAGATTGCGTTCGAAA
>JAHIWI010000029.1 GCA_018816185.1 Bacillota bacterium
TGTGGTGAATTTGAACTGGCATATCGTGGAGGACTTAATAAAAAAAGCACAACGTGACGGTCAATTTGAAAATCTCCCTGGTGCAGGGAAACCCTTACCACCAGATGAGTTTGCTCACTATCCAGAGGATATTCGAATGGTCATGCGCATTCTTAAAAATTCGGGGCATGATGATGAAGCTCAGTTCGTTAAAGAAGAAATGGGCGAATTACAACTACAAATGAAACGTGCAACTCATCAAGAGAAAACGGAGCTTGAGAAACAGTATAATCAAAAATTGACGCAGATGAACCAGCTATTATCGAAAAAAGGTATCCAAACAAATAGCAATGCATTTAAACAATATCAATCACAAATTGATGCAAAGTTGAAGTGGGATTAAAAAACTGGCAAGACACCTTAAACGCGTGTCTTGCCAGTTTTTATATTGTTTCTTTTAAATCCCACTTAACATGGAAAAGAATCTGGTTTTTCTTTAAAGCCTTTTCTTCATAACATTCAGTCAAGAATCCGCCTAGTTTTTGTTGTTGCTGTGCGAGAAAGCCGGCTTCTAATTTAAAACAACGTTGTTGCATATTCAATAATTCAGTATCACCAGTTAATTCATAAAAAGCTTCGTCTTTATCCAATTTAACGAGACGAAGATCACCCCAACCAGCTTCCTTAAAAAAGCTAATCGCCTCATCCATAGAGAACATTTGAAATTTTCGAGCTAGCTCTTTACCCGACCAATATAATATATCCTCTTCATGTTTGCCGAGGATAGAAGCTAAAACATGATCTCTAATTAATTCGTACCCAAATGTAGGCATAGTTGTTTTTTCTTCATTTTCTGTCATAATCAATCCCGCTTTCATTGAATTTTCATTGGAAAAAATATTCGATTTTAGAATTTTCATTGAACAAGGCAGGATTTATTGTCAAAATTGAGCATATTTCTGCTTTTTTGAGTCGTGAATGTTCACGCACCTTGTCTTGACGCTCCTTTGTGTGAAGAGTACAATGGACATGTCATAATATTGTACCATGATGAAATATGCAGTCAATCTGCTTTCATAAATATGGAGGCAAATATTGGTCTGCCTATTTTAAGTACTAAGGGGGGTAACAGTCTTGTCGAAAGATCGTGAATTTTATTTGCGTCGATTACATTCACTTGTTGGGATAATTCCAGTTGGTTTGTTTTTGGCACAACATTTAGTTGTTAACCATTTCGCAACTAAAGGAGCAGAATCATTTAACACAGCAGTTCACTTTATGGAAAGTTTACCATTCGTATTATTCTTAGAATGGTTTGTCATTTACATTCCACTAATGTTCCATGCGTTTTATGGTCTGTACATAGCTTTTACAGCGAAAAACAATCCACAACGTTATGGAACATTCCGAAACTGGATGTTTGTTTTACAACGTATTACCGGAATCATTCTTGTTGTGTTTATTGCATGGCATATATTTGAAACCAGATTCCAAAAGGCAATTGGTGCTCAAGAAGTTAACTTTAACATGATGGCTGATATTTTAGCGAGTCCATTAATGTTTGCATTTTACGTGATAGGTGTTGTATCTGCAACATTCCACTTAGCAAACGGAATTTGGTCATTCTTAGTAAGCTGGGGTATCACTCAATCACCTACTTCACAACGAATTTCAACATATGTGACAATAGGTATCTTCTTAGCATTAACTGTAGTCGGCGTTCGAGCACTTCTTGCATTCGTGTAAAAAGTTAAATGAATTGAAAGCGCTTGACTACTACTAGAAAGAGGAGTGAGAAAAATCATGGCAAAAAGTAAATTGATTGTTGTCGGTGGCGGTTTAGCCGGTTTAATGGCAACAATTAAAGCGGCCGAAGAAGGCACGCCTGTAGAATTATTTTCTCTAGTTCCTGTTAAACGCTCACACTCTGTTTGTGCACAGGGCGGGATTAACGGAGCTGTAAATACAAAAGGTGAAGGTGACTCACCTGCAATTCACTTTGACGATACAGTATACGGTGGGGATTTCTTAGCAAACCAACCACCTGTACAAGCAATGGCTGAAGCAGCACCAGGAATTATTCGTCTATTAGATCGTATGGGTGTAATGTTTAACCGTACGCCTGAAGGATTACTAGATTTCCGTCGTTTTGGTGGCACTATGCACCATCGTACGGCTTTTGCTGGCGCAACAACTGGTCAACAATTGTTGTACGCACTTGACGAACAAGTTCGTCGTTATGAAGTAGATGGTCTTGTAACGAAGTATGAAGGATGGGAATTCCTTGGAGCTATTTTAGACGACGACGGTGTTTGTCGTGGTGTAATGGCTCAAAACTTAACTTCTATGGAAATTCGTGCATTCCGCGGTGACGCTGTGATTATGGCTACTGGTGGACCAGGAATTATCTTTGGGAAATCAACGAACTCTGTAATCAATACAGGTTCTGCAGCATCAATCGTTTATCAACAAGGAGCTCATTATGCAAATGGTGAGTTCATTCAAATACATCCAACTGCTATCCCTGGTGATGACAAGCTTCGCTTAATGTCAGAATCAGCACGTGGTGAAGGTGGACGTATTTGGACATATAAAGACGGTAAACCATGGTATTTCTTAGAAGAAAAATATCCAGCGTACGGAAACTTAGTACCACGTGATATTGCGACTCGTGAAATTTTCGATGTTTGTGTTAATCAAAAACTTGGTGTAAACGGTGAAAACATGGTGTACTTGGATCTTTCACATAAAGATCCAAAAGAACTGGATATTAAACTTGGTGGAATCATTGAGATTTACGAGAAGTTCACTGGTGAAGATCCACGTAAACTTCCGATGAAAATTTTCCCGGCTGTTCACTATTCAATGGGTGGATTATGGGTTGATTATGATCAAATGACAAGCATTCCTGGATTATTCGCTGCTGGTGAATGTGATTACTCTCAGCATGGAGCAAACCGTCTTGGAGCTAACTCATTATTGTCTGCTATTTACGGCGGTATGGTCGCAGGACCAAATGCAGTTCACTACATGAGTGGTTTAAAAACTCGTGCAGAAGATATGCCTTCAACTATTTTTGATGCACATATTGCATCTGAACAACAAAAATGGGATGAAACAATGGCTTTAAATGGTACTGAAAATGCTTACGTCTTGCATAAAGAGCTTGGCGAATGGATGACAGATAACGTAACAGTTGTTCGTTATAACGACCGTTTAAAAGCAACAGATGAAAAAATTCAAGAATTACTTGAGCGTTATAATAATATCAATATCAATGACACGCAAAAATGGTCTAACCAAGGTGCTACATTTACGCGTCAGTTGAAAAATATGCTATACTTGGCTCGCGTAATTACATTGGGAGCTTTAAACCGTGATGAGAGTCGTGGTGCTCATTACAAGCCAGATTTCCCAGAACGTAATGACGAGCAATTTATGAAGACTACAATGGCGAAATTCGACCCTGCTACAGGTGCTCCAATTTTCCATTATGAAGAGATCGATGTTTCCTTAATTCCACCACGTAAACGTGACTATTCAGCGAAAGGGGATCATTAATAATGGACGCAACAGCAACTAAGACCGTCGTTCTTGAGATCCTTCGCCAAGATTCTACTGATTCAACACCATATTGGGAAAAATTCGAGCTAAACTATCGTCCAAATATGAACGTCATTTCTGCATTAATGGAAATTCGTCGTAATCCAGTCAACGTTGATGGAAAACAAACGACTCCAGTTAACTGGGATATGAACTGTTTGGAAGAAGTTTGTGGTGCGTGTTCTATGGTCATTAATGGCCGTCCACGTCAATCATGTACGGCTCTTATCGACCAATTAGAGCAACCCGTTCGTTTAGAACCGATGAAAACATTCCCTGTAGTACGTGACTTAATCGTTGATCGTACAAGAATGTTCGATTCATTGAAACAAGTTAAAGCATGGGTTCCAATTGATGGTACGTATGATCTAGGTGAAGGTCCACGTATGCCAGAACGCAAACGTCAGTGGGCATATGAATTATCTAAATGTATGACTTGTGGAGTATGTTTGGAAGCTTGTCCAAATGTAAATAGTGGTTCTGATTTCATGGGACCAGCTCCATTATCACAAGTTCGTCTAATGAATGCACATCCAACTGGTGCTATGAATAAAGACGAACGATTGAATGCAATCATGGGTGAAGGTGGACTTGCTAACTGTGGTAACTCTCAAAACTGTGTAGTAGCTTGTCCAAAAGGAATTCCTTTAACAACTTCTATTGCAGCTCTTAACCGTGATACAACAGTTCAAATGTTTAAAAACTTCTTCGGAAGCGACCATATGGTTGACTAATATTCTAGCCTGCGATTTTAATCGCAGGCTTTTTTTATGGTTTCGTTTTGTCTTGTTGATTTGTATCTCTGTGATACTCATGGCTATGCAAGTTCCCAAAAATGAAAAGATGTTGTAACAGAAATCATCCATCTATGTTTAAAAACTAGTTATAAAATGTGGACCCCTTTTAAAAATTCTATCTTTATTAATTTCAGAAACTCGAAAGCTTTGATACAATAATAAAAACGAATGAATATTCATTCATATTATGAATCAAAGGGGTAATGAAAAATGAGAGCAACATATATCGAGGATTTCGAGCAATGGTCAAAAGAATTTACTTTTTCAGTGCCAGTTACGGTTAGATTTTCAGAAACAGATATGTATGGTCATTTAAATAATACCGTTAATTTTTCCTATTTTGAATATGCCAGAATTGAATATTTAAAACATGTTGGTTTAATGAATGATTGGTTGAATCCAAAAGGTTCGACAATACCTGTTGTTGCTGACTTGCAATGTGATTATGTGAGACAAGTGTTTTTTGATGAACAATTAAACATCCATGTAAAAGCAGCTTCCGTTGGATCATCTTCAGTAGATATTCACTATCATGCAACAAATTCAAAAAGAGAAACCTGTTTCGTTGGTAGAGGGACGATTGTTCAAATTAATAAGTCTACTGGGAAGGGTACTCCATGGTCAGAAGAAGAAAAAGTTCTTTTTACTAATTAGCCGTCACCGCTCACATCCTTTTTACATACGTTACAAGGAAGAGCGGATAGGAGGGGCGTATGTTGTCAGAAAGAGCGCATCATCGTTCATTGTTAACTGGTAGAGAACGTGAAATATTTCAATTGTTAGTGCGCGATTATTCAACCAAGGATATCTCTATTCAGTTGAAAATCAGCGAAAAAACGGTACGAAACCATATTTCGAATACGATTCAAAAACTCGGCGTCTCCGGCCGAGCACAAGCGATTTTAGAATTACTAAGACTTGGCGAGCTTGCTCTTGAATGAGTAAGTCTTGCCATTTTCACAAAAAGAAGTCACAATAAACATGTAACCAATCGTTTTCGGGGAGTGGACCATTTACATGACAGAACATATGACAAATACTGCACCAAATTCAGAACAAGTGGCTTTCTTAGAGAAAGAACTCCGTTATATATCAGGAATCATAAAGCAAAAAGGTCGAGAAATTCTTAGTAATTATACAATTACACCACCTCAGTTCATTGCACTGCAATGGCTGTTTGAACATGGAGATATGACGATCGGTGATTTATCGAATAAAATGTATTTAGCATTTAGCACAACAACTGATTTAGTAGATCGCATGGAAAAAAATCAACTGGTTCAACGAGTTCGTAATGAACAAGATCGCCGAGTTGTTCAAATTCACCTTTTAAAAGAAGGCGAACGAATTATTGAAGAAGTAATTGTTAAACGCCAAAATTATTTGCGTGAAGTTTTATCAGACTTTGACGAGCAAGAAGTGACACAATTATCAGCGTCGTTGAAAAAATTGCACCGTGAAATGAAAGAGGATTGAGGCGAATCGAGTGAATGCACCAATAGGTGTAATCGATTCAGGTGTAGGTGGTTTGACAGTTCTAAAAGAACTCATACATCGTTTGCCCAATGAACAATTCATTTATATTGGCGATACGGCAAGATGCCCATATGGTCCTCGTACTGCTCATGAAGTGAGAAAATTCACCTGGCAAATGGCAGAGGCCCTACAAAACCAATCTATTAAAATGCTTGTAGTTGCGTGCAACACAGCAACCGCTGTTGCACTTGAATCATTACAAAAAAACTGTCCTTTTCCTGTAGTAGGTGTTATTTTTCCTGGTGCCAGAGCCGCTATTAAAGCGACAACTCGTTCCGAGATTTGTATTTTAGGTACGACTGGTACGATTCGAAGTGGAGCTTATGAAGAGGCTATTAAATCATTATCATCCTCAAGTTCGATTGTTCCATTTGCATGCCCTGCATTTGTGCCATTAGTTGAAAGTGATGAATATGAAGGTGATTTTGCAAGGGATTTAGTGGCAAAAACACTTGAACCTTTAAAGAAAGCCTCCTTTGACACGTTGATATTAGGTTGTACGCATTACCCTTTACTTCAAAAGCATATTGAAGCAGTGGTGGGAAACCATATAAAAGTTTTGTCATCTGCTGAAGAAACAGCTGAAGATGTAATGGAATTGTTAACGTATTACCACTTACATCAAGAAACACCATCAACTGAACCACATGTATTTTATACAACTGGTTCTATACCTATGTTCAAATCCATCGTTACAAAATGGCTTGAAATAGAAGAGCCAAATATTCAATCCATTGAATTTAAATAAACCCGACATTCCCATAATAAGGAATGGTCGGGTTTTGGTTCGTTTAAGCAAAATGTGATACGATAAAGTTCGCGAAAGTATTCGAGGAGGCAATATGAAAATGAGAAATGATGGACGTATGAAAGAGCAAATTAGACCGGTTCAAATTGATACCGAGTATTTAGTGCACCCTGAAGGTTCTGTTCTAATTACAGTAGGACAAACTAAAGTAATATGTACAGCGACAGTAGAGGATCGCGTACCTCACTTTTTAAGAGGACAAGGAAAAGGTTGGATTACAGCTGAGTACTCCATGTTACCTCGTGCAACTCATTCTAGAACCCAACGTGAAGCATCTAAAGGGAAAATCGGTGGACGTACGATGGAAATTCAGCGACTTATTGGACGTGCGCTACGTTCTGTTGTTGATTTAGAAGCATTAGGTGAACGCACAGTGTGGATTGATTGTGATGTTATCCAAGCAGACGGTGGAACAAGAACCGCTTCAATTACGGGTGCTTTTGTTGCTATGACGATGGCTCTTGCTAAATTACAAGATGCAAAACAACTCCCTTTATTTCCTGTAACGGACTTTTTAGCAGCTACAAGTGTAGGAATTGATGCTGAATTTGGTGCTATTTTAGATTTGAACTACTTAGAGGACTCTTCTGCTCAAGTAGATATGAACATCATTCAAACGGGGTCAGGAAATTTTGTTGAATTACAAGGTACCGGGGAAGAATCAACGTTCACCAGACAACAATTAAATGAGTTACTCGATCTAGGTGATATCGGTATAAAAGAATTGATTGAACAACAAAAAGTTGCATTAGGTGAGATTTCTGAAAGACTGATCAACAGAATCGAATCTTTATTATGAAAAAAGTCATTGTAGCAACGAAAAATAAAGGGAAAGCTAAAGATTTTGAAACACTTTTTCATCCATTCGGATTTTCCGTACTGACATTGCACGATGTCGCTAATGATATGGATATTGAAGAGACTGGTGAAACGTTTCAAGAGAACGCGATTTTAAAAGCTGAGGCACTGTCACAACGTCTTAACATGTTTGTGATTGCAGATGATAGCGGATTAATAATTGACGCATTAAACGGTGCACCAGGCGTCTATTCTGCACGTTATGCAGGTGAATCGAAGAGCGATGAAGCAAATATGGATAAAGTGTTAGAAGAACTGTCAAATATTGATGATCCTGGGCGAACAGCTCGATTTTATTGTGCAATTGCATTAGCTGGTCCTGATTTCGAAACAAAAACCGTTTACGGAACGTGTGAAGGGGTAATTGCAAAAGAGAAAAAGGGTACGAACGGCTTTGGGTACGATCCAATATTTTATGTACCTCAACTTGGGAAAATGATGGCAGAGCTTTCTGCTGAAGAAAAAGGGTCGATCTCCCATAGAGGAAATGCTATCAAGAAAATCCAAGCCGAATTGCCAAACTTATTTAAATAAGGAGGTAGCTTGTATGAAGATTTTAGTTATGTCTGATACGCATGGAGATTCTGATGTTATTGATTTAGTGAAGGAACATGTAGGTTCAGTTGACGCTATTTTCCATTGTGGAGATAGTGAATTGGACTTACAACATTCTTCATTGGAAGGAGTTCAAGTTGTATTAGGCAATTGCGATATGGATTCTTCTATACCCATTGAAGTTAACACTACTGTTAAGGGTACACATATTTTTATGACACATGGACATCTTTTTCAAGTGAAGTCTACATTGATGTCATTAAATTATCGAGCACAAGAACTCAAGGCTCAACTCGTATTATTTGGCCATTCACATGTGCTTGGTGCCGAATTGATAAACGGGGTACTATTTGTGAATCCAGGGAGTTTAAAAGTTCCTAGAGGACGAAAAGAAAAGAGTTATGCAATCATTGAAAAGTCATCTTCCCAATGGGTAGTAACATTCTTTTCAGATACCCATTTAGAATTAGCGTCGGTGAGTTTTTCAACAAATGAAAATTAACGTTGACTTTTGCCTGTAGCATTTCTATAATAAATATTGTCTTTCATTTCTGAAACGAAGTGAATTTGCACAAGTCTCAGTAGCTCAGCAGGATAGAGCAACGCCCTTCTAAGGCGTCGGTCGGGGGTTCGAATCCCTCCTGGGACGTAAAGAAAAAACCTTCTTTTCCAAAATGGTATTTCCTTTTTGAGTCATTCTAGACTTGAAGGAGACACTTTTTGAAAAGAAGGTTTTTTTGTTCGTTTTTTTGCCTATCAGAAATATCGTATATACCAAATTGCAGGTATAATTTTCACAATAGAAGATAACGAATGGGGGAGGAATGAAGATGTTAGAAAGCATCTTAATAAATATTTTATTTTTAATCTTTCCTATTTTAATCTTTGTTATCTTTTTTGATAGTCGACGTCACTTTTATAATCAAACCTTTCTCGTCTTATTTTCAACAATATCAATGATTTTGTGTATGATTTACCCGATTAGACTTGAAATCGGTTTTATTTTCGATTTACGTTATATTCCGTTCATTATCGTAGCCCTTTACGGAGGGTATCAGAAAGTGATTCCTCTATTTATTGTGTTAAACATGTATCGTTTTGTGATAGGTGGCGATGGGATATGGCAATCTTTTTTATTTTCTACTGCAATCCTCTTAGTCATTCCGTTCTTCCATCGGAGATTCTTAAAAGCAAATACGAAGAAAAGATTAAGTATGGCGGTTTCAGCTGCCCTATTTACGATGGTTCTTTATTTAACGACATTAAGTACATTTTTTGAAGAATTAACGAGAGAGTATTGGGCACTTGCGACGTACTCTCTTATAACACATGTCATAATAATTGCCTTAAATGTAATGATGATTGAAAAAGTCATTTCAAATATTAATAATCGGGAAAGTTTTCTTCACACGGAACGATTACATGTCATGAGTGAATTGTCAGCAAGTGTGTCTCATGAGATTCGAAATCCATTGACTGTAACGAATGGTTTTCTTCAATTGTTAAAAGAATCTAAAACGATCTCAGCTGACGAAAAAGTGTTTATTGATTATTCCTTACTCGAATTAGAACGCGCCGAAAAGATAGTGAGTGATTTCTTAAGCTATGGCAAACCACAATCTGAGAATATGGTTAACAGCAATCTAAAAGAAGATATGGAATATGTATTAAATATTCTAGGTCCATATGCAAATATGAATCAAGTGAACTTTGATTTTCGGTTTTCGAATACGTTAACGAAGAAATACGATCAAAATCAAATTCAACAAAGCATGATTAATGTAATTAAGAATGGAATCGAATCAATGAAAGAAACCGGGGGAACACTACTCATCACGGTGACTGAAGAACAGAGAGCAATCGTCATACAAGTTCAAGATCATGGTGTGGGCATGACTTCGGATGAAATTTTAGAATTAGGTAAACCCTATTATTCTACGAAAACTGAAGGCACAGGTCTCGGTATGTTGATGGTTTATGGAACGATTAGTAAGTTGAAGGGCAAAATTGAGGTAGTCAGCGAAAAGCATAAGGGAACAACTTTTATTATCACATTACCTGTTTAGTATGCGTATGCTTTTCTCGTTTTGTGCTACTATATACACAAGAGAAAGGCGGTCATTACATTGCGTAAAAAGCATGGGAAAATTCAAAAACATCAAAATGTAATCGTCTTTCCAGGGATGGTGGACCGATTAATTTCTGATGGCCTTAAGCACGCTGAAGAATTTCAATATGATTTAGCGGTTAAATCAATACGGCAAGCGTTAACTTACCGTGAAGCGGACGAACAGACACTTGGTGTCTTTGCATATTCTTTATATGAAACACGGGAATTTGAAGAAGCAAAAGTGATTTGTGAAGAATTGCTAAATATTGGACCCACATATTACTTTGAAACGGTTGAATTATATGTCACTATCTTAATGGAGTTGCGTGAATTTGAAAAAATGGAAGAGATTTTATCTGCAGTGATCGATGAAGCACCAATTCCTGCTGATAAACTTGAAAAATTTGAGCAACTGCTTGAACTTGGGAATAAACTCGCAAAACAAAGGAATAATGAATTTTTATCTGACCTACCAAAAACACATGTCATTGATACAACCTTATTTGAAATACATAAGTTTAGTCGATTTTCTGAAGACAAACAACAACAGCTTTTAGTGGAGCTAGAGGGGTCAGACTTAACTCAAGTCGAGGAAGAACTAGTAGCGATTGTGGAACATGATTTATTATCCCCAATTACCAAGTCTTTTGCCTTGCTGTTGATGGTGCACGCCAATATGGATCGAGAAATGACCATAGAAAAATTTGGACGCACTGCTGCCATCAACCCGAAATTGTTATCTGATCCAGCAGAAACAACAGTGGTTCTGGACGTTTTAAAACTGGTTAAGGATAGACTTGTTCAAAATCCTTCAAAGCTAGAAATGGTAGAGGATCTGATTTTACGTCATTCGTTTGCCACTTATCCTTTTGACTGGTTTGAACATGGTGCTGATGAGGTTGGGAATATGTATATTGATTATGTTAGTGGTATGCTAGGTGAAGATGTTTCATTAGAAGGGAAGCTTTACGATTTTATTATAAAAATTGATATCCTTTTTGAATTGCGTGAGATGTGAAATAAGTTGAAAGTATGCACATGTGTGCTATACTAGAATGGTTGTCAAAATCATAGATAAGCATGAAATTCGCTGAATAAAACGATGGAGGTTGAATATATGTCTGCAAAATGGGAAAAACAAGAAGGTAATACAGGTATTCTAACAATTGAGGTACCTGCTGAAAAAGTTAATGAAGGTTTAGACAAAGCATTTAAAAAGGTTGTAAAAGAAATTAATGTTCCTGGTTTCCGTAAAGGGAAAATGCCTCGCCAAATGTTTGAAAAACGCTTTGGTGTTGAGTCTTTATATCAAGATGCTTTAGATTTCATCCTTCCAGATGCATATGCTAATGCAATTGATGAAGCGGGAATCGATCCTGTTGATCGTCCTGAAATCGATATCGAAACAATGGAAAAAGGTCAAAACTTAGTATTCACAGCTAAAGTAACAGTTAAGCCTGAAGTTACTCTAGGTGATTACAAAGGTCTTGAAGTAACTCAAGAATCTGCTGAAGTTACGGATGAAGAAATTGAAGCTCAATTAAAAGAGCAACAAACTCGTCTTGCAGAATTAGTAATTAAAGAAGACGAAGCAATCGTTAATGGAGATACAGCTGTTATCGATTTCGAAGGATTCTTAGGAGAAGAAGCATTTGAAGGTGGAGCTGGTGAAGATCACTCACTAGAAATCGGTTCTGGTTCATTTATTCCTGGATTTGAAGAGCAATTAATCGGATCTAAATCAGGAGATCAAAAAGACGTTGTTGTCACTTTCCCTGAAGAGTACCATGCAGCAGAGCTTGCAGGTAAAGAAGCTACTTTCAAAGTAACTGTGAAAGAAGTTAAAGGAAAAGAACTTCCTGAATTAAACGATGATTTTGCTAAAGAAATGGATAGCGAAGTTGAAGGTATTGACGCACTTCGTACGAAATTAAAAGAGAAAACAGCTGCCGACAAAAAAATAGCTGCTGACTCATCTCTACGTGATCAGTTAGTTGAAAAAGCTGCTGAAAACGCGACAATTGATATTCCAGAAGCAATGATTAATTCAGAAACAGACCGTATGTTAAATGACTTTGGTCAACGTTTACAATCTCAAGGTATGAATTTAGATTTATACTACCAATTCTCTGGTCAAGACGAAAATGCTCTTCGCACACAAATGCAAGAGGATGCAGCTAAGCGTGTTCGCGTTTCATTAACATTGGAAGCAATCGCTGCAGCTGAAAACTTCGAAGTTTCTGAATCAGATGTGAATGCTGAATTAGAGAAAATGGCTGAACAATTCAACATGCCAGTAGATCAAATTCGCACTGCACTTGGTGGAACTGAAGCTTTAGAAAATGACCTACGTATGCAAAAAACAGTTGAATTTTTAGTTGAAAACGCTAAAATTTCATAATTATAAGAATCATAAGTTATACTGAAACAAGGCGCGGACATTTAGCCCGTGCCTTGTTTTGCACATACATAGAAATGATTTTGATTGATACAATAGAAGGAATAGCGATGAAAACAAATTGATTAAGTTTTCGTCAATCTTATTAGTTGATTCCCGTTATAGAATCTTGTAAGATTGTTGCTTGAATAGGGGTGAATATTTTGTTCAAATTTAATGATGAAAAAGGGAATTTAAAGTGTTCCTTCTGTGGAAAATCCCAAGAACAAGTTCGTAAATTGGTCGCTGGACCAGGTGTATATATTTGCGATGAATGTATAGAATTATGTACAGAAATCGTTGAGGAAGAGCTAGGTACGGAAGAAGAAACAGAATTTAAAGAAGTGCCTAAGCCAAAAGAAATCATGTCTATATTAGATGAATATGTAATCGGACAAGATAAAGCTAAAAAATCATTAGCTGTTGCAGTTTACAATCACTATAAGCGTATTAACTCAAACAGTAAAATTGATGATGTAGAACTTTCGAAATCGAATATTGTCATCATTGGACCTACTGGTAGTGGTAAAACGTTACTGGCACAAACTCTTGCACGTATACTTAATGTTCCATTTGCCATCGCAGATGCAACCTCATTAACTGAAGCTGGTTATGTTGGGGAAGATGTTGAAAATATTTTACTTAAATTAATCCAATCTGCCGATTATGATGTTGAAAAAGCAGAAAAAGGAATTATTTATATTGATGAAATTGATAAGGTTGCACGGAAATCTGAAAACCCATCGATTACTCGTGATGTTTCAGGTGAAGGTGTTCAACAAGCCTTGTTGAAAATCTTAGAAGGAACTGTAGCAAGTGTACCTCCTCAAGGTGGACGCAAACATCCTCATCAAGAATTTATTCAAATTGACACAACCAACATCTTATTTATCGTTGGTGGAGCATTTGATGGAATTGATCAAATCATCAAACGTCGTTTGGGCCAAAAAATCATTGGTTTTGGAGCAGATCCAAATAAAAAAGAAATTGAAGATGCGTCTTTATTATCTTCATTAATCCCTGAAGATTTATTGAAATTCGGATTAATTCCTGAATTCATCGGTCGTTTACCGGTTTTGGCTAATTTAGAACAGTTGAATGAGGATGCTTTAATTCAAATTTTAACTGAACCAAAAAATGCTTTGGTAAAACAATATCAAAAAATGATTGAATTGGATGATGTGAAATTAACATTTGAAGATGATGCATTACTTGAAATTGCTAAACTTGCGATTGATCGTAAAACTGGTGCTCGTGGACTTCGTTCAATTATCGAGTCATTGATGTTAGACGTAATGTTTGAATTACCTTCACGTGAAGATATTGTCGAATGTGTCGTTACGAAAGAGACTGTTACTGACAATGCACAGCCAAAATTAATTTTAGCTGACGGTACAGTTTTAAATCAGGATAATAAAAAAACTTCAGCATAAAATAAGCTGATACAGATAAGCTGGCTTCGAGCATGCGTGTGCATACGCGTAAATCGGATGTCAGCTTTTTCTTCCATATGTTTGATTTGCGGGTAAATCGGACAGAATCGGATGGAGGTGAATTCCCGCATGCCAAAGAAAAAAGAGGAAAAAAAAGTTCCATTATTGCCACTTCGTGGGCTTCTTGTCTTCCCTACAATGGTATTACATATTGATGTTGGACGAGAACGATCAGTCGCGGCACTTGAGCAAGCATTGTTAACAGATAATATGGTGTTTTTAGCAACGCAGAAAGAGATGAATGTAGAACAGCCTGTGGAAGATGATTTGTATGAGGTCGGTACACTTGCTCATGTGAATCAAATGATTAAACTTCCAAATGGAACAATTCGAGTATTGGTAGAAGGTATTGAGCGTGCTTCTTGGAAAAACTATAAAGAAGATAAGAATTATACGGTCGTACAAGTAGAAACTTCTCCCGATGATACAGAAAAAACAGCAGAGCATGAAGCTTTAATGAGAATGTTGTTACAGTATTTTGAAAAATACTCGAAAGTCTCGAAGAAAGTAACCACTGAAACATATGATACTGTGTCTGATATTGAAGAACCAGGTCGACTAGCTGATATGATTGCTTCATATTTGCCGCTTAAAGTAAGTGGAAAGCAAGAAGTTCTAGAAATATTTGATACGAAAGAGCGTTTAGAGTGGTTGGTCAATCGCCTACACAATGAACAAGAAGTATTGGATATGGAAAAGAAAATCAATGCTCGTGTGAAGCAAGCGATGGAACGGACACAAAAGGAATTCTATTTGCGTGAACAAATGAAAGCCATTCAGACAGAGCTTGGTGATCGAGAAGGGAAGACCGGTGAAGTATCAGATCTTCGTAAGAAAATTGATGCATCCGGAATGCCTGAAGCTACACTTAAAGCTGCAATTAAGGAACTCGATCGATATGAGAAATTACCTTCTGCTGCTGCAGAAAGTGGCATCATTCGAAATTATTTAGATTGGCTTGTATCTCTCCCGTGGAAAGATTCGACTGCTGATCGATTAGATATTAATCGAGCTAAAAAAATATTAGACCGTGATCATGATGGTTTAGAAACTGTCAAAGAACGAGTGTTGGAATACCTAGCAGTTCGCCAATTAACAAAATCATTGCGTGGTCCAATTCTATGTCTTGCTGGACCTCCAGGTGTCGGTAAAACTTCACTAGCTCGTTCGATTGCTGAATCACTTGGACGCCAATTCGTTCGAATTTCACTAGGTGGAGTTCGAGATGAATCTGAAATAAGAGGACATCGACGTACGTATGTCGGCGCTATGCCTGGACGTATCATTCAAGGTATGAAGAAGGCAGGTAAGATTAACCCGGTATTTTTATTAGACGAAATTGATAAAATGTCTAATGATTTTAGGGGCGATCCGAGTGCCGCTATGCTTGAAGTATTAGATCCTGAGCAAAATCATTCATTTAGTGATCACTATATTGAAGAAACGTACGACTTATCCAATGTCTTATTTATTGCAACTGCCAATGATTTAAGTACCATTCCAGGTCCTTTACGCGATCGCATGGAGATCATTACAATTGCTGGGTATACAGAAATGGAAAAACAGTCAATTGCCAAAAATCATTTATTGCCAAAACAATTAAAAGAACATGGCTTAACTAAATCACAATTACAACTTCGTGATGATGCACTCTTAGATTTAATTCGTTATTATACACGTGAAGCTGGCGTTCGTAGTTTAGAAAGACAAATCGCAGCGATTTGTCGTAAAGCTGCGAAACAAGTGGTTTCCACTGATAAAAAACGAATTGTCATGACTCCTGCAAATTTAGAAGAAGTAATTGGTAAGCATAAATTCCGTTATGGACAAGCAGAGACGGAGAATCAAGTAGGTGTAGCAACAGGACTAGCATATACAACGGTCGGTGGAGACACCTTACAAATCGAAGTAGCGTTATCACCTGGTAAAGGGAAACTCCTTTTAACTGGTAAGTTAGGTGATGTTATGAAGGAATCTGCTCAAACGGCATTATCTTTTGTGCGCTCTAAAGCAGAAGAATTGGGTCTTGATACAGACTTCCATGAAAAGTGTGATATTCATATCCACGTTCCTGAAGGTGGAGTTCCAAAAGATGGACCATCAGCGGGTATCACCATAGCTACTGCATTAGTATCAGCTCTTTCAAAACGTCCAATTAAACGTGAAGTAGGAATGACTGGAGAAATCACATTAAGAGGTCGCGTACTTCCGATTGGTGGTGTAAAAGAGAAGACGCTAAGTGCACATCGTGCTGGTTTAACGACCATTATTTTACCGAAAGACAATGAACGTGATATAGAAGATATACCGGAAAGTGTGCGTGAAGATTTAACGTTCAAACTTGTTTCGCATGCGGATGAAGTGCTAGAAATAGCATTAGAAGGAGGCGTGCAATGAAAGTTCATAACGTAGAATTAGTCATAAGTGCTGTAAGACAAGCACAATATCCAGAGGGTGGATTGCCAGAGTTTGCTTTAGCTGGACGTTCCAATGTAGGTAAATCCTCATTTATTAATAAAATGATTGGCCGTAAAAGTATGGCTCGTATATCATCTAAACCAGGGAAAACGCAGACATTAAACTTCTATAAAATTGAGGAAAGACTCTTTTTTGTAGATGTTCCTGGATATGGCTATGCAAAAGTATCAAAAACATCACGTGAAGCATGGAGCAAGATGATTGAAGAATACATCACGACACGTGATTTACTAAAAGCCGTTATTCAGATTGTCGATCTTCGTCACCCACCATCAGATGATGATTGCATGATGTATGATTTCCTGAAATATTATAATATCCCGTGTATCGTAATTGCTACGAA
>JAHIWI010000244.1 GCA_018816185.1 Bacillota bacterium
CCATGGATTCTTTAGTTGCTTCGTAAATATTGATTTCATCTATTCTTAATGGGGGCTGAACATGAATGCTATATGATTTTGCATGTTTCTTTATCTGCTGAGCAAATTCGTTTCTTTTACTACGGGAGATTTGTTTCGAGTCATTTATTCCGATTAAATCTGTATGTATGTCTTCAAAAATCACCGCTGCGGTTACAACCGGACCAGCCAAAGGTCCTCTCCCCGCTTCATCTATTCCTGCGATCAAATCTTGAGCTGCTTGTTTAAAAGAACTGTCGAACTCTATTTTACTTTGATGTTGTTGAATGATCATTTGCTGTTTTGCTAATTTCATCTCCCAAGAGTTCAGTAACTTTTGAACGCCTTTTCTAGGGTCATGAACGAGACTTTCGATAAAAGAATTGCGGTCTTTCGTAAGGTTCAATTGAGTTGCTATATCTTGTATTGTTTTCATTTAAATCAGTCCTTCTTTACTACCTATATTATCGGCTGTGTTCACCGTTTTTAGAGAGTTATTCGTAAGATTAGAAAAACCTTTTCTACCCGAAGGTAAAAAAGGTTATTGCACATCTTGTTTTTCGCTTTCTTCAACGAAGTCAAATGTTAATTTACCAAGGTTTTCTCCACGTATATCTCGGACAATTAATTCAGCTACTTGATCATAATCAATTTCTCCACCAGTAGAAAATGTCCGACGTAGTTTTCCAATATGATCGAACGTTTTAACTAAGTCATCATCAACTGCTGTCAATTGGTATCGATCTTCCATACGTTTTGGATAATGCTCAGCTAAAAAACGCAATCCATATACCGCTAAGTCTTCCATATTCGTGATCGTATCTTTAATTGCCCCAGTAAGAGCTAGTTTATAACCAACAGATTGATCCTCAAACTTTGGCCATAAAATCCCTGGTGTATCGAGTAATTCTAATTCTTTTTCTACTTTAATCCACTGTTGAGCTTTAGTAACACCAGGCGTATTTCCCGTTTTAGCTAAATTCTTCTTCGCTAAACGGTTTATAAGTGTTGATTTCCCTACGTTTGGTATACCTACAATCATGGCACGTATAGCTCTTGGTTTAATACCTCTTGAACGCATGCGTTCCCATTTCTCTTCAAGTAACTCTTTTGCCGCTTTAATTACTTGCTGCAAACCTTTACTATCAAAAGAATTTATGGCAACTGCTTTGTGCCCTCTTTCATCGAAATACTTGAGCCACTTTTTCGTTTGATGATCATCTGCCATATCTGCTTTATTTAAAATCAATAATCTAATTTTCTGCCCTACTACCTCATCAATCATTGGATTACGAGATGACAAAGGCAAGCGTGCGTCAACTAATTCAAAAATAATATCAACGAGCTTAAGCTTTTCCGTTACTTCACGACGAGCTTTTGCCATATGTCCTGGGAACCATTGAATGGTCATATGTTTTCCTCCTTAAGTATTACTTGACGATACTTATTTCATTAGGAGGCCAGAATATAACACTTGTGCTTCCGATGATTTCGTCCATCGAGACAACCCCAATGTGACGACTATCCTTGCTGTATCGTCGGTTATCTCCCATTACGAAAACATAACCTTCAGGTACAACTTCCTCTTGAATAAGTTCTTCTAAAGTAAAATCTTCTGTTAATGTTCCTTCAATAATTTCTTTTTTAAAAGGATCTAAGTATGGTTCAGGCTTTGCTTCACCATTTATATATAATTGATCGTTTTTATAAGCAACATGATCTCCAGGGAGTCCAATAACTCGTTTAATGTAGTCTTTTTGTTCTGGGGCATGAAATACGACGATATCGTACCGATTCGGTTCTCCAACGTCATAGCCGATTTTGTTAACGATCATTCGATCACCGTTTTCTAACGTCGGCATCATGGATTCTCCATCAACAACAATTGGTGTAAACAAAAAGAAGCGAATGAGCCATGCAAGACCAAATGCAATCAATAAAGCCTTCGCCCACTCCCATATTTCATTTTTTTCTTTTTTAACTTCTTCCATCAAATTGCCCCCCTGCTTGTACTATTATTATTGTACAAGGAATTAACACCACAAGCAAAAAGAAAGAGAGCTTGAAATCCAAGCTCTCTTTCTGGCTGTAAATTATCGAATTTCTTTGATACGTGCAGCTTTACCACGTAAGTTACGTAGGTAGAACAATTTAGCACGACGTACTTTACCACGACGAATAACTTCTAAAAGAGTGATTTTAGGCGTGTGAACTGGGAAAATACGTTCAACACCAACACCGTAAGAAATTTTACGAACTGTGAAAGTTTCGCTTACTCCGCCACCACGACGTTGTATAACTACTCCTTCGTACAATTGGATACGTTCGCGAGTTCCCTCAACGACCTTAACGTGAACACGAACTGTGTCACCTGGACGGAAATTCGGAAGATCCGTACGAAGTTGTTCTTGTGTAATTTCAGTAATAATATTTTGCATATTTTTCTCTCCTTAGACAGATGCTCTTGCTAGCGACAATGGCTACAGCGGAACATCGTAATTCGGTACTCCACATAGAAGTACAGAATAGATGATACCATATAACCACACACAAAACAAGATAATCTAGTTATTTTTATTTTGTTCCCATTGATTTATTAGCTGTTGATCTGCTTCCGACAAATTCAGAGAAGTTAGCAAATCTGGACGTCTTGACCAAGTTCTGAACAGAGATTCTTCATGTCTCCACTTTTCAATCTTCGCGTGGTTCCCTGACATTAGGACGTCAGGCACAATCATCCCTCTAAAATCTGCAGGTCTTGTATAATGCGGATGCTCTAGCATGCCTGTTGAAAAAGAATCTTGGACTGACGAATCACCGTTGCCTAGTACCCCGGGTAAAAGTCTCACTACACTATCGATGACTGTCATAGCGCCAAGTTCTCCACCGGTTAATATAAAATCCCCTATTGAGACTTCATCTGTAACCAAATGTTCTCTTATACGCTCATCATAGCCTTCATAATGTCCACATAAAAAAATCAATTCTTCTTCTTGAGCAAATTCTTCAGCTTTCTTTTGTGTGAATCTCTCACCTTGGGGACACATCAAAATAATTCTTGGTTTCTTAGACGTACTCGTAATCGCCTCTACGGCTTGAAATAAGGGCTCTGGCTTCAAAACCATACCTGCACCACCCCCATAGGGATAATCATCAACCTGGTGGTGTTTATTACCCGAATACATACGAAAGTCAGTAACGTCTAATGAAACAACTTCTTTTTCTTGAGCTTTTTTTAAAATAGACGAATTAAAAACGCCTGTAAACATCTCAGGAAAAAGTGATAAAACATGAATCTTCATCATGATAATAAGCCGTCCAACACATCGATCGTTATTTTTTTATTTTCAATATCGATATCTTTTACAACATCCTCAATGTATGGAATATAATGATCTTTTCCGCTAGCCGGTTTTACCGTCCAAACATCGTTCGCTCCGGTTTGCAAAATATCCGTAATTACACCGATTTCTTGCCCATCTGTTCCAATAACTGTACAACCAATAATTTCATGGAAATAGTATTCATTGCCTTCTAATTCAGACAATTGATTTTCCGATACCTTTAAAATGCCATCACGGAATCCTTGAACCATTTCAATCGTTAAATAGCCTTCAAATGTTAATAAGTCAAAATTTTTGTGACGACGATGACTTGCAACAGTTAAGACAATCGGTGTTTTTGAATCACTTTTAAATAAGCTGAGTTTATTTCCAACTGCATATCGTTCTTCAGGAAAATCAGTACTTGAAATGACGCGTACTTCACCACGAATTCCGTGGGTATTCACGATCTTACCTACATTAAACCAATTCATCTGTTTCACTCCTTATTTATAGGCGAAGTTAAACGCTTCGTTGACTGGATTGACACCTGCGCGTAGATAGCAGATTTTGTCCTTTTAATAATTATCAACTAAACGGTTTATCCGTGTCTATTTTAAAAACACAGCTAGCACCACAAAGGCACAGCTGTCTTTCTTTGTCCTATTGTTTAATCGGATTTCCAACTTATTGTACAAAAAAGGAAGGAACCATGGCCCCTTCCTTTTTCTACTATTAATCTAGAATATCGACATACGTCTTCTTCTTATGGTGACTGCTTGCTGCTGAATAAACAATGGTGCGAATCGCTTTCGCAACACGACCTTGCTTACCAATAACTTTCCCCATATCTTCAGAATGGACAGAAAGTTTGTAGACAATACGGTTTGCATTTTCGTCAATTTCAATACGAACTTCTTCCGGATAATCAACTAATGGTTTAACAATTGTTTCAATCAGCTGCTTCATTAGGCTGCCCCCGATTACTTAGCGTTTTTTGCGTTATGGAATTTCTCCATGATGCCTTGTTCTGAGAACAAGTTACGTACTGTATCAGATGGTTTAGCACCAGTTGATAACCATTTCAACGCTAGTTCTTCGTTGATTTTTACTTCAGCTGGTGAAGTTAGTGGATTGTAAGTTCCCACTGTTTCGATTTGACGGCCGTCACGTGGAGCACGAGCGTCAGCAACAACGATACGATAGAAAGGAGATTTTTTAGCTCCCATACGTTTTAAGCGAATTTTAACTGCCATGTTTAATAGCACCTCCGAATAGTTTCACACAAGATAGTATATTATCAAGATTTGATTTGTTTGTAAAGTGTTTTTTCTTAACACCTTAAAAATTGCTTTAAAATTTATTTAAAAAGCGAGTCTAATCCTGGCATTTTCATCTTTTTCTTGCCTTTTTGTTGCATTCCAGACATTTGTTTCATCATTTTTTTCATGTCTTCAAATTGCTTAAGCAATCGATTGACGTCCTGAATGGTCGTCCCAGATCCTTTTGCAATTCTCTTTTTTCTACTAGAGTTAATCACTTCAGGTGTCGTTTTTTCTTGAGGCGTCATTGCATAAATGATCGCTTCTACTCGACCCATTTGTTTTTCATCAACTTTAGCATTTTCAAGCCCTTTAATTTTTCCAGCACCGGGTAACATTTTGATAATGTCTTCTAAAGGACCCATTTTCTTCACTTGATTTAATTGCTCGACAAAATCGTCGAACGTAAATGTCTGTGTTCTAAACTTTTCTTCAAGTTCTTTGGCTTTTTCTTCATCCACA
>JAHIWI010000245.1 GCA_018816185.1 Bacillota bacterium
ACGATGCGTTGAATTTCAGATGTTCCTTCATAGATTTCCGTTACTTTAGCGTCACGGAAATAGCGTTCTACTGGGTAGTCTTCTGTGTAGCCGTATCCACCGAATACTTGGACGGCTTCAATGGATGTTTCTACTGCTGTTTTCGAAGCAAATAGTTTTGCCATTGAGGCTTCTTTCCCACATGAGATGCCGCGAGAACGAAGATCTGCAGCACGGTAAACCAACAATCTAGATGCTTCAACAGCTGTTGCCATGTCAGCTAGTTTAAAACCAACACCTTGTTGAGCTGCGATGGGTTTGCCGAATTGTACACGTTCTTTTGCATAGCCAACAGCTGCTTCATAGGCTGCTTCTGCAATACCTAGAGCTTGTGCTGCAATACCGATTCGACCAACATCTAAGTTAGCTAAGGCGATTTTGAATCCTTCACCTTCTGCACCTAAAAGGTTTTCAGCAGGTACTTTCATGTCTTCGAACGTAAGTTGAACCGTTCTTGAACCGTTTAAGCCCATTTTGTGTTCATCTTTTCCGATAATTAAACCAGGAGTGTCTTTTTCTACGATAAAAGCGGACACGCCGCGAGATCCTTGAGTTGAATCTGTTGAAGCAAATACGATGTAAACATCGGCTTCTCCACCGTTTGTAATAAAGACTTTCGAGCCGTTAAGTGTGTAAAAATCTCCATCTTTTGTGGCTTTAGATTTCATTGAACCAGCGTCCGAACCAGCAGATGGCTCTGTTAAACAGAACGCTCCTAAATATTCACCAGATGCTAATTTCGGCACGTACTTTTGTTTTTGTTCTTCATTACCGAAATAAAGAATCGGATTCGTTCCAACCGATGTGTGTACTGATAGGATTACGCCAACTACTGCACTAACTTTGGATAGCTCATGAATGGCAATGATATAACTTAGGAAATCCATTTCTGAACCGCCGTATTTTTCTGGTGCAGTAATTCCCATAAGACCTAAGCCGGCCATTTTCTTTAAAATTTCACGAGGGAATTCACCTTGTTCCATTTGGTCAATAAACGGCTCGATTTCCGTTTTGGCAAAGTCACGAACCATATTGCGCATCATTAATTGTTCTTCTGTAAACTTTAGTTCCAAGCTGAGCGCCTCCTATTCGTAAACGTAAAAACCGCGACCTGTTTTCTTACCTAACCAGCCTGCTTTTACGTATTTGCGCAGTAATGGACATGGACGATATTTACTGTCCCCAAATCCGTCATGCAAGATTTCCATAATGTATAAACATGTATCTAAACCGATAAAGTCAGCTAATTGTAATGGTCCCATTGGATGATTCATTCCCATTTTCATCACGTCATCAATGGCTTCTTTCGTCGCTACACCTTCGTACAAAGTGTAAATGGCTTCATTGATCATTGGCATTAAAATACGGTTAGAAACGAATCCTGGGAAATCATTCACTTCGACTGGTACTTTGTCTAGTTTCTTCGTCATTTCTTCAATCGCTGTATAGACTTCATCTGAAGTAGCAAGACCACGAATAATTTCTACGAGCTTCATTACTGGAACTGGGTTCATAAAGTGCATACCAATTACTTGTTCCGGACGGTTTGTTACCGCTGCGATTTCTGTGATTGGAAGTGAAGATGTGTTTGAAGCTAAAATTGCATGTTTTGGTGTGATTTCATCCAAACGTTTGAAAATCGATTGTTTGATTTCCATGTTTTCAACAGCAGCTTCAATAACTAAATCCACATCACTCGCATCATTTAAATCAAGAGACTTCGTAATGCGAGATAGTACTTTTATTTTTTCATCTTCTGTCATACGTCCTTTTTCAACGCTGCGTGATAAGTTCTTCGTAATGATGCCAAGTCCACGTTCGAAAAATTCGTCTTTCATATCGTTAAGCTTTACGTCGAATCCCGCTTGCGCACAAACTTGCGCAATACCAGATCCCATTTGTCCCGCTCCGATTACTAATACTTTTTGGATGTTCATATGTTAGCCTCCTTAAATTTTAAAGACAGTACTTACGCTTTTGGTACTTCGATCATAATGGCATCGCCTTGGCCGCCACCTGAACAAATAGCTGCAATACCAATTCCGCCACCACGGCGTTTTAATTCATAAGCTAGCGTTAAAATAATGCGGGCACCACTTGCTCCGATTGGATGTCCTAATGCCACTGCCCCACCATTTACATTCACTTTTGTGTGATCTAAATTCGCTATTTTTGAAGAAGCAAGTGCAACTGCTGAGAATGCTTCATTGATTTCAAATAAATCGATTTCTTCAAGTGTTTTGCCTGTTTTTTCAAGAAGTTTATTAATCACAAGTCCTGGTGTTTGAGGGAAATGTTTCGGCTCGATTGCGACTTCTGCATGAGCTACCACGTAAGCAAGTGGTGTTTTCCCTTCCGCTTTTGCACGTTCGTCACTCATCAAGACAAGTGCTGCTGCTCCGTCATTCACTCCAGGAGCATTCCCAGCTGTGATTGAACCGTCTTTACTAAATGCTGAACGTAATTTCGATAACGTTTCTAACGATGTATCTCGACGTGGTGCTTCATCCGTATCAATAGAGATTGGATCGCCTTTACGTTGCGGTATGACTACTGGCGTAATTTCTTCCGCTAAGATTCCGCTATCCATTGCTTTAAATGCTAATTCATGACTGCGAACTGCCCATTCATCCTGCATTTCACGAGTTAAGGTGAATTCTTCAGCTGTTGAATTTCCGTATGTGCCCATATGCACACGCTCTGGTGTAAATGCACATGATAATCCATCATAAATCATGCCATCGATCATTTGAGCATCACCCATGCGTAAACCAAATCGACCTTTTGGTAAATAGTAAGGTGCGTTTGACATCGATTCCATACCACCAGCAACGATGATTTCTTCATCACCAAGTCTGATTAATTGGTCGCCTAGGCTTACTGCACGCATGCCTGAAGCACACACTTTATTAATTGTTTCGGTTTTAACACTCCATGGAATACCCGCTTTCGTTGCAGCTTGACGGGAAGGAATCTGCCCTTGACCTGCTTGTAAAACTGTACCCATGATGACTTCATCAACTGATTCAGGAGCAATACCTGCTTTATTCAAAGCTTCTTTAATGGCTACTCCACCAAGATCACTAGCTGAAAGAGTAGAAAGTGCGCCACCCATTTTCCCAAAAGCTGTACGTGCGCCATCTAAAATAACTGTTTTTGTCATAATTGTTGCCTCCCTTTATGAATGGTTGTATACGCTTACAGTTTTTCAAATAAAAATATTCTGACTTTTCTTTGTATGAGTTAAAGAAAAAGGTTACTCCACTTTGCAGTGGAGTTCACACTGTATTCAAATAATAAATGTTGATTTTCATTGCTACGGACGCTTTCCGGGGGCATGGCTTTAGCCGCTTCCCTCGCAAGCTCATGCTATTCCCCTCGGAGTCGCCGTCTCCATTTCAATCAACTGCGATACCTGTAAAAATAAACAATTTATGTTTTCATAAAATCAAGTAAGGTAGAACCGTCCACTAATTATCGACGTATACATTCATTTTTTTAATAATGAATATTCGCTCTTGTAAGTATCATTAATCTAAGAAAGTGGGTTGCTATTTCTGAAGACGCTCTCGGAAAGCTAAAGATATAGTCGACCTTCTTATTTTTAAGCTTAGTAAGATTGATAAGAAGTCGAGTGAACGCTCGCTCGACTTGTAGACAAACGAAAAGGGAGTGCAAGACTCCCTCTTCAGTTGACCTTATTGTAACTAATTTTTAAACATATATCAATCTACTCTGTTATTGAAGGATTGGTGCTTCTTCTGTTTCTTCAACAGGTGGTAGGTAATCGCCAAGTACTGAACGTTCTAGTAATTCTGCGATATCGTAGGTGCCTACTGTTTCTTCCACTTCTTTTGCTTTCGTTCCGTCAGAAAGCATAGTTAAGCAGTACGGGCAACCTGATGAAATCATCGTCGGGTTTACTGCAAGTGCTTGTTCTGTACGGGCTACGTTGACACGATTTCCTGTATGTTCTTCCATCCACATTAAACCACCACCGGCTCCACAGCACATTCCTGTTTCGCGGTTACGGTCCATTTCCACAAGTTTCACTCCTGGGATAGCACGCAGGATTTCACGTGGCGGATCATAGACGTCATTGTAACGGCCTAAGTAACATGAATCATGGAATGTAATGGTCTCATCGATTGCATGTTGTGGTTTTAAGCGACCTTCTTGTACGAGGTCAAACAGCATTTCAGTGTGGTGAAGAACTTCTCCACTCCAACCGAAATCTGGGTATTCATTTTTGAAAATGTTATAAGCATGCGGGTCAATTGTGACAATCTTCGTTACGCCAGCTTTTTCAAATTCAGAAATATTACTTGTTGCAAGTTCTTGGAATAAAAATTCATTTCCTAGACGACGAGGTGTGTCACCAGAGTTCTTTTCTTTATTTCCAAGAATAGCGAACTTCACGCCTGCTTCGTTCATTAAGCGCGCAAAGGAAAGAGCGATTTTTTGTGAACGGCTATCGAAAGCACCCATTGAACCAACCCAGAATAAGTATTCGAATTCTTCGTCAGCTTTGGATAATTCTTTAACTGTTGGGATATTGATTTCTGGACGTGCGTCTCTCCAGTTTTCTTTTTCTTTACGGTTAAGTCCCCAAGGATTCCCTTGACGTTCGATGTTTGTCATGGCACGTTGAGCATCCGGATTCATGCGACCTTCAGTCATTACTAGGTAACGACGTAAGTCGATAATGTGAGAAACGTGTTCAATCATAACTGGACATTGGTCTTCACAGTTACGACATGTCGTACAAGCCCAAAGCTCTTCTTCCGTGATAACGTCACCGATTAAAGCCGGGTTATAAATATCTTCAATTACTGCACCTTCAACTCGAGCAGCGACAGCTAATTGGTTACCTTGTGTATTCGCGAAAGCCATTGCTGGAACCCATGGCTTTTGTTGTGTCATAACGGCACCTGTGTTCGTTAAGTGATTACGAAGTTTTGTAATTAAGTCCATTGGAGAAAGCATTTTACCTGTTCCAGTTGCTGGACACATATTCGTACAACGACCACATTCTACGCATGCATATAAATCGATCATTTGCTTTTGGTTTAAATCTTGAATTTTACCAACACCGAAAGATGGCATTTCATCTTCGTCTGCTTCTTCATCTTCTTCTTCCTCAAAGTTAATCGGACGAAGTTTACCGACGTTGTCTGTACGGTTGAAGTATGTGTTGACAGGACCCGTTATTAAATGGAAATGTTTCGATTGTGGTACGTAAACTAAGAAAGTTAATAGGAATAATAAATGAGCCCACCACATAATGTAGAAGATTGTAATAGCAGCAACGTCCGGTAAGAACCCAAAGACTGTAGCTACTACTGATGCGACTGGCTCCGCCCATGTTGCTGCGTGGTCGTGCCAAATCATGCCCATCCCATTTCCGATTAAAACAGAAACCATTAATCCGCCAATGAAAATCAAGACTAAGCCTGATTTCCAACCACGTTTTAAACGAACAAGCTTTTCAATATAGCGACGGTAGAATGCCCAAACAACAGCCACTAAAATCATCAAAGTCACAAGTTCTTGGAAGAATGTGAATGCTGGATATAAAGGTCCTAGAGGTAAATGTGATCCAGGCTTTAATCCCTTCCAAATAAAATCGATGGCACTAGCTTGTACAAGAAGGAATCCGTAGAAGAACATGACGTGTATAATTCCACTTTTCTTATCCTTCAATAATTTCTTTTGGCCAAATACATTGACCATGATTTTACGGATACGTTCTTTTACATTGTCATCAAATTCAACTTTTTGTCCGAGTTTGATGTAGCTGTAACGCGTCTTCAATAAATACGTGAATAAACCAAGTGCGTAAGCGGTTACAACGATAAATAAAATCCAGTTTGCAATTAAAAGGTAATTCATTGTATTCTCCCCTCTCGTTAAAAAAAATCAAAAATGCTATTAATCTGATAACAA
>JAHIWI010000246.1 GCA_018816185.1 Bacillota bacterium
TTAGCTATTTGACTTAATTGTTTTTTCATTTATTCCACACTCAATCCATTTTGTATTGAAGCTGTTGTTTTTCAGCGTGACGCTCAATTGCCAATTCGATTAATTGATTAATTAATTCCGGATAGCTTACACCCGTATGCTGCCATAGAAGCGGGAACATGCTAAATGGAGTAAATCCAGGAAGTGTATTCACTTCATTAATTAATACCTCATGATCATCCGTCACAAAGAAATCTGCACGTACTAAGCCAGCACAATCTAACACTTTGAAAGCTTTGATCGCCATATCTTTCATCGTCTTTTCGATGTCTGTAGAAATCTCTGCAGGAATAATCATGGCTGTATTGCCATCTTTGTATTTCGCTTGGTAGTCATAGAAATCTTTCAACGGTTTGATTTCACCAGCCACCGAACATTTAGGCTCGTCGTTACCAAGAACACCCATTTCGATTTCACGCGCTTTAATGCCTTGCTCAACGACAATTTTGCGATCATATTTCAAAGCAAAATTCACGGCTTCAATAAACTCTTCACGATTCGTCGCTTTGCTAATCCCAACACTTGAACCTAAGTTTGCTGGTTTAACAAAAACTGGCCATTTTAATGTTTGTTCTACATTATCAAGCCATTTCTGTTGATTATTTTGCCATTCTCTTCGAATAAAATGCACGTAAGGTACTTGTTTTAAGCCAACTTGTGCAAATAGTTGTTTCATGACTACTTTGTCCATCCCAGCAGCTGAAGCTAAAACACCATTTCCGATATAAGGGAGGTTCAATACTTCTAGCAATCCTTGCACGGTACCGTCTTCTCCATTTGGGCCATGAAGAACTGGAAAGATCACATCTAAAGTTGATTCTTCATCAGTTGAATCTGAATCACTTATTAAAAAGTTCGTAATATTATTTGCTAACTCTTCATCCGTTGAACTTTCAATTTGCAATTGTTCAATAGACTCGACAGGAGATTGAAGTTCTAGGCCTTTTCTCCATTCGCCTTCTTGCGTGATGTAGATAGGATACACTTCATATTCACTAAAATTTAACGCTTGCGTAACTGCACGTGCAGTCGACAGCGACACTTCATGTTCTGCTGATTTACCACCATATAATAAGCCAATTCTCTTTTTCATCTATATACCTCCAGTTGTTGGATACGTTAAGTTTATCACGAACTAACCATACCCATGAATTGAAATTAAAAAACAATCCCTTGCACTAATTTATGCAAGAGATTGTAGGTGGAAACGTATAGTCTCCTCTGGACGTTCCCCTAAAATGGAGGTTAATTCGTCCCATACTTCATCAGGAAAGACATTTTCCGGTAATAAACGCACTTCAACTTCATAAATAGATTTAGGTTTTTCTTGTTTATATAAAGATATAAGAACACCTTCTTTTAATAACGGACGCAATGCCTTAACATCTTCGACTGTCATAATAGGGAAGCTTTGTTTTGTTTTCCTTCTCCAAAAAGCAGAACCTTTTTCTTTATCTTTTACATAATTGTTCATAACATTTACAACCAACTCTTCGGAATCAACTAATTCTCTAAAATAAATTTTTGTCATACTCTCTTCTTCATTCGCCAAATAAACAAAGCGATTTTGAAGTTGATAATAAAATGGTGGTCGAATGGCCTCTTTCTTGTGGCCCATATATAAAAGTTCAGCTTGTTCCTGTGGCGTTAACGTATTCAACTTTCGTTCTTCCGCAAAATCAATAAATCTCAAATCGGTTGGTGAATCGACAAATTCTTTGAGAAATGAACGGATTTCGTCAGTCGGAACAAACTCTAATTGTGTATGCATATTAAAAGATCCATCTTCGTACTGGTGTTTCAGGAGCAATAAATTCTGCATGGGACCTGCAGATAAGACAAACTGTTCCAGCGTCAAACCACTGAAAATAACGAATTGGTCTGTCTCATTCATATGTATATAAATATGGTGAATATAATCTTCTGCATCACGTGCTTTTTTCACCATGATCATCACTCCATTTCTCCCTTTATTATAAGCAGTCTTTATGAAGAATGAA
>JAHIWI010000247.1 GCA_018816185.1 Bacillota bacterium
CCTCCCTACTAGAATTTAATATGAGTACCCTGGATTTGTTACTTGCTTCGTTTCTTCAGGAAAGTCAATTGACTCTTTTGCAGCAGTCACTAGTTTTTCTTTCTCTTGCTTAACTTCTTCTTCAATTCCAAAAATCTGTTGGAATAAATCGAGTTGTTCTTGGGATTTAGGTGAAGAAGCTAATTCTTTAGCTTGAAGAATCGGATCTTTTAGTAATTGATTAATAATAGATTTTGTATGCTTACTTAAAATTTTTCGTTCACGATCAGTTAGGTCTGGCATTTTATTTTCAATGCTTACCATTGTATCAGATTGAATTTGCAACGCTTTTTGTCGAAGTGCCGAAATAACAGGGACAACGCCTAGAGTTCCAAGCCAATCTTTAAATTGGACTAATTCATCTTCAATCATTAACATGATTTCATTTGCTGCACGTTGACGCTCAGCTAAATTAGCTTCTACAATTCCTTGAAGATCATCAATATCATATAAAAATACATTAGGAAGTTCCCCAATTCGAGGATCCAAATCACGTGGTACGGCAATGTCCACCATGAATAGTGGTTTACCTTTGCGTAAACGTTCTACGTATTGCATAAGGTCCAAATCAATTACAAAATCCGTTGAACCTGTGGAACTAATTAAGATATCTGCTTCTAATAAAGCACATTGTAATTCCTGCATAGACTTAGCTTGTCCATCAAATTTAGCAGCAAGTAATTGAGCTTTTTCAAACGTACGATTAATAACAGTCACTTTTTCAGCACCGCTACCATGAAGGTTTTTAATCGCCAGTTCACCCATTTTTCCTGCACCTAAAATGACTACATGTTTATTCTTTAATGAACCAAAAATTTTCTTACCGAGTTCAACAGCTGCATAAGAGACAGAAACAGCATTTTCACCAATCGCTGTTTCAGCATGTGCTTTTTTAGCGAGTGTGACAGACTGTTTAAACAATTGATTGAACACAGTTCCAGTTGTGCCACGTTCTTGAGCCTCTAAAAAGCTTTTTCTCACCTGACCCAAAATTTGTGTTTCCCCTAGAACCATTGAATCAATTCCAGCAGTTACTCGGAACAAATGCTCCATCGCTCCATCTGCTTCATAGATGAAAAGATATGGAGAAAAAGAATCGATTGGTAGCTTGAACCATTCGGCAAGGAATTGTTTAATATAATATCGTCCTGTATGTAACTGATCGACAATCGCATAGATTTCCGTTCGGTTACACGTAGACACAATGACATTTTCTAATATGCTTTTTTGCGTTTGTAGTGCTTGCATCGCCTGCGGTAAATCGGATTCAACGAAGGATAATCGTTCGCGAATCTCTACCGGAGCTGTACGAAAATTAACACCTACGACTATGGTATGCATGGCCTCATGACACCTCTCACGTTCTATTTCATGCCTTTTATTATAACATAACCATTCATAAAACAAGGTTTTAAATGTGAACAAGCTATGAAATCAAGGATGAGTCATGTTCTTATTTATAATAATTACAATGTAAGTGTATCAAAACGAGCACACGCATACAAACGTTATGATTTCATAATTCATTTTGCCTCGAAATTTGTTGTAAATACGATGAAGTTGACATTTTTTATAAATCAAAAAATCTAGCAAACATAAGTTGGTCAACTGTCATATTCGGATTAAGAGTGAAGTAGGTCATATGACTAAAAACGAAGAGGTTTTCCAAAAAAAATCGAATGGCTGATTTTCATTGCGGCAGACGCTTTCCGGGGGCTCTCGCTTTAGCCGCTTCCCTCGCGGTGCTCAGTCCAGGGTCTAAAGGGAGTGCTTTTCCCCAGGAGTCGCTGCCTTCATTACAATCAGTAAAAAGAAATTTATATATATAAAATCCATAGACACTTCAATGCGTTATATCTTAGGGTACCACTATAACAATAAGGTATTGAGTGAATCGACAGTTGATACTATAGTCAATAAGAAAACGCTCGAGGAATCTTTCGCCATATACAACAAAAAGCCACTCTATCTCGGTTATATCGAGATAGAGTGGCTTTGAAAAATAAATTAGTGTATGAAAATTTACTTACTCAGATTCAATTTCTTCAGTCGGTAACATACGGCGTTCGATTTCTGCCCATGCTGCATCGAAGCCCATACCTGTTTCTGATGAAAATAAAATCATCGTATCGTGCGCTTCCATGTCTAATTCATCGCGCACCATTTTCTTATGTTTCTCCCATTTGCCTTTAGGAATTTTATCGGCTTTCGTAGCAATTACGATACACGGGATATTATAATATTTCAGGAAATCATACATCATGCAATCATCATCTGATGGTGGGTGACGAAGATCGACAATCTGAATAACGGCTTTTAGTAAATCACGTGTCGTGATGTATTCTTCA
>JAHIWI010000248.1 GCA_018816185.1 Bacillota bacterium
TTACCATACCACTCACTTGCCAGTTTCAAACATTAGAATCCGTTTTTTTATAAATTACTAGCGTAAAATCATCACGCAGTTCAAAATCCTGCATTTTTTCCAACTCTTTATAGACAGTATCTACTATGACTTGTGCAGGTTTATCTCGCAAAGAACTGATTAGAGACAAAATGATGTCTTGTTCAATAAAACCTTCTTCGGTTCTACATTCCGTCACACCATCCGTCATCATGACAACTAAATCACCGGTCTTCAAGGTAATATCATGTTGATTGTACGTGACATTAGGAACTACACCTAATAGCAATCCCTTAGCATGCAATTCCGAGAAAGTTTCGGTTGCTGAGTCGAAAAAAAGAGCAGGTTCATGACCTGCAGATGCATATGTAAAGACCGAGTTTGTTACATTATATCTGCCATAAAACATAGAAATGAACATATCATCATCTACACTTTTTTCAACGATACGGTTAATTACATCTAAAACGATCGCAGGATCCGTATGTGAATCTTGAAGACTATCCATCCCATACTTAACCATAGACATGCACAAAGCTGCTGGAATACCTTTACCAATTACATCGGCAACGGCAACTCCAGCATATTCCGTGTTATCACTTAAGAAGTAAATATAATCCCCATTCATTTGTCTAGCTGGGACAGATATCATCCCTATTTCTAGTCCCTTTATCTTGGGAACAGTTGTCTTTAATAATGTTTTTTGAACATTTGCTGCCAAATCCATTTCCAACTTCATCTCTTCTTGACGTTGAAGAAGGCTTTGATGTTCTTTAAGAGCAAGACCATAACGAATCATCATTTCAATTAATAAATCAAATGAATGCCAAACATTCACTGGTAATTCAGGTTGCATTTCCTCTAAAGCGGCTTTGTGAATACTGATCACATCTTCAGGGGCAATGTTCTTTTGAATCAATTGACGGCTGAAATTTTGACCCGCATATAAGTTCTGCTCTGTTTGTCGCATAACATATTGACGCATGATTTCTTTATATTGCCGTTCAATTTCTTGAGGCATTTAAGTAAGACCTCCCTACCTAATCCATTTTGTCGCTTTAATAACCGTTCCTTCACCTAGAACAGTTTCCACTTTGAAATCGTCCATTAAACGTTTAACTCCTGGCATTCCAGCTCCTAAACCGCCTGAAGTAGAGAATCCATCCTCCATCACTTTGCGAACATCGGGTATCCCCGGCCCTTCATCTGATGCGATGATAATGATTCCGAACAAACCGCCTTCTGTTATACGTTCAATTTCAATTTTCCCTTTTCCCGCATATAAGTAAATATTACGAGCGAGCTCACTAATTGCCGTTGTGATACGCGCTTGGTCAACTGTGCCAAATCCAACTTCTTTTGCCTCGTTTCGGCCAAGTTGTCTTGCAGCAACAATATCCCACTCCGTTAAAATTTCTACAGAAGACTGATAACCCATTTCTAGGCCTCCAATTCTTGTTGGAGTTTTTCAAGACCATTTTCTAAGTCTAAAGCCGTCATTACATCTTCTAGTCTAATTCCTAATTCAATGAGAGTAATGGCAACTGCTGGTTGAATCCCAGTAATTACGACTTTCGCCCCCATTAAGCCAGACATAGCAATGACGTCTCCTAATACTTTGGCGATAAATGAGTCTATGAAGTCAATCGGTGTTAAGTCAATAACAACACCTCTTGCACTAGTTTCATGCATTTTAGTTAATAAATCCTCTTGAAATTGGAGAGCTGTTTGATCATCCAATTCCCATTGAATAGATACGATAAGTACATCTTTTAATTTAAGTATGGGAATGCGTAAATTCAATCTTCTTCCACCTCCACGATTTGACGATTTGTCCAAGCTAAAGCTTGTTCAACTCCACGTTGCAACGTGCTAGTTGTTGTGAAATCTTTTAAGTTAATACCTAAAGTTACGATTGTTTGTGCAATTTCAGGTCTGATACCTACTAACATACATTTCGCTCCTACTAATCGAACAGCATCTGCTGCTTGAATAATATGATGAGCAACCATCGTGTCAACAACAGGAACCCCTGTAATATCTAGTAGTACTACTTCGGCACGATGCTTAACAACACCTTCTAATAAGTTTTCCATTATTAGTTTTGCTCGTTCTGTATCGATTGTACCAACTAACGGCATAACCGAAATTTTGTCGAACACAGGGATTAATGACGCTGAAAGTTCTTGCAACGCAATTTTTTGCAACTGAACAGTTCGTTCCCACGTTTTTGCGTATGTTTCAACGATTCCGTCTCGCATTGGAGTAATCCAAGCAGCGAAAGTCATCACATATTCTTTCATGTTTTCTTCTCTAATCGTTCCATTCTCTTCAAGCATGGTATAGACCACTGTTGTAAAATGTGTAATTGCTTTCATAACAAATGAGATCGACCAACCGAATCGGACAACTTTGTTCGTGAAGTCTTTTAATCGATTTTCATAGTTTGTTTCGCCTTCATATAGGTTTGAAATCATTAACTCTGCAAATTCGCGGCTCGTTTTATCGATAACGTCTTGCGACATGATTTGGAAGAACCGTTCTTCTGAATCATCTTTCATCAACTCTTGCCATCTTGATATGATTTCTTCTAAATTATCTTGAATGAATGTAGCCATTAGTTTGTTCATCTAGTTCCAAAAGCCTCCCCGTGACAAATTTATATCTATTTTATATTGTATAGGAAAAATGAAAAGTACACACGTTTTTTAATTCTGATGTAAAAAAACACCATACGGTATACAGTCCGTTTGGTGTTTTCTTGGTTATGTATGATTAAAACTTAACAAGGCCCAGACTTATTTCTAGCGCCTCATCGACCGCATCCATCAAGACATCATCTAATTGTGTAATTTTATCAGTTAGTCGCGACTTATCAATCGTTCGCAATTGTTCGAGCAAAATAACGGAGTCCCGTTCAAATCCATACTTTTTAGCATTGATTTCTACATGCGTTGGTAATTTTGCTTTTTGAATTTGCGCCGTGATTGCCGCAATGATGATTGTTGGGCTGAACCGATTTCCAATATCGTTCTGTATCACCAAAACTGGTCGAGTTCCACCTTGCTCAGAACCGACCACAGGCGATAGATCAGCGAAAAAAACGTCACCGCGTTTTACGTTCAAATTTTCATCCTCCGCTTACGAGACGCTCCACAGTATGCTCCGCTTCGTATTCCAAATGCAAGCATTCACTTGCGATGGATAAGTTAATATGCGACATCTCGACGTAGCCTTTAATCATGGCTTCTCGTATAAGATTTGGTTGAAGATGCTTACTTGTTCTTTTTGTGGAAATATAAACAAACTCTCCTGGCTCAGCCAGTTGTTGCTCTTTCTGCTCTACAAGATTGCGCACAATTTGTCTAGGAAGCTTAACTACAACTTCCTTTGTCTCTTTTTTCTCATTCACAGCTAACACCTCCGACAAAACCCGTCCCTCTTTTCAATACTTTTTTATCTTACCATTCTAAAACGACAATGAGAAGACAAATAAGGAAAATATCTGACAATATTTTTTAGTTACGTCGGATGGTGTCGAAATTCAAGGAATATATACCCGAGGTACTCGTTCATTGATGATACAAGGGACCTCGTAGGATATGGTGTTTAGTTTTTCTGCCCATTCTTCTACATGAATTATTTCGTTGCCTTGTCTGCCTAAAAGAACTACTTTTTCTCCGATTGGGACTTCTTCATCTAAACGAATCATACACTGATCCATACAAATCCGACCGACAATCGGCACTCTTTTTCCACCAATTAAAACTTCTTGCCCACTTAGTCCCCTTAATAGTCCATCTGCATATCCTATAGGTAAGGTAGCGATCCATTCACTTTGTTGCGTACGATAGGTCGCACCGTAACTGATGGCTGTAGCTTCAGGCACACATTTAATAAATGCAACTTCCGTATGCAAGGACATGGCAGGTGTTAAAGAAAACGGCAAAATCCCACTGACATATGCTGAAGGTGACAACCCATATAAAGAGATGCCGAAGCGAACTCCATCAAATAATGATTCATTCCGAATGAGTGCAGCTGCGCTATTGGCGGCATGCACCACTCTCGGCTTGTCATTAAATAACCGAAGGAAATTCTTAAATTTCGACATTTGTTCTTTATAATGGCTTTGATCTTCCTCATCCGCAGTTGAAAAATGAGTGAACACGCCATCAAGTTCAATATCATCTCGGCGATGAATTAGTTGAATGATGGACTGTAAATGATTTTCGGAATAAATCCCTAAACGCCCCATTCCAGTATCCAGTTTTAAATGGATTTTCAGGAGATGAGATAGTGGCGGGATTTGGTTCATCCACATTTCATCAAATACTGTCACCATGATATTTAATTCAGCTGCGACATTAGCAAATGTAGGTGGAGATGCCCCCATTACAAGAAGAGGCGATTCGATGCCCTCTTTTCGCAACCGAATCGCTTCATCTGGAGTTGCCACCGCAAGCATACTCGCTCCTGCCTCCATGGCGGCCTTGGAAACTTTTACAGCTCCATGACCGTAGGCATTCGCTTTTACAACCGCAATAATCTCTAATGGCTTGTTTATATGCGTTTGTAGGTTCAGTATATTCATTTTTATCGCATTCAAATCAATTGCTGCAAAAGTTGGTCTATAAAAATCCATATATATTCCTCATTTTCAGATGCGACGAGCTGCAACTATATTTATTTCAAATCTTGAGTGGTCATTGAACCAGCGACCATCATCATTTCTTCACGTGACATAGAGTCAGAAGCTAAATAGAATTGAACGCCATTTTGTTCCCACGTGATGGATTTATCCGTAATTGCACCAATCGCAAATCCTAAATCAGCAGGATCGCCTGGAGCAGTGACTGGCAACAGTGCACCATCCACGAAACTCACTGGAGATTGAATAATCGTAAACTCTTTGTCTCCACCATACGTTAAAATGACGCGATCTTTGTTTTCGTTTTTCATGATTTTTTCATCTATCATTGTTACACTTTCCCATGGTATTGATGGGTAGTGTGTTTCAAACGTCGTTTTTGGTTCCACTTTAGCTGTTTCATTGTCATCAGTTACATCAGTTGGACTGTCTGCTTTATATTCTGAAGCACTTCTTGAAGTTCCTAAAGTAATCTTATCAAAAGTAATTAAAATTTGTTCTTCTTTTTGATCGTTCAAAATAGAAACTTTTGTTGGCAACAATGTTTTTTTGCTTATATGAATCTTTTGAGTTGGCAACATTTTTTGGTGACTATTTCTTGTTTTCGTTTCAAATACATAAGAAGTTTTATTTTCCGTCATGACAGCGGCCTTATCTTCTTTGATGTCTTTAGCAAGGGAGCCAATTAAATATGCTTGGCTATTTTTTTCTGGCCATTCACTTTGAAACTTATAGGTTTTTCCTAAAGAGGGCGTTGTAACAAAGACTCCCTCTTTGTTTCGTACAATCGTTTGAGACATGTCTTCTCCAGATTGAGTCACTTTCACTCGATATAAATCTGGTTTCGTGTGCCATACATCCACTTCATAGAGACGTGGTTCGGACCCAGTTTTAATCTCCATTTTTGCATCGAGCTCATATCCTTTAGTGTCTACCCATTTGTTGCTAAGCTTTTTCAAAACATCCTCTTTGGAATCTGCACCACAAGCGGCTAATACAAACATCATCATCAATAACAAAATTCCTGCGGTTAAACGGCTGCGCACATCGGTTCATCCTTTCTCTTTTCGGTCCGTTGAGACATCTTATGAGAAAGGGACAGGGATTATTCAACCAAAACAACTTGAGCGGCAGCGAATTGTTTTGTATGTGTGATACTTACAAATCCGTTCACTTCTTTTTCTTTAAAATAAAGTACAGGTTTACCTAATTCATCCGGTAATATTTCGATATCTTGAAAGCTACAATCTTTACCTATACCAGTCCCTAAAGCTTTCGCGAAAGCTTCTTTAGCTGCAAATCTTCCTGCTAAAAATTCGATTTGTCGATGTTCAGTTAAAGTAGAAAATTTTTTTATTTCTTTTTGAGTTAAAATTCGTTCCACAAATTTTACGGTACGTGTATGAATGGTCCGTATTTTTTCTATTTCTGTCACATCTAATCCTATTCCAGTAATCATTACAGACTTCTCCTTTCAAAATAACTGAATTAAACGGTATAATACTATTCATACAAATAAGAGGTGGATACATGTTTACTAGAAGAGAAAA
>JAHIWI010000249.1 GCA_018816185.1 Bacillota bacterium
AACATAAAGTGAGGGATCTTCATGTATTTTATTGACCGAAATAATATAACCGCAACTTTGACTTATATGAATTCAATTGTGAATGTAATTGAAAAAACATCTAAATTCCCACTAGGTGAAGTTGAGGAATTAGCATTAGAACGAATCGCCCAAAATATAATTGAGTCGATAATTGATGTTGGAAATTCAATGATTGATGGTTTTATCATGAGAGATCCAGGTAGCTACGACGATATTATTGATATTTTATTGGATGAAAAGGTAATTACTGCAGACATGGAATCATCATTAAAAGAAGTTTTAAGTCTTCGGAAAATGCTTGTCCGTGAATTTATGAATGTCGATCATCAACTAGTAGCTCAAATCTTATTGAAAAATATAAATACATTAAATGAATTCCCGAAAAAAATTGATCTGTATTTAACAAATGAGCTTGGACCAGTTTCAGCATTCATCCCGGAGAATTCTTAATGAAGACATATAAGGCATATTGTATTGACCTGGATGGAACACTTTATCGAGGGAACGAGCCTATCCATGAAACTGTGCAGTTCGTTCATCAGTTACAAGATCAAGGAATCGAACCTTTTTATGTAACGAATAATGCATCCCAAACACCTGATCAAGTGTTGAATAAATTGAATGGATTTGGTGTACAAGCTAAACGGTCTCATGTCATGACATCTGCTTTGGCTGCCGCGAAATATATACGAATGCACTATCCAGGAAAAACCGTTTCGATGATTGGAGAGAGGGGATTAAGAGAAGCCCTTCTTGAAAACGAAATGGAAATAGTTGAAGAAGCATCAGATGTTTTTGTAATGGGAATCGACCGAGGAATATCGTATGAAAAAATGGCTCAAGCTTGCTTAGACGTACGTAGAGGTGCTGTTTTTATTTCCACGAATAGTGATCGCGCTTTTCCAAATGAACGCGGGCTTATGCCAGGGAATGGTGCGTGGACTGCAGTGGTGCAGACATCGACAGGAGTGGAACCGATATATATCGGGAAGCCCGAGGGACATATGCTGAATTTAATTCAAATGGAGCACGGATTTACGAAAGAAGATATGGTGATGATCGGTGACAATTATGACACTGATATTTTAGCGGGAATTCAATTTGGAATTGATACTATTCATGTCAATACGGGTGTAACGACGACCGCACAAGCATTAGAAAAGCTTCATCAGCCAACCTATTGCATTGAAAACCTAATTTGCTTCAAATAAGTGTTTCTAGGTTTTTAAACAAGTAGTAGCCGAATTCACATGTTCGTTTTGTTGCGTGTAAATAAAAAACGAGAAGACCTTTTAAAAAGTCTTCTCGTTGGGTAATTAAAATAATGGATTCTCATCTATATATTCATAAATCTTTTTTGTTAGTTCGTCTGGAGATTCAGCTTCCACTAAATCGCCGTTAACTACTGCAAAAAAAGATTCTGCACATTTCGTACAATAACTTAAACATCCATATTCCAACACGTCTAGGTTTGGATCACGTTCAAGCTCTTCAAATGTTTTTTGAGAACCATTAGCTAAATTACTTACACAAAATTCAACCATTGGATTCATCATTGTCACCTCGCTACATGGACATGCTACTCTTTTTTTTTTCATCCGTCAAACACTGTGCGTTATTGTGAAACTTATCACAATCATTTATACTAACTGTATTGAAAGCAGTGAGTAAAGGGAGTTTTTTAAATGAAAAATTTAGTCTTATTAGGAGGCGGCTACGGTAACATGCGTGTGTTACTCCGTTTGCTACCTAACAATTTACCAGATGACATTCAAATTACATTAATCGATCGCACACCATTTCACAGTTTAAAAACTGAATTTTATGCGTTAGCTGCAGGAACAGTTTCTGATCAAGAGGTAAGAGTTGCTTATCCTGAACACGAACGACTTAAAACAGTATTTGGTGAAATCGTAGATATTAATCGAGAAGAAAAAATAATCGTCTTGGCTGACGATACTCAAGTACCTTATGATGATCTAGTTATTGGACTGGGTTGTGAAGATAAATATCATGGCGTTCCTGGCGCAGATGAATTTACGTATAGTATTCAAACCATTCGTAAATCACGAGAAACGTATAACGAACTTTGCGGTTTACCTTCTGGATCAGTTGTCGGTATCGTCGGAGCAGGACTGAGTGGTATTGAACTAGCCAGCGAATTGCGAGAATCTCGACCAGATCTTGCGATAAAATTATTTGATAGAAGTCCACGTATTTTACGCGATTTCCCTGAACGATTAAGTAATTTTGTTAAGAAGTGGTTCGACACTCATAATGTAGATGTTGTTAGTAATTCAAATATTACTAAAGTAGAACCTAAGATTTTATATAATCATGAAGAAACAATCGAAGTTGACGCAGTTGTTTGGACTGCTGGTATTCAACCTGTGGCGCCAGTACGTGATTTAGAAACTGAAACAGACTCAATTGGTCGTGTCGTGATCACTCAGTATCACAACCTACCAAATGATGAAAATGTTTATGTAGTTGGAGATTGTGCTGCATTGCCATACGCTCCAAGCGCTCAAGTTGCTGAAGAGCAGGCCGAACAAATCGTTCAAGTTTTGCAAGCTCGCTGGAAGGGCAAAGAATTGCCTGAAACGATGCCTGAAATTAAACTTAAAGGTTTCCTAGGTTCATTAGGAAAGAAACAAGGCTTTGCATACTTAGCAGACCGTACAGTGACAGGGCGAATTGCTCGTTTACTAAAATCAGGTGTGTTATGGATGTACAAGTGGCATAATGGTTAATAAATGTTAACTTGTATTGAAGTTATGAATGCGAGTATTGGTTGAAGTCGCTCAACACTCGCACACAATGTCCTATATTTGGCTTAAAAGAGGTTGCCGCAGTAGATATTTATCTGCTCGGTAGCGTCTTTTTTTCATTCTTTAATAAATATTTATATAAATGTTGGATGTGATCAGCTTCAAAAAGCTATATGAAGTTTCTTGGGACGATTATGTACATACTAAATCGATTCCATAAATGTTTAGATTAGAAATTGCGGGTAATAACTATTACAAACATGGAAGGAGGAACAATAATGAAGGGAAAATATATAGCTTTGCCATTGGCGGCAGTGTTACTTTTGAGTGGCTGTGCAGAAGATAATGAAGCGAATGAAATGGAAACTGAGGATGCATTGTTGGAAGACAGTGGGTCGAACGATATAGGTAGCTGATGCAGTAGTTGCATTAAACAATAGTAATTTTATTAATAAGGAGGTGAGGCGAATTGTACACCACGTCTCCTTTATTTTTATGAAATATTAATCATTCGTTTCAATAAATTAATTTTAGGGAAAATAATGAATTCATATGCATTTCCAATTGGGATAATGGATAAAATAAACCGAGAAGCTAATCATATACTTCTCGGTTTTTTCATTTTTATTCGTTTGTAAA
>JAHIWI010000250.1 GCA_018816185.1 Bacillota bacterium
AACAGCCTTGCTTCATTTTCATCGACTGGACCTTCAGTTGAAGTGGTCGCTCCTGGGGTAGGGATTCAAAGTACTTTCCTAAACGGAGCCTATGCTAGATTAAGTGGAACGTCGATGGCCGCACCATATGTATCGGGGTATATGGCTTTATTGAAACAAGCATATCCAACCTTGACGAATGTGGAACTGCGAGAAGTTTTAAATGAAAATACAATCGATTTAGGTCAAACTGGAAGAGACTCTCTTTATGGCAATGGGTTAGTTCAAGCAATATCTATGCTAACTCCAATAAAAAATCAACCCGCTACAGGAAATCCAGCCGTCCAATTGAATGTAGACCTGGCAGTTTTGAACGGGAACATAGGGGACCAATTCTCCCTAACTGCCCAAGTTACACTAAAAGACCAAACTATACTTGATGTGACAGAAAATGCAATTTGGAGTTTAGGAAATACAAGTATAGCTACAGTAGAGAGAGGAAAAGTTTTATTTAAAAAAGCTGGAGAAACGAAAATTGTCGTTACCTATGGCGGGTTATCTACAGAAGTTTACATACAAATAATGGATCCTAATCCTGTTGGTTTATTGGATTTCAAAGACGTCAATCCCAAGTACTGGGCTTATCAAGAAATATCAGACTTAAGGAAACGAAATATCATATCTGGTTATAGCGACAACACTTTTCAACCATTGGCAACCGTAAGAAGAGACCATGTTGCTGTTCTGTTCTCGAGATCAATTCCTCTAGAACCAAAAATAAACAGTGCTATTGATTTTCTAGACGTGCCAAAATCTTATTTGTTTTACAATGAAATTAAACAAACGCAACTAGCAGGAATCTTTAGTGGAACTAATGGGAATTTTGGTCCAAAAGATTATCTAACACGAGCACAAATGGCTAAGATCTTGGTACTTGCTTTAAATCTCAAAGGACAGCAAGAACATCCATTTTCAGACATCTCATCGAGTCACTGGGCAAACAACTATATTTCTATTTTATATGCAAACGGCATTACCTTAGGAACAAACGGTAAATACCTGCCCGATCAAGCTGTAACACGTGCACAATATGCCGTCTTTTTGTACAGAGCATTTAATTCGGTGCCTGGTACCGAAACAATTCTACAAGATTCGGACAATTGACTACAATTTAAAAAATCCTCCAAGAAGACAAAATCTTCTCGGAGGATTTTTTTAGTAATGAAGTAATTCGTTTAATTGCTTATAGGCTTCTTTATAGCCAGATTGGTTGTAATTGGCCATTCGACTTACCATACCCGTTCCTTGATAGAATAATAAACTTTGCCCTTTCAAACCATAGCGATTTGAAAAGTCGATATATTTGTTAAAGTTTACAAGGCCAGCGTCTATTTGATGAGGTGAATACATATCGATTTCTAACGTTATTGCACTCCCATGAATTTGCGCATTTAAAAAAGCTTTGTGAAGTCGGGCTTCTGTATCTGGCAGTGCTAATCTAAAACTATTCGGTTGTAAAAAGGCACCGTCGAAACCATAGTATTTCCAATTTGTGAAATTAGTTGTCAAAGCATGAGGGGCGTAGATGAACGTCTTGTTTTGTTTGTGAATCTTCGCACTTACTTTCTCTACTAGTCTCTCGTCATCTGCATGAATGACGGTTTCATTTAACCAATAATAACCTTTAAATGTTAGGTTCGTATATTTCGCTTGGTTCCATTTCGTCTGTATGGTTTGCATATACCAATTCACAAGTTTTTCACGTTCAGCTAACGTGTTGGAAACTCTTGTACCATTCAGTAAAACAATCGCTTCACTTCGTTTAGGATAGGGGATCGATATATGAACTTGAACTGTTCTGCCCGCTGCCTTTGCGGAATCATTCAATGCTGTCAAGGCTCCCTCAGCTGCAAATGACTGATCAGCATACCATTTCCACTCTTTATAATTTGCTTTATTTTTTGGTGTTTCTCCAAACTCACCACCGACATAAGTTCGGCCTAGCATGACAAATGAATCGAACAAAGGACCATCTAAGCCAGTCACGTAAGAATCAAAGAAACTTGGACTAAAAGCTCCATATTCTGCACCGTTATAAATAAGCACACCATTCCGAATTCCTGTCTTGGTTAATAAAGTCGGCTTTTGATTATAAACCATCAACGAATTGTTAACCGGGTGAATAGTCGAACCAGGTTTGCTAGTGGCAATGCGAATCGCTTCAGCATCAGAGTTTACTGTCGCAATGATTTTGCCATTTTGTTTCACGTTATAAGTTAATGGTTTTGAATAAATTCGAGATAAAAAAGTAGAGAATTGAGCTCGGTTAACCGAAATCTCAGGCTTAAAGGTTCCGTCGCTATAACCAGTCGTTACATTATTAGTCGCTATTGCATCTACGTATGTATAAAATGGATGACTCTTTGACATATCCCTAAAGGAAGATTTACCAGTTCCTATATAATTGTAAGCAACCGCCATAACCCTTGCCATCTCCTTACGAGTTAAAGGGGCATTAGGACTAAACTTTCCATTTGAAATCGTGAACATGCCTTTATTGGAAGCCGTCATCATCTCGGTATAACCACCCATAGATGACTTTAAATCACTTGGTTTCTCTGTAGGCTGTGAAACTGCTGGCAATTTCATCGCACGTACCATCATGACCGCCGCATCTTTTCGAGTTAATGTCGTTAAAGGCTGAAAATTACCACTCGAGTAACCTCGTATCACTTGCTTATCCGACAAAAATCGAATCTCATCATGTGCCCAATGATCCATCGGAACATCCTTAAACTTACTAGCCTCACTGATCGTTGAACCTATACCAATACTTATGAAAATAATTAGAGCCATTATTAATCTTTTCAAACAAATTTCCTCCCTATGTACGGTGCCAGGTACACACACAAATCAGACGCTAATCTGAATTGTATCGAAGTTGTGTGTGTACCCGGCACCAATAAAGAGCCAATCATCTAAATCGACGAGTGGCTCTGATTTGAGATTTTAGCGATTGATTGCTTTATCGATTAATGCTGAACGACGAGATTCTTTAGCAGTCTCATATTCTTTTACGAAACTTTCAGCATGGGTTTTACTATATCCATTGGCTACAAGTTCTTTTTCGACAATGCCAACTACTTGATAGAATACATTATCAGTTCGACCTTCCAATTCGGCTGCAGCAGATGTGTACTTATTATAGAAGTAAGCATAATTTACTGACTCACCGTTTGCCTTTTTACTTTGGTATTCTTCCATAGCTCGTCCTACTAAAGCATTGATTCGTCCATTTGCTTGTTCTTGTAAACTTACCATTGTAGGAACATATTTCTCTTTGATTGAAGCTACAGTTATTTTTTCCGATGTAGTATTACTTGCTTTTGAGTTTGAGGAGCTAATTTTGTCTCCTTTTTTAGTAGATTTCGTACTGGAATTTTTGCCGCCAGAGGTAGATTTCGTATTTGAATCATTTAAATTATTTGCAGAAATGCTAGAATTATCTTTACCGTTTTCGTTCGTAATATTATTAGAGGTACTTGCTGTTTGACTTTCTATATTTGTTTCCTTAGCTGTTTCATCTTCTTCAACAATATTTCCTTCTTCATCTAATTCAATTACTGTTCCGTCTGGGAGCTCTAGGGAATAAGTTTCTTTAGTAATTTCAGCTACTTCTGTATCAGCTACATCGTATTCTTTAAACTGAAAAATGTAAGCTATGTACCCTCCAGATATTATTAAGACTGTAATAAAAGCAATTAATATTTTCTTCCAATGCCTTTTCACCAATATGCCTCCTACCTAACTTTAACTATAATATTACCATATATCGACAATGTTGGATTACTAATATATTAAAAAATGTAAATACATATCAAAACAATTGGTAATTTAGGTTGTAGTTGGAAATTTTGTATACTATAATTAACACGAGTGATGAGTAAAATTAACTAAGAGGTGAAATAATGACAAATTATTCAACGAAGAATAAAGCGCTTAAGGCAGCAATGGTTGGAGCAGTAGCATTTACACCTGTTCTAGCAGTAGGAGTAAACGCTGATAAGGCTAGTGCAGTTGAAAATATTATTCCAAATAATGTAAAAACATTTTTAGATCAATTAGATGTTGTATATGCAGATGAAAGATTATCTGATACGGATTTAAAACTTCTACACGATGCGCAAAATTATCTTGCTGGTAAAGGGGATGCATTTTGGGAAGCTTCTGCAGAAAAAATGGTTGGCAATAGAGCTTTAACTCTATCAGAACAAGAAGTTTTAAAATATTTAACTCCATTATTTGCTGCAAGTACAACTACAGATTTAAAATCTGCAATTAATGATTTTTACAAAAATGTTGATAATACTGAATTCCAAGCAGCATTTGGTGTTACTGGTTCTACTACAGTTACAATGGATACTTTTACTTCATTCTTAGTAGAAGTTGAAGCAGAAGTATTCACAAACTTCGTAACAAGCAATGATGGTTCAAGTTTGTTTAATGTTTTCGCTAACACTCTAATTAATTCTACAAATTATCCAGCAGTGAAAAAAGCAATTACTGATAAGTTTGTGCTTACAAACGTTTTTAATGAGTTACAAGATATCTTAAATGTAAAAGTAATACATGATGCTAAACCTGCATTTGCAGAAGTTGCAGCAATTTATGATGAAAAATATGGTGTTAACACTGGCGGCGGTTCAGTAGGTGGCGGTACTCCAGCACCAGGTCCTATTGATTCGTCAAACGGAGAAGTAACAACTACTGGTTCTGCGATTGAGTCTAACCCACAATCGGTAATCGATGCAATCAATTCTGCAACGACTGTTAAAGAATTGGTAATTGAATTAGCTGCTGGAACAGAAACAGTATCAATTCCTGCTACCATCTTAACAGCGCTTGAAAAGAAAAATAATAAAGCTGTGGTAGTTATCGTTGCTGGAGACGCTACATATGAAATTCCAGTTGGTCAAATCGACCTTGCTAATGCAGCTAAAGACTTAGGTGTTGCTTCTGTTGAATTGAAATTAGTTGTTATTCTTGACGAAATAGCTAATCCATTAGCTGGAAAAGCTAAGTTCAAAACATTATCTGATGCAATTGACTTCAAACTTTCAATCGTTGCTCCAGGTGGTAAATCAGTTGAATTAAAATACTTTAATAAACCAGTTAAACGTTCGATCGTTACATCTGCGGCATTGAACCCATTAACTACGGTTGGAGTAGTAGTAAATGCTAACGGTACAGTTGTTGCTGTGCCTACATTCGTACCAACAACTGCTAAGAGCGCTGTTCTTTACCGTAACAGTAACTCCGTATACACGTTGATTGAAAACTCTAAAACGTTTAAAGACGTTGATAAAGGTGCTAGCTGGGCTGAAGAGTATGTTGAGAAATTAGCTTCACGTATGGTTGTTAATGGTGTTAATGAAGATTCATTTAAACCATCACAAATGATCAACCGTGGTGAATTCGCAGCTATCTTAGCTCGTGGTTTGGGCTTAGTTGCTGAAGATATGGCCGCTAAAGACTTTAAAGACGTTTCTTTAAGCCAAGGTTTTAACAAAAATGGTGAAATCGCTGCTGTAGTTGACGCTGGTCTTGTAAAAGGATTCGAAGATGGTACATTCCGTCCATACGATGAAATTACGCGTGATCAAGCTGCAATCATGATCAGCCGTGCTATCGACTACATCAATTCTGATTTAGTTAAGTTAGATTCTGCTAAGAAACTATCAAACTTTAAAGATCTTAAAGAGATTGGTGCTGCTTCTCGTTCACACGTAGAAAAAGTTTACCAAGCCGGCTATCTAGAAGGCTTTACGGACGATACGTTCCGTCCATCTGCTGAAGCTAACCGTGCTCAAATGGCAAAAATCCTTTATAACTTCTTAGAGTCAATCGAATACATCAACTAATATGCGCATAAAAAAGGTCTCTACTCATCACGAGTAGAGACCTTTTTTCTCTTTATTGGTGCCAGGTACCGAAACAATTCTAAACGATTCTGACATTTGACTACAATTCTTCTATTATCTCCTAACCATCTGAACAATACGATTAAAGCCAACTGGATACACTAATTTCAACAATACCGCATAAACAGCTATTCCAATAGGAATCAACACACCGAGCTGTATCAACGAGTACCATTCCTCCACATCTAAGAATTCCTTAGCTCCCCAGACTACCAACCCCATCACAATTGCTGGAATCACAACTCGAATACTCATCTGAGCAAATCTCTTAAATTCACCAGCACCTAAGTCTCGATAAACTACGATCATCGATACAACAAAGTAATACACACTTACAATCGACGCAGAAAAGGCAAGGGCAGGATATCCATAATCATCAACCAACCACCAGTTCAGCAAGAAGTTCACTAAGATCGTCGTTACACTAATTCGAAAAACTACCGCCGTTTTCCCGCGAGCATACATAGACTTCGATAAAATCAGCTGCATCCCTTGAAACACAATAATTGGTAAGTAAAATAGTAATGCCAAGTACGTATTCGCGGTATCTTCCGAAGTGAATCTTCCGCGTTCATACACAAACGAAATCGCCGCATCTCCAACAACCAATAACCCAATTGCGATTGGCAACAAAGTTACTAACGAAATCTCCATACCTCTAAAGAAGGTATCTTTAAACTTTGTTAAATCCTCCGTTTGCTCACTCATCAATGTAAAGATAATCGCAGCTAAGGTAGTCGCATAGATCGCATTTGGAATACTCACCAGTAACGAAGAGTTATTTAAGTACGACACGGCACCTTCACTGACGCCAGAAGCAAATGCTTTATTCACAAATAAATTAACTTGCCCTACAACTGAATTAAGTAGGGAGGGGATAATCAAAATAATAAAAGCCTTTTTAAAATCACTTTCCATTGCAAAGTCAGGTCGCCATTTGTAATCCGACTTTCCTAAGAAAAATAATTGAATCACAACACCAAGCACGGTTCCAAAAACAAATCCATACACAAGCGAATATATGCCCCACATATCACTAAACAGTAACGCGAAGACTGCAGCCATTAATGTTGCGAGTAACTTAGCTAACTGAGAAGGAACAAAAATTCGTCTTGATTGCAAATAAGAGTCCAATAAACCAGTCAATGCAATCATTGTCATGAATGCAAAGAAGATTTGAGTCATGCGAATTGCATAAGGTTCAATTTCTTCCTTCATATTTCCATATAAAAAGGGAACAAATGCATAGGCAAACATCCAACCTAAAACACTGATAACAATAAAAATCAACATGGTCCAGTTCAGTAATGCATTCGCATTTTGATCCGTAGTATCACTACCTAATTTTCGGCGCTTTACATACATCGGTAAAAATACATTATTAAATCCAGTTGAAATCATCGCAACGACCAACGTGATAAATCCAAATGCTAAAAAGTAACCATCCGTTTCAGCACTAACACCAAATTCACGAGCGACAATCGCTTCTCGAATAAATCCAGATAACTTTAACAATAAAGCGAGACCCGTAGTCCATATAGCCGCTTTTTTTAAACTACTCATTTCGTCCACCTACTTAGAAAAGCTCCTTGCACAATACCTGCAAGGAGCTTTAAATTATTTAGCGAGAGCTCGCTTGTAAATCGATTCGTATTTTTCAGCTGCAGCAAAGTGAGAATACTCGTCGATGATTTTCTGACGAGCAGCAGTCGCTAACTGAGCACCTTCTTCTTTATTAGCTAATAATCGAATCATGGCATTCGATAAATCTTCAATATTACGTTCTTCAACAAGCAGACCATCTTTTTCATGATCAACGATTTCTTTCAATCCACCAACAGCGCAGGCAATCAAAGGAACACCAGAACCCATCGCTTCTAATGCAGAAATCGATGTGGCTTCTTCTACACCAGCACTATATATAGAAGGAACTAAAACAACATCACTTAAAGCGTAGTACTCAATCATGTCTTTATGGTCTACAGCCCCAAGCATTGTCACACGATCTGCTACCCCAAGCTCAGCAGCTTTAGATTTCAACTCTTCAAACATTTCTCCAGTTCCTGCAAACACAACGCGTGCCTTTGGAAACTTCTCCAATACAGGAGGGAAAGAAAGGACTGGATAGATAACTCCATTTTTACGTGTTAAACGACGAGGTACAAAGAAAATTAAATCGTCTTGGCTAAATCCGTATTTTTCACGGAATTCCGAACGACGTTCAACTTCCGGTTTGAAAGACTCCACGTCGATAAAGTTTTTAATCATCGAACCAACAACACCAGTTTCACGTTCAACGTATTCTTTGATGCGAGTATCAACGGTAATAACCGCTTTAGTTGCCGTATAGGCAATACGCTCGTCCGCCATTAATTTATTAGCTTGTTTTGACCCTTCGTCAACAGATCCTTTTGAAATACTTTCATAAGTTAAGTAACCATGAACTGTACTTACAGTCGGAATTCCAGAAGCCAAGGCTGCCATCGTAGCAAAGACATCTTGAGCATTGACCAAATCATAATCGCTTTCGATACGTTCTTTAACCAATTTCTCAATAAATTCTTTACGACGTTGAAGCGACCACACATATCCAGAACCTTTTTTGACTTTATTTAAAATAAAAGCAGGTCCGCGTGCGATAAATTGGCGTTTCCAAACAGGCACATCACTGAAGGAAACTATATCTACTTGATGACCGCGATTTTCTAGACCGGTTTTTAATGTAGCTAAATGAGTCGATAAACCACCTAAATGGGGGTAATCATATGAAGTAGCGAGTAAGATCTTCACTTGGCAGTCCTCCCAAACTTCTCTTTTAATAAGGTTACATTGCGTCGAGCTTCTTGACGAAGTACATCCACATTAGGTTCCATCATGGCTTTTACTTCAGCAGAATGGTCTAAAGCATAAATTGATTCAGTTAATAAAGCTTCTTTCGTAAAGTCTTCAAGCGGGAATGAATGCTTCCACATACCTGAACGTTTTAAAAAGCTTTCGACTTTACGGTCATAACTTAATCCGATATGCGGTACATTCGATAACGCTGCAAAAATTAAGGCGTGTAAACGTAATGCAAGTGTTAAATCAGTCTGTCCAATGAAGTTATAAAATTGGTTAGGCGTGAATTGTTCACCTAATAATTTTGTAGCGTCAGCGTGCTTCATTTTAGCTAAGATCTTTTTCGAAACATTCGTATCGTATGGAGGCTCCATTGGTACAAAAACTGGAGTCACTTGACGTTGTTCAATTAATTCATCAAGAACCCAAGCCATCTTCTCGATATATTCTTCTTCTTGTTCAAACCACGGACGTGGAGCAACCGCAACCAACTTCTCACTACCGTCTAATTGAAGTGAATCATATGCGGAAGTATCAGTCGTACCTTGGAAAGCAAATACGATATCTGCAGTAACAACCGTTTCAGGTCGTTTTACACCTAATGAATGAAGATATTCCTTAGAATAATCATCACGAACTGTAACGAAATCAGCCATGTTTGCGAATACTTTCATTAAAATCTTGCCCCAAGTCGAAGTAACAGGTCCAATTCCTTGAGAAAAGAACATAACCTTAGCTCTGCAAAGCTTAGCTAAGAATACGATTAACAAATAATATGGAAGCGGTCCAAATAAAAATTTTGTAGGATATGTGTCTTGTAGGAGTCCACCTCCACCAGAAATCAATAAATCAGCATCTCGTAATGCTTTCACTTTTTCTTTATTTCCATGACGCCACCCGCGATACACAGATTTAACTCCGTGCTCTTTCGCCGTTTGTTCAGGCGATAACGAAAACACTGTGATGTCAGGATTGTTTAACTCAGAACGTAAATTATCCACAATCGCTTTTAAAATAGCTTCATCGCCTGTATTACCAAGACCATAAAAGCCAGAAAGTACAATTTTCAAAATAAATCCTCCTCAAAGATAAGAGTTTAAAAAGGAGCATAAAAAGAACTTATTCGAACTCAGGTTAAATTCGCCACGTCCTGTGGCAACAACTGAGTAACCAACATCCTGTTGGCCAGAGGCGGCGAAGTCTTTGAGCACCAGAGCGTATACAGAAATACGTGAGGAGCGGAAAAGCAAGCCAACGAAGAGATAGGAAGGTTATTTTTAGCGGACTTTTTAAACATCCTCATAAAGAAAGCTTTCACACAGGTGGTGAAAGCAACACTATCTTCAAATTTTATCACTTGTAGAGGAGCCTATGCAACTAAACATAAAATCTGCTATACTATATCAATTGAAAGTGAACGAATTGAGGTTAATAAACATGAAAGAAACATACTTAGGTGTGAATGTATCGCCATTATCATACGAAGGAATCATTTCTGAAATAAAATCAAGAATGACTAGAAATGAACAGTCTACAATCATTGCAGTGAACCCTGAGAAAATCATCTCAGCACAGAAAAACCCAGAAGTTAAAGATCTAATCAATAACTCTACATTTCAAATTGCTGATGGTGTCGGAGTATTACTTGCATCAAAAGTAAAAGGTGGAAAGATTTCTTCTCGTGTAACCGGGGTAGACATGATGGGTAAACTTCTTGATTTCGCAGCATCAGAAGGACATCCAGTTTATTTCTATGGAGCTAAAGAAGAAATAGTAACTAAAGCGATTTCAGAAATTACGAAAGAGCGACCAAACATTATCGTAGCTGGTTATACTAATGGTTATGATAAACACGAAGACGCTCTTATTAAACGAATCCACAAAAGTGGAGCAAAGGTATTATTTGTTGCCCTTGGAAGCCCTAAGCAAGAATTGTGGATAAAAAGGAACCTTTCAAACCTACCAAACGTTCTTGTTTTCCAAGGAGTGGGTGGTAGTTTTGATGTATTTTCTGGTTTAGTGAAGAGAGCGCCCGCACTTTTTCGGAAGTTTGGGGTAGAATGGTTGTATCGCCTTGCTAGTGATCCATCGCGACTAAAGAGACAAATGAATTTACCTGTCTTTTTAGTGAAGGTTTTAAAAGAACGTAAATAAAATTCCTACTATATATAGTAACTTCTGAAGGAGAATTCAAATGAAAAAATCCATTTGTGTAGTTGGTCTAGGTTATATCGGTTTACCAACTGCAGTCATGTTTGCAAACCACGGTCATCAAGTCCATGGTGTAGACGTTAACG
>JAHIWI010000030.1 GCA_018816185.1 Bacillota bacterium
GGACATTTAGCTGGTGATCTTGTTCTACAAGTAGTAGCTGAACGTTTAACTAATTTTGCTAATGAAAACCAGTTTGTATCTAGACTCGGTGGGGATGAATTTGTGTTCCTAACAACTAGTTCGAAAAATGATCCCATTGAAGAAGGGCAAGCATGTATGGATGAAATTATTTCACTTATTTGTGAACCGATTTTATTAACAAATGCAAAAGTCACAATAGGGTGTAGTATTGGTGCCGCTATTTATCCGATGGATAGTGACCATCCAATCGAAGCAATGCACTTGGCAGATGAAGCGTTGTATGAATCCAAACAAAATGGCAAAAACCAAGGGACTTTTTATAGGAATAAACGAAACGCATAGCCTGGGCTATGCGTTTTTGAATGATGAAATAAAATATGTTGATTTACATTTCAGCGGACGCTTTCCGGGGGGCATGGCTTTAGCCGCTTCCCTCGCATGCTCAGTCCAGGGTCTAAAGCTCATGCTAATCCCCTCGGAGTCGCCGCCTCCATTTCAATCAACTGAAATCCCTGTAAATTTGATAATGTACATTTAAATTAATATAGAGATATAGACCTTTGATTTTTACTTCTAACAGTTATCATATGTCAATTATATTAATTTAACATGGAGCATCTATATACGCGTGAAGATACTGAAGTATGACTTTAATAATAATTTTAGTAGAAAAGTGATTGGCTATTTCTGAAGACTCCTGCGGAAAAACGAAATACGCTAGACCCCACAGGCATGGCTGTCGGAGACAGTTATGGCGAGGAGGCTCGCGATTCGTCCGCGGAAAGCGAAAGAAATTGCCAACTAACTATACCCTTTTCACCATATGGTGGAACTGTCCGCCATAAATGACCCACGGCTCAGCGATTTGGTAGCCGAGGCGTTCATATAAGCGAATGGCCGCTTCTTTCTCGATTTCTACATTGAGTGCTAACTTCGCACTTTCTTCTTCTCGTGCAACTACTTCTGCGTGCTTCAATAATAAACTGCCAATGCCTTGTCCTTGGAATCGGGGATCTACACAAACGGTATCAATATAGTACTCATCCACATGAGCTTCAGGTGGAATGTCCACAGGAAGTCCATTTTTCTCTTCCAGCCACTCGACTAAATTGGCATCAAGTTGTAATGCTTGAGCACCTGTATAAAATACCATTACGCCGACGACGTCCTTGTCCGTTTCGGCAATCCATGTGTTTAAGAAGGAATGTCGATTGTCTTGGCGTTTAAATAAGGCAATCATTTCGTGTTCAACTGAAACTGGGTTTGTTTCGCCTGTCATTTGTTCCGCAATATTTCCAATGGCATCTATGATTAGTGGAACGGCTACCTCTGCATCAGTGGGTTTCGCTTTTCGTATATTCACCATGACGGTCAACTCCTTGATTCCACTATAACAAATTTCCCTCTAGGATAACCGCCATCCAGCTAAACAGCATCCGATGAGCAAAATGAGTAGAAGAACGCTCAGAAGTCCGTCCCGTATGTTGAGTGAAATTGGTTCATAAAAAACCTCTCGTTTTTCTCCAGTAAACCCTCGAGCTTCCATAGCAAAAGCAGCTCTTTCAGCTCGTCGAACCGCACTTGAAAGTAAGGGAATAACCAATCTTTTTATGCCAACGATTCTTTTCCATTTCTGCTTTTCAGCTCCGATGCCTCGTAGTCGATGAGAGTGACGTATTTGAGTGAATTCTTCTTTTACGACCGGTAAAAATTGATACCCAACCATTACTCCATAAGCGAGTTTAGGCGATAGTCGCAATTGCTGCATTAAACTCATGACGAATTTCACTGGATCCGTAGTCAATGCAAACATGAAGGACATAGCAGAGAATGCAAAAACGCGAAAGGCTAATGATAAAGAAGTTTCCCATTGTTGGTCGGTTACTGTCCACCCATTCCATGAAAAGAGTATCTCTCCTGACGTGTCAGCAGCGAAAACGATTGTTGTCCATAAATAACCGATCGCAGTGAAAGCAATTGGAATCATCAATAAACCCCACAATCGCCAATTGAGCTGACTAAATACAGCTTGGAATAAAATGATTCCTATAAAAAACAAGAATGGGGTCCAAGGGTTAAAAAACCAGGCTAACGTTAACATCGAAACAATGACTACGATAAATTTCATACTTGGATTCATATCATGTAACCACATTTTAATAGGCATATGAATAATCTCCTACCGGTGCTACTAATTGATGATCTGACAGTAAAGCGGTTTGATTCCAAAAGTGGTACGTATCAAACCTACCTGTAAGTTCTCCATCTTTCATTAAATAAATCGTATCGGCAATGGCTTTTGCAAAAGACATATCATGCGTGACAATTAAGATCGAAATTCCTTCTTTCGCTTGCAGATCCAGTAAGTAAAACAATTCGAGAAGGGCAGATTCATCTTGCCCGGAAGTTGGTTCATCGAGTAAAAGGACTGGTCTTTGATCTGCGAGCATGGCCCCGATCACCACTCGTCTCTTTTGACCATGACTCACTGAGAAAGGATGGGCATCTTGAATTTCGTCTAATAGTAAACGTTCCATGATGTCTGAAATCTGCTCATTGCTTGAATGATTGGAGAATCGGATTTCATCAGATACGCGCTGTGTGACAAATAAATGTTCGGGGGATTGAGGGACATAGCCCGGAAGATGCCCCACACAATTTATGCTTCCTTCTGACTTGTTATAAATCCCGCAAATTGTCTTGAGAAAGGTGGATTTCCCACAACCATTTGGTCCGGCTAACACAGCGATTTCACCTCTATGCAATTGCATCGAGATATTTTGTAACAGCCTTTGGTTATTGATTGATATAGAGATTTGATGTGCTTCAAAAATAACTTCTTCTTCCATTGACGAAGATCGTTTTGGAAATGCAACGGCTGAGCTTACAGGGTTATCTTCAGTTAAGAAAGAGCCACTAACATGAATTGCTCGTGTAAAGAAAGTTCCCCATAAATCCAACCGATGTTCCACCACGACAATCGTCATAGATTTCGAAACTTGAAGTTCATTTAACCACTCTACATATTGTCGCGCCGTTAATGGGTCCAGGTGGGCGAGCGGTTCATCTAGTAATAAAACCTCAGGCTCCATTAATAAAGCACACGCTGTAGCTACTCGTTGTTTCATTCCCCCAGAAAGGGTTTGAATGGTTGCTTTTCTAAGGTGAGTTAGTCCTAATGTTGAAAGTGTGTTCGTAATGCGAGATTCCATTTCAAGGCGGCTGATATGGCCAAAATTCTCTAATGTGAAAGCCATTTCCTGTTCAACGGTCGGCATACAAAACTGTGATTCGGGATCTTGAAAGACAGTAGCGATTTTTTGGTTGATTTCCCCAGGTTTAAAGCTAACTGCATCTTTATGGAAGAGCGTAATCGAGCCATCCAAAATACCGTCACAGTTCGAAGGGTACAGACGGTTCATTAAATGAAGCAAAGTGCTCTTGCCGCACCCACTTGGTCCGAATAACACGATGCGTTCCCCTGCATCGATTGAAAATGAAACCCCTGTAAAGATAGGGGTTAGATCCTCAGGAAAACGAAAAGAAACTTCGTTAAAATCGATAATGGAATTACTCAAGAATCTCACCTTTTACTTGGCGATGCTTAATAGAATCTTGAGAAATGGCATACCCACGAAGTGCTCCGCTTGCTAACAAACCATCGGACAGGTATTTCCCACCTAGTCCTGCAATCACAGCCCCACTGATGACTCGAAGTGTAAACATCCACGCTAATAAAGAAGGGTCTAAGGCAGCGTACCCAGAAACGAAGAACCCATAGGCAAAACTAAATACCGCTGAACCGATTCCCGCTAAACAGAGAACCCACCAGTCATAACGCTTATATCCAGTAGCAGCAAATGCCGCTTCAGCTCCCAAACCTTGAACAATACCTGACAAAATTAATCGAGGGCCGACAGCATTGCCAATCATGACTTCAATAATGGCAGCCATCGTTTCAGAAAGAAGTGCAGCACCGGGCTTACGTATGATATATGCACTGATGATCGATACGATAAACCATATGCCAAACATCCATTCATAAGCAATTGGACCAATGACCCCAGCCCATATATTTCCGACGTGAACGAACAGGAGATAAACAACGGCAAAAACGACTGCAAATACAGACAACAAAACAACTTCTTTTAACTTCCAGGACTTCAACATATTATTGTTCCTCCCTGTGAGAAGGGCTGTTAATGCTCATATTCACAGTCATCACTAAATGGGAATGCTCTGCTGAACGCGCATGAGAAAACGATTCTTCTAAAAAGGCAAAGACATCATGAATATCTCCGTGAAGTCCACTTGCGTAATGCATGGATTCGTTATATACACCATGCTCTTTCGCACGGTCAATTTCTTTGTAAATGACAGACATATAATCCGGGTTGTTCATCGGATATAGGGCGAATTGAGAAGAAACATACTGCTTGATTCCTTGAATCTGTGGCGCGTTTAACAGAACATCATCCTTTTCTAAATAAACATCCCCCTGCGTATCACCAGGACAACCGATTGAAAAGGTGCCATTGAAAGCTACATGGGCATCTGTTTTCGCTGCATACAAAACAATCGCTTTCGCGGTATCAAAAACATGCATTTCCTTTCCTCGCATAACGGTACTCACATCGTCCGTATGCATCCATACATTGGATGTGTCCGCTTCGCGTAAAGCCCCTTTAATAATGTCGATGAAATTGTCCGCCATTGGGTGAATGGAAAATCGTAGACCCACAATTGGACTAGTCCCACAACTAAACTCTTGTTTCATTCTTCTTCCTCCTATGGTGCCAGGTACACACACAATTCAAAAACGATTCTGTATTGAA
>JAHIWI010000031.1 GCA_018816185.1 Bacillota bacterium
AAAGGTATCACGAATTGCCTTTACATTTCTAAGAACTTCTGACTCTGAGAGCGTTCGTCTTTCTTTTAAATCTGCACCCGCACTAAACGCTTTATCACCTGCTCCTGTGAAAATTACTGCACGAACTTCGGAATCTAGTGAAATGGAGTCTGTCAAAGCTTTAAGCTCTTGAAGCGTATCATAATTAAAGCAATTCATCGATTCTTCCCGATTAATTGTCACATAGCCGATATTGTTTTGCTTGGAATATAATACATTTGCCATTTCTGATCTCCTATATACAGACATATTTTTGAAAAAATTTTAATTTAGCCTGAAGACTATATGATACTTGCATAGCAATCCAAACAGATTCAAAAAGTCTGTATTCTGCCGTATCAATTTCTTTTTCTTTTGTCATTTGTCTGAGCTGAATCTACTACTCTTCAACATTCTCTACAATAGCAGCAATGCCTTGTCCAACTCCGATACACATCGTTGCAAGTCCATATTGAACTTTTTGTTTTTTCATTTCATATAGAAGTGTCGTTAATATTCTCGCTCCACTTGCTCCAAGTGGGTGTCCAAAAGCGATTGCCCCTCCATTTACATTGACAATTTTTTCATCTAATCCTAATTGTCGAATACAAGCAATTGATTGAGATGCAAAAGCTTCGTTTAGTTCAACTAATCCAATATCTTCAATACTTAACTGAGTTCGTTCTAACAATTTGATTGTCGCAAAAATAGGACCTAGCCCCATTACTTCTGGTTCTAACCCTGCAGTTGCCCCGGCTACATATTTAGCAAGGGGTTTTAAATTCAATTCTTTTGCTTTATCCGCACTCATAAGAAGTAACGCGGAAGCGCCGTCATTCACGCCAGATGCATTACCTGCCGTTACACTGCCCCCTCGGAAAATAGGTTTTAGTTTATTGAGTTTATCAATTGTAGTATCTGGGCGTGGATGTTCATCTTGATCCACGGTAATTGTGTTCCCTTTTCTGTCCTTATAAATAACAGGAACGATTTCATCAGAGAATCGATTTTCTTCTATCGCTTGTTTAGCTCTTTGTTGACTTTGAAAAGCGAATAAATCTTGGTCTTCTCTAGATATGTTACTTCTCTGCGCAACCGTCTCAGCTGTTTGTGGCATAGAATCTGCCCCAAACATTTCTTTTAGTTTCGGATTTGTAAAACGCCACCCGATTGTCGTATCTTGTAAATCCATATTGCCTCGAGGAAATGCTTGTTCTGGTTTAGCTATGACAAGTGGAGCTCGAGTCATACTTTCAGTTCCTCCTGCTATAAAAATATCACCATCACCTACTGCAATAGCACGAGCCGCATACATAACAGCATCGAGTCCTGAACCACATAGCCGATTGATTGTCGTACCTGCCACTTCAACCGGTAGACCTGCAAGCAAACCGGACATACGGGCAACATTCCGATTGTCTTCTCCTGCTTGATTTGCATTACCGAACACAACTTCTTCTACTTCATTTACATTCAAACTTGAGTTTCGATCAATCAATGCCTTAATTACGACTGCACCTAAGTCATCTGGACGTACATCTTTCAAGGATCCGTTATATCTACCAATTGGTGTTCTTACTGCATCTACTATGACGACTTCTCTCATTTTGTAATCAACTCTTCTTCTATTGTATAGTCGTATACGCCTTTACCACTTTTTCGTCCCAGCCTTCCTGCTTTTACGTATTGTTCAAGCAAAGGAGCTGGTCGGTATTTTTCTCCAAGTTTTTCGTGTAAATACTTGAGATTATTTAAGCGTGTATCTAGTCCTACTAGATCTCCTAATTCAAAAGGTCCCATTGGATAATTTAGACCTAATTTAATCGCTTTATCTATTTCCTTTGGCGTTCCTAGTCCCTCTTGAAGCATATAGAAAGCTTCATTACCAACTAATGCACTGATTCGACTTGTGACAAAGCCAGGGAATTCATTAATCACAACGGTTTCTTTCCCCATTTTAGAAGCTACTTCTTTAATAAGCTCAACTGTCTCATTACTTGTTTCTAAACCTCTGACAATTTCTACGAGAGGCATTTTATGTACAGGATTAAAGAAGTGCATCGCAATTGTTTTTTCTGGTCGTTTTGCATACGAGGCAATTTCAGTCGGGCTCATCGTTGAAGTATTGGTTGCAAAGAAACATTCTGAGGTAGCATGTTCTTCAATGACTTCAAAGACTTCTTTTTTAATTGAAGCGATTTCAGGAACAGCTTCAATGATTAGATCTGCGGTTTTGGCAGCTACTATTAAATTGGTTTCAAATTGTAATTTCCTTTGAGCTAATTCAACTTGTTCAGCCGTAATTTTCCCGCGATCAAGCCCTTTATGAAATATGCTATCCAATTCCATTTCCGCGTTTTTTAATGCAGTCTCATTTGTATCAACTAAAGTTACTTCATATCCGCCAACTGCCGCGACGTAAGCAATTCCTCTACCCATAACACCCGAACCAACAACTACTAAACGATGGATCATACCTACTTCCTCCTTTTAAGTGAAAGAATACGGACAGGGTAATTACTCCCTGTCCGTAAGTTCACTTCATTTTTAAAGACCGAATGGATTCAACGGACGACTTCCGTAATAAGATAAAATACTCTTCGTTTCCGTATAAAGGTCTAGTGTTTCGATACAAAGCTCACGACCAAAACCTGATTGCTTATACCCTCCAAATGGCGTTCCAGGGAAAGCAGAGAATGGGCAGTTAACCATAACGATTCCTGCTTGAATTTGATTTGCAACACGAGTTGCTCGTGCACCATCTTTTGACCAAACAGCTGAACCTAATCCGAAATCAGTGTCATTGGCTAATCGAATCGCTTCTTTTTCATCTTTAAATTTAGACACAACGACAACAGGTCCAAAGATTTCGTCTCGAACAACCTTCATATCTTGAGTAACATTCGAGATAATCGTTGGCTCATACCAGAATCCATTTTCATATCCTTCTGGTTTAGCCACCTTACCTCCAGCAAGAATGTCAGCACCATCTTCTTTTGCAGATTGTACATAACCTTCTATTGTGTCAAGTTGACCTTGATCAATGATTGCACCCATATGAGTGGTTTTATCAAAAGGATTTCCGAGTTGCAATTTTTTCGTTTTCTCAACAAACTTGTTCATAAATTCTTCGTAAATATCTTCATGAACATATAAACGAGATCGTGCCTCACAGGATTGACCTGAATTATAGAAAATGCCGAATAACGAACCATCTACTGCAGCGTCAATGTCCGCATCTTCAAATACAATACTTGGAGACTTCCCACCAAGTTCTAATGTCACTCGTTTTAATGTCTGAGAAGCTTTACCCATAATATCTTTACCGATCGGTGTAGAACCAGTGAAAGCTACTTTATCGACTTGTGGGTGTTCTACTAAAAAGTTTCCAACATCAGATCCTGAACCTGGTAGGACATTAACCACACCAGCAGGGACACCAGCTTCAAGGCAAATTTCACCTAAAATAATTGCTGTTAAAGGAGTAAGTGAAGCGGGTTTAACAATAACAGTACATCCTACC
>JAHIWI010000251.1 GCA_018816185.1 Bacillota bacterium
AATGCATTCGTTTGGATATATTTAATATCCCCATTGGAGAAAGGTAAGACAATCGTTAAATTAACTGAATCGCCTTCTTTAAAAGATACAGGTTGATTGATAATTATTGCAGAGCCACCTGCACTAATGTCTTCTGCAACAAATTGTGAAAACTCACCTTGGAATTCCACTGCCATGTCAACAGGGGTGTCTACTCGGACGAATTCTCTTCGTTGAATTTTGATCACTTGGTCTACTCCTGGAAAAGATAACGTAATCATTGGAATTTGACCATGAACTCTTCCTAAAACTTCTGTTTGAAAAGCAAATGCGGCTTTAGCATCCTCTACAAATGATGCTCGCATTTGAGCACCTTCCATTAAAAAAGATGTTCTTTTTGTCAGCATATTAGTCGGATAATCAATTAATATGACATTTTCTTTTTCTTCGACAACTTTACACCTGAATTTTTCCGCGGTTTCTGTATATGTTGGTTCAAGCGTGAGAATAGTCCCTACTTTTGGTTTCATTGCATATCACCTTCGCCTCATAAAATCGTTAATTTATTATGACATGAGACGATGTGGAATACTACTTTTTATTTCCAAATTCTTTTACGATAATGGTTCTGTTTTTAGAACTTCTTTCGTTTCAGTGTCTACGAGAACTTGGAATGTTTCTGGGATATTATTGATTTCTTTTACCACTAATAGGTCATAGCACAAGCGTTGTTGCAATTCTTTATTATCCGTATAAGCAAACGCTTCATTCTCAACTCTTACATCCTTCGTGAAAAATTCGGACCAATTGATGTCTACTACTTTTTGTGAAGGGAGAGTTTCTTTTTGAATATATTCCATTGTACTGATACCAAGCACTTCTCCGTTATCTTTCGCTAATTTCATTTGAATCGAATCGTCGTAAACTCTTGCCTTATTTTCGGGAGTCACTCGGATGAATGTCACATGCCAAACCGAATGATTTTCACGCGATTCAACTAATTCTACGTCATCAAAACCATAAGATTTCGCTGCTTGGTTTGCTTTCTCTTTAATCACTTCAGGTCCAATACGATCTTTACTGACTGGTCTTTCAACCAGCGTTGACAGTAGGTGACCGCCTTTTACTGTAAAGTCTGCATAACCTATACGTATTCCTTCTTGAAATTGCACATGATAGAAAGGATAGGTTGCACCTGGTTTACTTTTGGTCGTCACTACCTTAGCATTTTTAAATTGAGGGAAAATCTTTTTAAATTGATCTACCGCTTGTTGCTTCGTTATTTCTTTTTCATCTATATGTTTTAATTCTCTTTTCTTTTGAACATCTGCTTCACTAGCTGTTAATGGGAAATCACTTTCTGTATAGCTCTTAACGTTTTTAGCTAAGCCCGACCAATTTTCTGCGGGTTTAGCTGTCGCGACTTGCTTACGCCATTCTTTATAAGGCTCTTTTTGTGCAAGTAAGTCAGTCGTTGCATTCTCCCATTCATTTGAGAATTCATCTAAATTTCGAGACACGTTGGCAGCAACTTTTAACCACTTATCTTCAGGAACCTTTTGTTCACTTTTCATTTTAGCAAAATCACCTAGACGACCTAAATAATTCATCCATTCGTTTGAAAAATCTCTTTGAAGTGGCAAAGTGGCAATATCACTTTTAATTTCTGAAGAAAGTCGCCATATATCTTCTAACGGTTCTGCCTGTGCGGAAGGTTCATTGAAAACACTTGCTTTTTGGACAGCTATTTCAAGTTCTCCTAATTTATCCGAAGCATCGCTCATTCGTTCCGTATATTGAGCACGCAAGTGTCTGTTTAATTCGGTCTCACTTTGTTTCGACTGAAATAAAAAAACACCCATGACAATTAAACCTATCGCTAAAACGCTTGATAATATTTTCATCATTTGCCTCCTCAATTACAGAATATATGTTTTCCAATTGTCTTAATTTGTGGTCTTGTCCAAATCCAATCACTCGTAGCCGTTACTGGATTAAAGTAGTAAAGGGCATTCTCCGTTGGATCCCAACCATTTAGTGCATCTAATACGGCTTCTTTTGCCCGTGCGTTTGGTGTCAGCCAAATTTGACCGTCGTCAACAGCAGTAAAAGCACCTGGTTGAAAAATTACACCACTTATACTATTTGGGAATTCCGAATCCTCAATTCTGTTTAGGATGACGGCTGCTACAGCAACTTGGCCTTCATAAGGCTCTCCTCTTGCCTCACCATAAACAGCATTAGCCATAAGCTGTAAATCCCGCTCTGAGTATTTAGAAGGTAATTGAACTTGCTCAGCTTTTCGTTTCCCTGTTCCTTTTTTTGTTTGTTGATCTAAAGGAACATTCCCGTAATGAGTAAATTGATTTCCTTGTTTAATTTGTGTTTGCACAAACTCTTTATGATACTTTGAGACACTTACTAATTTAGCTTTAGTATCTTTTCCAGCAAGTCCATCGATCGGTAAACCATATTGTTCTTGGAAGTTTCGAAGGGCCCAATATGTACCATATCCAAAATCACCATCGATTCTCCCTTTATAGAAACCGATGTGCTGTAGCCTTGCTTGAAGTTCAATCACATCTTCACCATATGCACCTAGTTCAATCACTTGACCTGAGAAAGCACTAATCGATTGAGGTGTATAGAGTGACATTGATAAAAGACAGAAAGTAAGTGGCCATGCTAACCATTTTTTAGATTGATTCATACACATGCTCCTTTTTTTTATTAGCATGGGATAAGAACCATAATTTATACATAAAAACGGAGAGATTAAGTTAATTAGTTATGAAACAAATGTAAAGATTTGTACAGATTAGTTTATTAAAAAAAGCCATTAAGCAATTTGCTTAATGACTTCCTGTGAAAATATTTTTGTTATGAAAATGCTCGACCGTTAGTAAATGAGCTTTTTTAACTTTTAAAAGACCTAACCACCATAGGAATAGCATAAATGGCACCATCAAATATACCCATATCCCTGGTATGGATAAAATACCGTTGTAAACCATATGTAATCCAAATGGAACGAGTAAGGCCACAAATAAAAGCGGCCTGTATGATTGTTCCTTTGCGAATTTTGCTCGACCCAAATAATACCCCATTACAACACCAAAAATAGCATGACTAGAAACGGGAAGTAACGCACGCAAAAAGGCTGTGTCTACACCAAATGCAAATAAATATAATATATTTTCGACCGTGGCGAAACCTAATGACACACTAACACCATACAGAATTCCATCGTATGGATCATCAAAATCAAAATGTCTAAAAATCAACATCACCAGGATGAGCCATTTGAAAAATTCTTCTAAAATACTTGAAAATAAAACTTGTCGTAAAAATAAATTTTGTATGATTGCCTCCTCAACAAATACATGCTGAATAAACAGCAATGGAAATGTTAAGATAGCACCATAAATGAAAGTGTGAAACAATGTTCTTGAAGGTTCATTCGCAATGTGATTACGCAAATAAAAATAGCTAAACAAAGCGAGTCCTGGAGCGATCGCGACTGACAATATGAATATCATGTTGCTTCTCGCCCCCTTTTCACTAATTATAATTATATCATTCTTAACTCATATGAAGACCGATTAGGAGGAAAAATTTATGAAAAAAATTGTGGTTATACATACAGGTGGAACCATCTCCATGCATGTTCACTCTCAATCTGGTGCTGTTGTACCTGGGGAAATTAATCCGTTGAGCGCTGAAATGAATAAACTGGATCAGTTTGCAGATGTGGTTGAAATTGAAGCGTTTAATTTACCTTCTCCTCATATGACAACAAAAGAAATGTTAGTTCTAAAAGAAATGATCATGGAGTATTCTCAACATAATCCTGTAGATGGATTTGTCATAACTCATGGCACGGATACATTAGAAGAAACCGCATATTTTTTAGACCTAACGATTAATACGACCATCCCAATTGTCCTCACCGGAGCAATGCGTTCTTCAAATGAAATTGGTGCTGACGGGGTTTATAATTTACTTTCAGCAGTTCGAGTGGCTATTTGCAAAGATGCAATTGATAAAGGAATACTCGTGGTTCT
>JAHIWI010000252.1 GCA_018816185.1 Bacillota bacterium
ATGCAACGTACTTGGGAGCAGAAGCTTTAGCAGCAAGACAATACGCCATGAACATCTCGATGTTTACGTTTTTATTCGCCATCGCGATCGGAATGGGGACAGCGATTATCGTTGGCCGTTTAGTTGGGGCGAATGAACAAGGTGAGGCGTACACTCGCTTATGGAAGAGTTTGAAGTTCGCACTCATTTTCACCTTAAGCACCGTGACGTTAGTCATCATTTTCCGAAACCAACTCATTGGCTTGTTTACAGAAAATCCTGAAGTTATCAAAATTGCTACATCCGTGCTCGTTCTAAGTATTTTATTAGAAACAGGTCGCACGTTGAATATTGTCATCATCAATTCACTACGTGCAGCGGGTGACGCAAGGTTTCCTGTGCTGATTGGTGTTTTCTCGATGGTGGCGATGAGTTTGCCGTTAGGCTATTTCTTGGTATTTGTATTAGATATGGGTCTGCCAGGAATTTGGTTAGCCATTGCTGCAGATGAATGGATACGCGGGATTATTATGTATTTCCGATGGAAGAGTCGGAAGTGGGAGAAATATGCTTTGGTCGGTCCAGGAGCTGTTGAGAATGAAAATCCTATGTCTACAGGAACGATAGATAATTAAGAGAATGCCTTTACTTTGGATTATAATAGATAGAGATTAGTAATTTTTTACAACAAAAGGTGTGTTTTTGTGAAACGATTTTTTAGTCAAAAACAATATTATATTCTCACTATTATTACCGTCATCATCATGACAAGTGGATGGCTCGTCGTCATTCCCCGTTATAATGGGCTTGAAACAGGATTGCTACTTCATGCCGTATTAATTGCTTTATTGTCCGTTTCTTTGCTCATATATCCAAAATTCGAAAGCGTTCATTTTCGAATTAGTATCATTATGACTGGTGCTGCCTATTTTTATATGCTCTTCTTTTTGTATCCGGAAACATGGTCGACGTTTATCTTTCTATGCTTTATTCCAGCGTTTTCAATCTTGTTTTTTGATAAAAGACTATTTTATTTCTCATTAATTTTTAATGCAGTTTTAATCACCTTCACATTTGGTTATGTGGTGTTAATTGATCAAGGCACTAATTACTCGCATATCACCATGGATTTGATGGGGAATATGATTAACTTCATTGGTAGCCAAGTGATTTTATATCTGATTTTCTATATATCTTCTGATCGAATCAAAAAACAGCAATTGTATTACGAGGAACTTCAGCAATCAGAGAAATTAAAGACAACGGGTCAATTAGCCGCAGCAGTAGCTCACGAAATTCGAAACCCATTGACAGTGGTAAAAGGATTTTTGCAAATTTACGAACATGACCCTCTCATGCGTATGGAAGCAAAAAAAGATTTTTCGTTAATGATTGAAGAGTTAAACACGGCGGAATATGTCATTTCTCAGTTTTTAGCCATTGCGAAACCTGATCATGATCAAAAATTGGAAACGGTTGATGTTCAAAAGTTACTTCGAAGTGTGTCTGAGTTACTCATGTCATACGGAATGTTTCATCAAAATAGTATCGACCTAAAAGTTCCCGGAAATATCTTCATTTCTGCGAATCACATCGAATTGAAACAATTGTTCATTAACCTCGTGAAAAATGCGATTGAGGTTTCTAGTAAAGGTGATTCGGTCATCATTCGTGCTGAAAGAATAAAGGATGAGATCGAAATTCAAATCGTCGATTCTGGTTTTGGCATGTCAGAAGAACAAGTAAAATCGCTAGGAACACCTTTTTATTCGTTAAAAAGTAAGGGGACAGGACTCGGACTCATGATTTGTTTTAATATCGTTGAAAAATACAAAGGTTCTATTCAGTTCAAAAGCATTGAAGGGGAAGGAACCACAGTGATTGTTCGTTTTCCTTCAGTTGAATAAAGAAATCTCACCTAGTTATGTAGTTGTTGAGATGCAATTGTGCGATACATTGCCAAGTTTGTGCGATAAAACCTTCAACTTGACCGATAAATGTGCCAATCTGTGCGATATATCAGGAAATAGACTGTTGCCGACAGAGTGGCGGAAAAGGCAGGTGAGAACGTGGAAATCGCTCTATTCGTATGCTTCATATTAATCGCATCAATTCTACAAACGGCGACGGGCTTTGGTTTTTCAATTTTAGCCACGCCATTCCTTCTATTATTATTTACACCAATGGAAGCGATTCAAATTAACTTGATCTTGTCGCTCGTCATCTCAATAGCTTTAATTACAAAAATTAAAGATCACGTAGATTATGGCATCCTCAAACGATTCATGATTGGGAGTATCGTTGGCTTGCCGATTGGCATATTGATCTTTTTACATGTAGATATAACGAGTTTGAAAATTGGGGTAAGTTTAATCATTCTATTATTAACAATCCTGCTCCTACTCCAATTCCGCGTAAATCAAACCAAATCTAGAGATGGAATTGTGGGTGGTTTCTCGGGTTTATTAACTAGTAGCATTGGTATGCCAGGTCCGCCATTACTTCTTTATTTTGCTGGAACGGATACGCAAAAAGACAAACTGCGTGCAACCACGTTAGCCTTCTATTTGTTTATTTACTCCATGAGTCTAGGAATTCAAATGCTTTTTATTGGCACGAATAAAACGGTTTGGGTCTCAAGCGGCTTTTCACTTCCGCTCGTCATCGCTGGATTGTATGTGGGGCAGTTGCTTTTCAAACGAATAAATCAGCAGCTTTTTCGGATTTTTACATATGCGATTTTACTCATCACAGGACTGTATCTGTTAATGGATAGTTTCAGACCATAACCGCAAGAATGAGGACGATTGTAAGTTCGTTTTCTTGTTACAATAAAGAATAGAAATGTGATCGACAGGGAGGGAACAAAATGGCGACAGTTCATCTTTCATTTGAAGAAATGTGGGAAAAAATTATGGTCTGTGATGCAGCTTATGATGGGCTGTTTTACACGGCGGTCAAAACGACGAAAATCTATTGTCGCCCCTCTTGTCGTTCGCGCAAACCGAAAAAGGTCAACGTGGAGTTCTATCAAGATATGACTGAGGCTGTGGGAGCGGGTTACCGTGCCTGCAAACGTTGCAAGCCGGAGGTCGAACATTCGCCACACACGGAACTGGTTCAACAAGTCACCAGTTACTTAGTCAATCACTATAAACAGCAAATCACATTACAACATATAGCCGATCACGTTGGACTGAGTCCATATCATTTAGAACGTCTATTTAAACAGGAAACATCCAAAACACCACGCACATTCTTAGAAAAAATACGGATTGATAAAGCGAACTATTATTTAGTCAATTCCAATCACACGAATCTAGAGATTTGCTACGAAGTTGGATTCCAAAGCACGTCCAATTTCTATAAAGTATTTCGCAGAATTCATGAATGTACACCAAGTGAGTATCGACACCTTCACGCTGTAAAGGAAAGCATAATATGAATTGGTTAGATAACGAATCGACCATTGACATAACGCCACCTGCTCCATTCAATTACGAAGAGTGTTTGCTGTTTCTAGGCAGATCCGAGCAGGAAGTACTTTATGAAATAAAAGACGGAGCGATATGGAAGCTACACCGTGTAGCCGGGAACTTGGTTTTATTCAAAATAAGCCATCACTCAAATATGCTTAAAGTTGAATTTCCAATAAGCCCACCTTCACAAATAGTGCGCCAAGAAATTGCAGAATATATATGGG
>JAHIWI010000253.1 GCA_018816185.1 Bacillota bacterium
AATAAGTGCTAATCCAGATAGAATCTGAATGGAAAAGAAGAACCAAATCAGTTTTTTAGGAGGGCCACTTCCAATAGGACCCACTCTTGGAGACAATAAAGTGTATATCATTAGAAATGATAGAAGTATAACTAAAATTCCCACGAACAAAGATAAATGTTTTTTCATTTTACACCTCACACGTAAGTCTTAGTGGTTTTCATTTGATCGGTCTAATTTTCAATTACAATTTCGCCTTCACCTTTAGGCACTTCGAAACCATTAAGGTAAGAAATTAAGAGTTCTTCTGAAATAGGGAATGAATTTGCATCAAAACGTTGGTTACGTAATTTAAGTCGGTCACGTAAATCATTTGAATGAACTTTTAAATAGATAAGTTTCCATTTACCTCCAGAATCCTCAATAAGTTTTTTGTATTGGTTCCTTCTTATACGATCCCAAAAACTGAAGTCAATTACCACCTGTTGTTTATCGTGAATAAGCTCAATTAAACGGTTCCGTAATTTCCTCTCTGCATCCTTTCTATATTCCTCGAATTTATCCATTGGGAAATCAATCCCCCAACGACCATTAGTAGTCCATATTTCTTCATCAATAGATAGACGTACAAAACCATCCTTTTCTAATAGTTGTGAAAAAGTAGTTTTCCCTGATCCAGCCACACCACACATCATCACTACTAAAGAAGTTGCAGCATTTCGATCACGATGAATTAAGTCAAAGTTAAATTTTTCAAACATCTGCATACCCCCTCATTTCTTGATGTGATTTCTGGCTATTTTCTATACGTCAAATCCTAAACTATTAATCTTCCACTCATTGTTATACATTTTAAATGATAAATTTAGGAATGTTGGAGGACTTTCAGGTTCTCCGTTTGAATCTATATAAAATTCTCTTATAAAAATATTGAATGTATTCGTTTTGCCATCAAAGTCGTATCCTTGGATTACCCAATCAACGAATTGGTTCTTGGTTTCATTGTTAAATAAGAGCCATTCAAAACCATCCGAGTTGACAATTTTGGCGTATAATTTATTTTCTTTTTCCACAAGAATGATGTCTTCTGATAATAATTGGCTGAGCTTTTCTTTATCTCCCGTTGTATGGGCTTGAACAAATTCCTTTGAAATATTACTTATGAAAACGAACTGTTCTTTTTCTTGATTAAAATCATCAATTTGTAAATTTAGTTGCTCTATATTTTGTTTTAATTCAATAATCTTTTTTTCGTTTTCACTTAATTGCTCAGCAAGTTTAACATTCTTTTCTTCGAGCAGAATTTCATTCTCAGTTATAGATTCTTTCGAACAAGCTGTTAAAAGCGTAACACCACAAATAATTAATAGCATTAATTTCCTAACCATAATGACCCAATTCCCCACTTCCTAATATTGTTCACACGATAACTTGATTTAATAAATGTATACAAGTCTCTAAAAAGAATAAATACCTAAGTAGTACTATTATTAGTACTCCATATGCTTATGCTTGTTTGCGATATTAGAGTCACATTTCAACTATTATTAAATTAAACTGTCTCGTTAATTCCATTAGAAAAGGGCTTTACTTTTTCTTGAAGTAAAGCACCAGTTGCTTAAATAACATCTATTTCTTTAAAGGCATAAATAAGGAAGGATTCAACTCACTACTTTCAATTACAATAGCAGTCAAACCTTTATCTGTCTTCGTTTCATGCCATTCATCTTTTTCCCAAAAGACTGCGTCTCCAGGCTGAACTTTAATGTTCTGCACTTCATCATTGCGAACATATCCTTCTCCATTGATTACTAACAAAAGTTGAGGAACTACTGCTTGGTGATATCCTACAATGCCATTTTCCTCTAAGTGCATACAGCCAATATTAGATGCTTTATCTGTTTGAATAACACGAGACATTTTAAAGTTTGAATTAAATTTTGAAATACTCTTACCACTATCTTTACTAAATTGATAAAACTCCATTATGTACCTCCAAAACGATTTCTTTTTCTATATTAATTTAGGGTATTTCCGATGTTTTGTAGCTTGTTCAAAAGCATAAGCAAGTTTTATTAATACACCTTCACTAAAAGCCATCCCTGCAAATGTTATGCCAAATGGCCTTCCACTTTCCATGTAACCAGCAGGTACAGCTATAGATGGATAGCCAGCTTTAGCACATATGGTTGAGCCAATATAAGATGGAAAAATTATCGCATCAAGGTCATACTTTTTTAAAGTAAAATCAATCCCCATGTCCTGAGAAAAATACAAATCTTCTAATTTCGCATTCAAATATTCCGGATTTCTTAAAGTGTTTGGTAAATTCTCTCTATACTCCAACATATTCTGACCATATTTTAAGGCCTTTTGTTCATGCTGTTTATTAAATTGAATTAATTCAGTGTCAGAATGAATTGGTAAATGAGACGGTAATCGAGATAAATAATTTCCTAAGCTATGTTTCATTTCATATATAGGTACTCCCCAACTCCAATCCCTATTGAAAGAAGGGATTTCGATAGTATCAACAACTTCTGTTCCTTCATTACGTAATGTTTGAATAACATGATTAAACAGATTTTCATCGTATTCTCCTGATTGATAATAGTCCTCTGAAGCTTGATTAAATATACCGATTCTAGCACCTTTCAATCCTTGAGAATCTAAAAAGACTGTATAATCTTGTTTAGAAATACCTTCGCTCTTATGAGTAGCTGGATCGAATTTATCGACACCTGTTAAAGCACCTAACAAAATTGCTGCGTCCGTAACTGTTCTTGCAAAAGGTCCTGCTGTATCTTGTGAGTATGTAAAAGGGATTATTCCCGTGCGACTTATTAACCCAACTGTAGGTTTAATTCCAACTACTGAGTTTTGAACTGCAGGACTCAAGATGGAAGCATCTGTCTCAGTTCCAACAGATAATACTGTAAAATTTGCAGCAACTGCCACAGCAGAACCTGAACTTGATCCACCAACAAATAGTTCAGCATCCCCGTATGGATTTAATACTTGTCCACCTCTTGAACTATAGCCTGCCCACATTTCTTTTGACATCCCATTAGCTAGTTCTGTCATATTTGTCTTACCTAAGATTATTGCACCTGATTTGCGGAGTTTTTCAACAAGAAATGCGTCATGCATACTATTATGATTTTCTAATGCAAGTGTTCCTGCACTTGTATGCATTGAATCATTTGTTTCAATATTGTCTTTAAGGAACACAGGAATTCCATGTAAAGGCCCCCTAATTCCCTTTGTTTTTCTTTCGTAATCTAGTGCTTCCGCAATAAAAATTGCATCTGGATTTATTTCAAGAATAGAATTTACTTTCGGACCATCCTGATCATATTTTGCTATTCTGTGCAGGTAATACATGACCAATTCTTTTGAGGTTACTTCTTCATTTTCTAAAGCAGTTTGTATATCATTAATCGTTAATTCTTCTCTGAAAAAATCGTTAAACTTAATTTCCATATAACGCTCCTTAAATACTTCAAAATTTTCATTTGTAAGATACTCTTCTGTATAAATTCAAAATCCATTCTTCTACTAACATGCCTAATATCCATTGTACTTGTGTAAATTAAAATTTATTGTTAATAAAAGCACCTTTACTTCAAGGTGCTAATATTGAATATATTCAGATGTTTACCGTCTTTTTCAAGTGGCTTAAAATTCACTTGAAGAATTTTTCAAGTTTCTATTTTCATTAAATCTAAAGGCGTCACAATACCGACAAGACCATTTTCGTCTGTAATCAGTAATGCTTCGAGTCTTCGTCCTTTAGCAATAGCATCTTTAAACATTTCTTCCGCTTCGAAAATGGATAAATTTCTAGGGACAAAAAGATGATTTTCCTTCTTCTTTTCATGTTGAAGAATAGTTTCTAGGTCTATTTCCCAGGAAATATCGCCTGTTTCGACACGATTTGCTACCCAAAACATGATGCCTATTGCGGTTAATAAACCAACAAATTTATTGTCTTTGTATATAGGAATTTGTGTGTACTGTTTATCACGTATCACCAATAGAGCTTCTTTTAATGTATCGGACGCTTGAAGCGTACTCACTTTTCTAGCAAACATTTCCCCTACCGTAATTGGTTTCGTCAGTTCTTGTTCTATGGCTTCAATTGATTCCACAATTTCATCATGTGGTTCTGCAATGGCATACTCTGTTGATGTACGTTGATGTACAATGGCATTGCGCAATGTGGAAAATTCTCTTAAATCATTTTCAAATCGACGAATCGTTGCATTTTTACGTTTGGATAGTTCAATTAATCTAAAGAATGAAAGATGGTCTTTTGCTCCAATAATATCTTTCATCGCTTGTTCAATTCGATGAAAAGCCGTTAGAAAGCGATCGGAATTGCGATTCGCATTTTCAACTTGAGTTTGTTTGTCCATTTTGCATTCCTCCCATATGAATCAAGTTCTACATAGTTTGCATCTTTTCCTTTGAATTTATTAAAATAATGAGCAAAGAGGTGGAAAAATGTCTACAACTAAGAGATGCCCGTTTTGTGAACCACAACATGATCCGAATCAGAAAATTATTTTCGAAAATGAATTTTGTTACTATTTGCAACATCCAAAGCATCAAGACATATTAGAAGGCAGTGGACTTATAGTGCCAAAAGTTCATCGTCAAACAGTATTCGATTTAACACCAGAAGAATGGACTGCAACGTATGAATTAATGCAGCAAGTCAAACAATATGCAGAGGAAAACTACGCTCCAGATGGTTTTACACTCGGTTGGAATGTCGGAGAAGCTTCCAATCAATCGATTCTCCATGCACATTTTCATATTATTCCGCGATTTGCAGACGAACCTTTTGCAGGAAAAGGAATCCGAGCTTGGTTTAAATCCGAAGAGAACCGTCGTCCTGGTCGATAATCGACCATACATATTTCCGTTAACAAGGCACAACCTACAGGTGAACATGACAATTGTTTATTTGAGAGGAGAAAGTGCTATGAAGCTTGTATTATTAGCTATTCTGTCCTTCATTATGCTTGCTGGATGCACAAATAACCAAGGTTCTTCAATTGGAACGATGGATGAACCTTCTAGGGATGAAACGCATGAAGCAAGACCAGCCGATCAGAATCAGGACGACAACACGAATGGCAACGATAAATCTAACGGGATGAATAATGGGATGGATAATTCTAACGATCAGTCTAATAGCAACGACAATTCTAACGGCATGTCTAAGGGAATGGAGACAGATCCTCAATAATAGTAAATGTTCACTGAAAAATCCCTCACTCGACCTAATCGAGGAGGGATTTTTTAAAATTAACCATAATTAGTTTTGATTATAATAATGTTCTTGACCTCAACGCCCTCACACTTTCGTTTTAGAAGCATTGCGTTTTGACATCCACGTCCCAAATATCATTAAAGCAATAATGGCAATGATCGTGACGGCCATGCTCCACCAGAAATCCCCCATAGTAGGTGACCCGGTTAACCATTGTGTTGCATAAGTTGAGATTTTCCAAGGTGAGATAGTCCAATACGTTCCTAATAAGGAATCGATGATTTGGATGACCAATACCAAAGCTAACGAAACGCCTGCAGCTCCTCCTGTTGGTAACCACGCACTGGCTGCTAAAACGACAGTCACGACAAACAAAATCCACACACTATACGTTCCAGCAAAAGCAAAGAAATCCGAAGCAGGTACATTTCCGAACAACAGCTCAGTGTAGTACCAACTTGTTAACAATCCGAGCCAAACACTCCCTATCGCAATGATACTCACTACTTTCCACTTGCTTAAAAAGTAGCTAAAGAATGAAATAGGTCGTACATATAGCAATGTACCCGTGCCGTTTTTTCGCTCTCTAGAAATGGTTCCCATGAATCCAAGGACTAAAACGAGCATGCCGATGAATTGATATTGTCCCATAGTAGACATCAGGATTTGAGCAGCAGTGAACTCTGGAAAAGGAAACATGGCATCTTCAGGAATGTTGCCAACCGCCTCAAGTATTTGGGGTAAATAATGATTGGTGACAGGTTCAGTAATGCCGAAGAAAACGAAGATTAAAGGAATCCATAAAATTTTATAATTACGCGTGTTTTCACGCCATTCTTTTTGGAATAAAACAAGTAAGTCCCTCATCTGCGACCAGCCACCTTCAAAAAGATTTCTTCTAAACTCGCAGTCTGTCGTTCGGCTTTCCGAACTGTTAACCCGCTTCCTGCTAAATAACCCAACAAATCTTTCATTTCAGGCAAACCATTCGTGATGTCAATCAAACCTAATGTACCCCGGTAACTAACTTTCCAAGGTGCTCGAGCCGCGAAATTAAGGGCATCTTCTTCACTCGTGAACTCTACTAAATAACGCGGAGAATCATATTTTGCTCTTACATCCCCAAGAGAGCCTTGTTCGACTAATTCACCTTTTCTTAAAAATAACAGTTGATCCGTCATTTCTTCCGCGTCATTTAAAATGTGAGTCGAATATAAAATCGTCATGTCCTGTTGTAAGTTTTTAAGTAAGTCCATTACTTCGCGACGTCCGACAGGGTCAAGAGCTGATACAGGTTCATCTAGCAATAATAGTTTGGGTTTATGAACGATGGCTTGAGCTAAACCTAGACGTTGTTTCATTCCCCCTGAAAACGTACCTGTTTTTTTCTTTAACGCTTCTCCAAGGCCAACAAACTCTAGTGTTTTTTGTGCTTCAATTTTTGCATGCTTACTATCCATACCACTTAATTTCGCAGCCATTTCAGTGAACTCTAAAGCGGTGAGCCATGAAAAAAATTGTGGATACTGCGGTAAAAATCCTATTGACTTTCTTACGTCAGGATTTGTTTCCCCATTTAAAGAAATCGTACCTGTAGTTTGGTTAAGTAAACCGGCTAACATGGACAAAGTCGTCGTTTTACCCGCACCATTTGGTCCAATTAAAGCAGTGGACGATTTTTCTGCGAGTGAAAAACTGACGTCCTTTACAGCATGCTCGGCTCCGTATATTTTCGTTAAGTGTTCAGCTTGTAAAATCAGCGTCATGATTGTTTTCTCCCAATTACAAAGTATAGAACCGGACCCCAAATGCTACCCAATATAACGATGATCGCCCATAACCATTTGGGTCCATTTGTTTGGTTTATCTTTGATAAGTCAATAAGTGCAATAATCAACAAAATCAGTTGTATCACCAAAATCGGTGCAATAATCCCCCACGAAATCCCTTGTAACGCTTCCATTTTCCCCACTCCTTATGATTGTAACTTTACGATTAAAATAATACTGCCGATTAAGATGGCAAGAAAAACCCAACTCTTAATATGTCCCATGTTAACCGTCCATCCAATACCAAAGCGTTTCTCCACTAAAATACTCGGATCATCTTTATTGACATAAAATAAGCCCCACTTCCAATAACGATCATCATCGACATCGATAAAAGCGTCATCTGACTGATTGGAACTGTCTACTTCTACTGGAATCATCGTTCCGCTTTGGCCTACTTTAATCGTGTAATAGAACACGGATCCTAAAATGACAATTAGGTAACCAATGGTGAAAGCCAACGTGACGCCGGTCGACATTGTAGATGGTGCAATTATGGTTAATTGCAAATAACTCATGAACACAGTCATCGAGATCGTGACGATAAACAATAACCAACTGGAATACTTACGAAAAGCAAGTTGTTGCTCACGAGAGCGTTTTTTGTGTCGAACTCGAATTTTCGCTCCTGATTGCTTCATGGCACTATTAAAAAACAGCATCATGCCTTGTAACAACAAAGTTATTAACGGCAAGGAACTGACAGAAACATAACTCTTCTTTGCAAATGCATCTGCTTCACCACTTGGACCCCAGTGTGTTGGAATTTGATTCGGTAGTGAATCGTACTGACTCAAACCATACGCGCCTAAACCTATGGTGATCAACATCGGTAAAATGAAATACACGTTAGGCAATAGTTTTAATTGTTCTCTAAATTGTAAGTCGACTACTTTTCTTTCCACTTGCCCAGCAATCCACTGTTCCTCTTTTTTCCATCTCATTAATGACAGATGATTTTTTGCATAGAGCGCCATCGCAATGGCCAATGCGGCAAGTTGAAGCGCCATCCCAACTAATCCAATTTGATTGTCTGAAGGTTGAACCACCCATAGCCAACCAACAAATATCAGAATTAGGACTGCTCCGGTTGTTAAAACGGTATTCGTATAGCGAGATTTTAAGCGTTCAATGCGCACATCCTTTACATGCGTATCTGGAACATACACACCAAACACTTCGCTTTCTTTTAAAAATCTCGGCAAAAATGCTTGAAGGCTAATGATGAACAGAAGAATGATGATAAAAATTATGGCTGCCATTATTCTCCCTCCTTTATTTTCAAAATAAGGTCTCTTACCAATTGCTCTAAGTCTTCGTTAGACAATTGAAGACAAAGTGCTTCTGCGACAATGGGTCTTAATTCTTTCTTCAACCGATCTCGATCAGAAGGAGAAGCAAGTCTCACGCCATTTTCATGAATGAATACACCTTTCTTCTGCACAATCTGAATAAATTCCTTCTCTTCTAAATAATGATAAGCTTTATTCACCGTATGCATGTTCATCCCAAGATCTGCAGCGAATGCGCGAACAGATGGCAAGGAATCTCCAGGCTTTAACTCCCCTTTTGCTACACCTTCAATGATACTTTGAGCAAGTTGTAAATAAATCGGCACGGCCGAATTTGTTTCAATCTCAATAAACATATGCGACCCTCCTTTGTTCTACTAATAATAGAACAGTCTTGTTATATATAATATAGAACAGGTAACAATTTTGTGCAACAATTTCATTCAACTATTTACAACTCAATTTTAGTACGCTACAATGAAGCCGTTCTGAAACATACATAAAACTGCATACGATTTCTGCACTAGGGGTGCTATATCTTGGCTGAGATGAGAGCATTTGCTCCGATCCCTTAACACTCGATCCAGATAATACTGGCGTGAGGAAGTGCGGCTACTTTTGCCGAATTCTTTTTTCTTTGGCTCAAAAAGCTGCATTCCAATCGAATGCAGCTTTTTTATTGTGTTTTAAACAAAATACTGCCAGGTACACACACAACTTCGATTCAATACAGAATCGTTTTTGAATTGTGTGTGTACCTGGCACCATAGGAGGAAGAAGAATGAAACAAGAGTTTAGTTGTGGGACTAGTCCAATTGTGGGTCTACGATTTTCCATTCACCCAATGGCGGACAATTTCATCGA
>JAHIWI010000254.1 GCA_018816185.1 Bacillota bacterium
AAACAAACAGTGGTCATCTTCTTTCCCCCTTACATAAATAATTCTTGGGATTCATATTCTTATTTCTCATTCACTCTGATTCCAATTAATAATCTCCAAACCTTCAATTTCTACTTCTCCATGACTCAACACATGTGGAATGTATGGGAACATACCGAATTTGTTTCCTTTTGCCTGCTCGACTTTGTAATATTCGATTGTGTCTGCAGGGATTTTTGTTAACTCTTTATAATCGCCAATGTTCAGCATTACCATCTCATCTTCATCGATGTCTTCTGCTGGTCCAATATATTTGTGCTTTGAATATAAATAAATCGCATTATTATTACCTTTCAGCTTTTCAATTGGAATTTTTAAAAAACGCATATCTTCTACTATTGTTATATCCAAGCTTTTAAGTGCGTTATAAACATAGTTGGGATGTAATGGCAGAAAGTGAATTACATCGTTCCACAAACAGTTTAACTTTGGCACTTTTTTTGTTAGTAACTTTGGTCTGTCTGGATGATCAAAATATTTTTTCGTATATCTTTCGTATAATGCAGGGTTAGTTTCCTTGAAAGAGTTTAATGCTACCAGTTTGTTGCCAACTATATCTTTCTGAACGATATGATATACAAATTCTTGCATAAGCTACCTCCAATAAAATATTAGTTTGTCTGAAAAACTCTTCCCATCATTACGGTATTGTAATATTTTCCATCAGATAAGTATTTATCGTTTTTTAAAATACCTTCTACTTCAAAACCATTTTTCCGATACAATTCTATAGCCTTCACATTGGTTTCGAGAACACTGAGAGTTATTTTTTTTATTTCATTCGAGTCCGCCCATTTTATCGATTCTTTTAAAAGATTCTTCCCTATACCAAATCCCCAATATTCTTTTAAAACACCAACTCCAAATTCTACTTTATGAGCTGTTCTTTTCAAATGGTTTCCTTCACATCTCGAAAAACCTGCAATTTCTCCATTGACCTCAGCGACTAAAAAGAGGTTCTTACTATTATCTGTATCCTTTTTTATTAACTGCTTAAAACTAGTTTCATTTAAGAAAGCTTCCCCTTTCTCTCGATCCAGATTTTCTGTTTCTCCATCAATCTGTAATCGAATAACTGATAAGCTTTTCGCATCTTTATCTGTTGCGGATCTAATATTGTACCGCAAGCTATGACTGTCTATTAATTTTGAAGGAACTATCACTACAACACCCTCACCTTCACCTTCACCTATTGCTGCATTTGATTTTCACACAAACTTAAAACTTAGTTAATTGCACTCAACTTTAATATAAAATTTGGTTCCGGCATATATTCCACGAACTATGTATGTCCCTACAAAACTATAAAAAAGTTGGCACTAACATCTATTTAACTCATAAGTATTTCAATTAATAACTTGCTGACTTTTTCATTACACTTTTTATAGATTCATAATCATCTTTAATCAAACCAAATATATTGTGGTCAACATATTTGTCGTAAAGCCATTCCGCACTTTTTATACAACCTTCATTTTGAAAGCCTAGCCGATTAGGAATAGCGAGACTCTTATGATTCTCTGTTGCAACTCGAATTTCAATTCTATTTAATTTCAACTCATTAAAACAATATTCAACTACTGCATCACAAGCATTTGTCATTAATCCTTTTCCTTGAAATTTCTCACCTAGCCAATAACCGATTGAAGTTGATTTATTCGTCCAATTCACTGCATGTAACCCAATAACCCCTGCTAGTTCGCCTTTATACCAAATACCAGCTTGAAAACCATTATTCTGACAAAATTGTTTCATTGTACTTTCGATGAATATCATTGAATCTTTAGGGGACTGCGTAAAATCAACCCAAAACAACCACTCACGGAGAGTATTTCTTGATTGGTTTGTTAGATTATAAAGATCATCTGCATGTCTTATTTCTAATAAACGTAAATCTGTATGATCATCAATTAATAGTTTAAACATCATGAAACCTCCACTCTTTTAATTAACGATAGGTTCTTAGAATTTTAATAACTCATTTTATGTACCTTTTTAAACATTGAAGAATGATATCAGGTCTATCAATATGAATATTATGATCACTATCTTCAGCAATGACCATTTCACCTTTACTAGACATTCGTGACAATTCTATCTGCAACTTACGCCAAACATCTTCATATAAAACAGCTTCTTCAGAAGGGATACCATGTTTCGTAAAAGCTTTAATGGATGTTTTTTTATCTCTGGCAATAACCGTTAATGGAATGTCCGGGAACTTCCCTAGATCGATTATATTTCTGCTACTTGATTCCCAGTTTTTAATTTCATTTGCAATCGTATCGAAAAGTAGAGGACTCGAAATAAAATCTTTAAATTTCCTTGAATCACTACTCGGCAATATCATTTCATATTCCGCAATTAAATCATTGTATTTAATTTCAAGATTTTCTTTTGAATTTTTTGATGTATTTAAATTGCTCTCTACCATTTTCTCTATTGATATCAACGAATTCATTACCGGAATATTTAGCTTGTATAACTTACTGTAGTTAAAAGAAGTTGAATCGATAAGGATTAAACCTTTAATTTTTTCAGGATAAATCTTGGCATAATGTTGTGCACATAAGCCTCCAAAAGAGTGACCCATTAGAACGAATTGTTCTTTAATCCCTAATCTTTCCACTAGTTTATGTAGTTCTGTACCAATATTATTTGTTGTTCTAGTTTTTTGTGAAACTGCACTTTTTCCATAACCTGCCCTATGATATATGACGACTCTAAAATCTTTTTCAATTTGGTTAATAAATGAAAACCAATTATAAAAGTCTCCACCTATCCCCATCTCAATGATAAGTGTTGATTTCCCAGTTCCAAATACTCTATATTCCAATTCAAGTTCTTTCACTTAGACACCTCTTTTGATATTGCACAAGTTACTTCATACTTTTATAAATGAGTATTACAATAACTAATTATGTACTTTGAAAATCCGATTGTATCTTTCACTCGCTGCTGATCAGATGTGTAATAATTATTTTTAACTCCCTTAAGAATGCTAATTGCTTCTTTAACAATTGGATGCCACTCAGTAGGGACCTGCTTCAAACCATATTCGCCTGCATCAACTTTTGATATGATGTCCTGTTCCATCAATGTATAATATTGACGCAACAATCCAAGCACTGACCATTCGATTGTAGTATTAATCTCTTCATTCGAGTATCTGCTTATTTCATTAAAAGCACTTTCCAAACTCGTTGTTCGATTTGCCCAATAAGAATTCATGTTGCTATTAACATAGGCAATTAAGTCATGTGGGCTTGTCTCATATGTGAACGATGTACATTCCGGGCCTATAATGGAAATGCCCTTTGTCTTTAACAGCCACCACGTGATTGGATTTATGTAAGATTCAATTCTAATTTCCCCACTGTTATAAACAGGAAATCTATTTTCATGAAAAGTCAACTTGCCAAGATCATCCCAAACAAGATAGACTCCATCCATTTCAATAGAGTTATATGTATTCGCAATTTCTCGATGTATTTCAGATAATACATCGATATCAACCTCTAATAAACGTCGACTCATTACTGTAACGAAATCAATATCACTGCTACCTTCAACATAAGCATCCAATGCAATTGAGCCCTGAATATAAACTCCCTCAAGGAGATTTGGAAATCGTTCATTTACTAATGAAATATAGTCATTCAATACTTCAGTTACTAACTGCGGTATTTGTTGCTTCATATTAGTTTCCCCTTCGCTACAATTGAATGGCTCGGATATCAGTCCATCCATACACAATTTCGTTTAGTTTGTCTCCAGCAATTTCAACCTCGATAACATCTAATCGTTTTCCACCAAGTGCCTCATAGAAATGACAAGAGTTGTTTTTCTCCAATACTAGTACCAACATTGAATTTATATTTAAGCTTAATAGTTCAACGATGACTGGTTTTACGAGCAATTTCCCTAATCCCTGCCCTTGATATTCTTTTAAAATATAAATGGCGTAAAGTTCTCCGTCAGTTCCCGTGTAATTCCCACTTCTTTCTTTACCCCCAGTGGAAAATCCAACAATGTCACCTTCATCGGTTTCAGCTACAAACACATTCATATTCGACATATTTGATACCCATAATTTTTCTCGGCTTTCGTATGACAACTTGTTTAAGAATTCATCAGAAATAATGTCCCTATAAGTAGTTCTCCAACTATCAACGTGAACCTTAGCTATTCCTTTTACATCAGCAAATACTGCCTTTCTAATCTTCATGATTTATTCACCTCACATTGATAGTTGAAAATACTTTCCGATAACTCTTCTGTTATTAAACGTTTTTACTCATAAATTTCATAAATTAAGGTATCAAAAAATTCATCGTCTATATAAAGTAAAATAGCCCATTCTCCTTTTTCTGGTATTTTAACAGAAGATGGTGAATGAGAATCTGCTCCATTATTAGGACCACTTAGTATTAATGACCATGAATCTTCAAATAAAATGGGAAAGACTTTTTGGGTTTCTTTATGAAAGCCCACTATCGTTAATTCTTCATTTGGTGGTACATCCCAAAGGTGCCACATCCACTTTTGTCTATCTAAGCTCGGCATATCTGCACCGATAACACCAGACTTATTTTCATTTCCGACGACACCATATTCGCCAAATTCAACTGCTTTCTTTTGCCAATCAATGGTTTGAAAATCACTTTTTTGAATAAAAACAGGTGCAGTATCAGGAATTTTCACCTCTTGATTTGTACAACCAGTAGCAATTAGTAAAGATAAAAATAAAACAAATATCTTAGTGAGTTTATTCATATAATCGCCCCCTAGTTTTAGAAAAAAAATCTTATATCATAATTAGTTCAATAAATTCCCGATGATCACGATAACGATTGAAATGGCAAAAAAGCCGAATACGAAATAACCAAAGAATCGCAACGGTTTAGGCAATTTATTCATTTCGATTTGGGCAGGCACACTTCCTTCTATATTACTCATATGGTCAATTACATCATTCATCGGTTTTTTATCTGTCATTTAAATTCCTCCTTAGTGCGGAATATCAGCCCATCCATACTCAATCTCATTATGATTACAGCCTAATGTCTAAAAATAATTGCTAATACAGGTAGTAAAAGTAATACAATTGCACTTTGAATAAATGTTAGAATAATATCTTTCTTCCAACTGTTACTGTAAGGATAGCGATTTGTTATTCTCTGAAACACGAGAAAAACTACCCACCAAAACAAAAAAGTATAAGTGGCTGAACTGAAACTACCGTATAATTCAGTGTACAAACTATCTCTTCCCCTCACGTAATATTCGTTTATTTCCCAAGCCCAAAGTTTTCAAAAAAATAGGTTTAATTTTGGCTATTGAACCACTCTTTGTACTCTTCCTGCGTGTATTCATCTGTTTTAACGACCGTCCATTGACTGTTCGTTTTTTCCAAGAAAATCTTCATTACATACTCTCCTCCAGACTCATCAAAGTCCTTTCTTAAATAGACAGTGCTTCCATGAACAAGAACGATAGCATTTTGATCGTCTATCATATTGACTTTC
>JAHIWI010000255.1 GCA_018816185.1 Bacillota bacterium
CGCTCTATTCTAGATTTCACTCAAAATAGACGCAAAAGTGCCAGGAACCGAAACATTCACGTTTGTTTAAACATTCATGATTGTTTGTGTACCTGGCACCTATTTATTTCTGTCCGTATGTTTTAAACTTTTCGGCCATGTGTTGCATTTCGGCGTCGTCTAGTACGACAGGTTCACCGATTGCCTTAGCTCTCGTGTAGATTTCGCAGCAAAATTCAATTTCTTCAGCTACGGTAAATGCTGTTGCGATATTCGTTGCTCCGGCAAGTAGTCCGTGATTAGCTAATAAGACGGCTTGGCGGTCCACCATGGCGTTGAAAGCATGTTCAGCGAGTTCTTGTGAACCAAAGCTTGCATACGCGGCACAACGTACGTTCTTGCCTGAGAAAGCGACTAAGTATGATATGGCAGGTAAATCCCACCGTAAGGAAGCAATTGTCGTGGCAAATGGTGAATGCGTGTGGACAATCGCATTTAGATCACTACGTTTTCTGTAAAAAATCGCATGCATCGGAAATTCACTCGATGGTGTTTTATTGCCAGCCACTAAATTCCCTTCTAAATCCACAACTACCACATCTTCTGCGGTCATGACATCATAGTCGATCCCACTTGCACTAATAATCATGAGTCCGGACTCACGATCGAAAATGCTGATATTGCCGCCAGTCCCTTTCGTTAAGCCCCTCGTCATCATCAACTTACAATAATCTACAATTTGTTGACGTTCCTTCATAAACAGTTGAATCACCCCAAAAGTTTCGCTAAATTTTCTTTGAATGGTGCACGTACGATTCCTTTTTCAGTCACGATTGCCGTGATATGTTCAGCAGGTGTTACGTCAAATGCTGGATTATACACATTGACATGCGCGGGAGCGGTTAACTTACCGAATCCTTCAATGACTTCTGATTTGTCCCGTTCTTCGATCGGAATTTCAGCACCTGTTGGCGTTTGTAAATCGATCGTTGGCGTTGGAGCAGCCACATAGAATGGAATGCCATAGTGCTTCGCTAAGATTGACACTCCGAGGGTACCAATTTTGTTTGCCGTATCGCCGTTTGCTGCCACTCGGTCGCACCCGACGATTACTGCTTGAATTTTGCCTTGCGACATCACCATGCCCGCCATTGAATCGGTAATGACCGTCACATCGATGCCTGCTCTACTTAACTCTAAAGCGGTTAACGTTGAACCTTGCAAGCGTGGGCGAGTTTCATCCGCAAACACTTTAAAGTCCCATCCTTTTTCTTTCGCCAAATACATTGGAGCGGTTGCTGTTCCGTATTTAGATGTTGCTAATGAACCCGCATTGCAGTGCGTTAAAATGCCCATCCCGTCATTTAGAAGAGTCAATAAGTTTTCGCCAATGGTACGATTGATTTCTTCGTCTTCTTTATGGATCGCTTTTGCTTCTTCCAGTAAAGCCTCTTTAAGACTGTCGCTCTTGACCGCCTTCATACGATCGAGTGCCCAGAATAAGTTAACTGCTGTTGGACGTGATGTCGCTAAATAATCTGCGTGTTTTTGCACTTCTTTTTCTATATTACTCGTGACATCGCGAACGCCAAGGTACAAACCGTATGCTGCAGCCACACCAATAGCCGGTGCTCCTCGCACTTTCATCGTGACTATGGCATCCCATACACCTTCTACTGTCGTAAATTCTTCATAGACGATATCATTCGGTAATTTCGTTTGATCGAGTAAAACGAGTGCATCGTTTTTCCATTCGATTGGATTTAGTGGTTCATTCATTTCGTTTCCTCCTGCAGTGCATTTTGGAGTGCCACAATATAAGCTTCTCCTGTATCGAACTGTGCTTGATTCAAAATTAATTCAGACGCAACGCGCAAGCAAATTCGTTCTGCCTGTAAGCGTTTTTCAAGTGGTTCTATACTCGTAATATCTTTCACTTTCGCTAATCCGACAACACGTCGTGCGAGTTCAAGTCCTGCCATGCCAGCAGTGTCTTGAAGGACTTCATTCAAATAGTCGAGTTTAAAATCCTTGTTTTTCGATGATAACTCCGTTGCATAGGTATCCCATGTTAGAACGAATTTATTCGAAAACAATTCAATCACATCAACTAGCGTATGTTCTGTCCAA
>JAHIWI010000032.1 GCA_018816185.1 Bacillota bacterium
GAACGGTTCTTGATTTTCATAAAGAAACAATCGTGATGGGGATTCTGAATGTAACCCCGGATTCATTTTCAGATGGTGGTCAATTCGATGCGATTGATGAGGCGATTTTACATGCCAAACAAATGGTGAACGACGGAGCTAAAATCATCGATATTGGTGGAGAATCAACACGCCCTGGACATGACCCAGTTTCTGTAGAGCAAGAAATTGCTCGCGTAATTCCAGTCATTCAGGCATTAAGTAAAGAATTAGACGTAATGATTTCGATTGATACATATAAAGCTGAAGTCGCTGAACAAGCTATTTTAGCAGGGGCTCATATCATTAACGACGTTTGGGGAGCGAAGAAAGAACCGGCCATCGTTCATGTAGCTGCGAAGTATCAAGTCCCGATTATTCTGATGCATAATCGCGAAAATACCGAATACAACGATTTTTGGAATGACGTAAGAAGCGACTTAGAAGAAAGTGTGCAACTTGCTAAAGATGCCGGAGTAGCGGAAGAGCACATTTGGCTAGATCCGGGAATTGGTTTTGGGAAAACGACAGAACAGAATATTTGGATGATGCAGCATCTTTCCGATTTAGCTGAGATGGGATATCCAGTACTTCTAGGTACATCCAAGAAATCGATGATTGGGAATGTATTGGACCTACCTGTTTCTGAACGTTTAGAAGGAACGGCGGCGACGGTGAGTTATGGTGTTATGAATGGTTGTCATATTATGCGTGTCCATGACGTAAAAGGAATTGTGCGTACCGTAAAAATGATGGACGTATTAACTGGAAAACAAGTATTCGTAGAAAAGTAAGGGGGCCGCTTGTATGGATTATATTCATGTGAATGAAATGGAGTTTTGGGGATACCATGGTGTATTTCCTGAAGAAACGAAATTAGGTCAACGATTTCGTGTTAGTTTATCGTTAGCACTTTCATTAAAAGAAGCTGGCGAAACGGATCAATTAGAAAAAACCGTCAATTATGGCGAGGCATTCAACATTTGCCGTGACATCGTTGAGGGAGAGCCTGTGAAATTAGTTGAAACCGTAGCAGAGCGAATCGCTAGCGAGGTTTTATCTTCTTTTAAAGGACTGGTTAAAGGCTGTAAAGTGGTGTTAATAAAACCAGATCCTCCGATACCGGGACACTATAAATCAGTTTCGATTGAAATTACACGCGGAGAATTTGTATGAATACAGCGTACTTATCTTTAGGTTCGAATATTGGAGACCGTCTTGATATGTTGCAAGAAGCGGTCCGTATTGTAATGAACCAAGAAGACCTTCATATTTCGAGAATATCATCTGTATATGAAACAGCCCCTGTTGGTTTTACTGATCAAGCGTCGTTTCTAAATATGGTGGTCGAAGTGCAAAGTAATTTATCGGCGTTCAAAATATTGTCAATATGTTTAGAAACTGAACAAGTTCTAGGGCGTATCCGTGAATTTAGATGGGGGCCTAGATGCATTGACCTTGACATTTTGCTCTATAATGATGAAAATATGGAGTCAGAGAATTTAATTATCCCTCATCCACGTATGCATGAGAGAGGTTTTGTTCTCATTCCTTTATTAGAACTGAATCCTAACTTAAATCATCCGATTACGGGTGTGCCTTTCCGTCAGTATGTGGAAGAGCAGAAAGAAGGCGTGCACTTATGGAAAACATTCGATGGGGTAGACGCATTCGTGCATTCAGAAAATTAAAGGCGATTAAACAAACGGATTTTGCCAAACGAATTGGCATATCAACATCCGTGGTAGGACAGATTGAACGTGGAACTCGAGTACCGACAGAAGAACAATTACAGATAATGGCTTCCGAGCTACATATAGAGGTAGAAGAGTTACTGGGTGAAACAAGTCAAAAAGGAAAGGAGGAGAAATATTGACTAAAATGAGTGAAAAGCCTTTTCAAATTGGTAACCATGTTATGGATAACCGAGTTGTTCTAGCACCTATGGCTGGAATTTGTAACTCAGCATTCCGTTTGACCGTTAAAGAGTTTGGGGCTGGACTTGTTTATGCAGAGATGATCAGTGACAAAGGCATCGTGCAAAAAAACGAAAGAACCATGAATATGTTATATATTGATGAACGTGAAAATCCATTGTCCCTCCAAATTTTTGGAGCCGAAAAAGAAACATTGGTTGAAGCAGCAAAGTATGTTGACCAAAATACCAATGCAGATATTATCGATATTAATATGGGATGTCCAGTTTCTAAAATTATTAAATGTGAAGCGGGAGCGAAACTATTATTAGATCCAGAAAAAATCTATGAAATGGTGGCTGCTGTTGTTGATAACGTGAAGAAACCCGTCAGCGTTAAAATGCGTACAGGGTGGGACTTAGACCACTTATATGCAGTTCAAAATGCACAAGCAATAGAACGTGCTGGGGGATCAGCGGTAGCTGTTCACGGACGTACACGTGTCCAAATGTATGAAGGACACGCGGATTGGGATATCATTCGCCAAGTGAAGGAAAATGTTAATATTCCAGTAATTGGTAACGGAGATGTTGAAACTCCTCAAGATGCAAAACGCATGCTTGAGCAAACTGGTGTTGATGGTGTTATGATTGGACGCGCAGCTCTAGGAGATCCATGGATGATTTACCGGACGGTCGAATATTTAGAATCTGGTGAATTAAAACCTGAACCTTCTGTACGTGAAAAGATGGATGTTTGTCTAATACACTTCGAACGCTTACTTGCACTGAAAGGTGAAAACATCGCTGTTCGTGAAATGAGAAAACATGCTTCTTGGTACTTAAAAGGGATTCGTGGAAACGGTAAAGCCCGTAACCTAATTAATCAAACAGAATCGGCACAAGAATTCCGTGCATTTATTAATGACTTCGCTGACGAGCAAATGGCTCTTGGCCTTGAACTTGAAGTAAGTATTGTATAAAACTCGAAAGAGCTGTCACATTTTCTGTGATAGCTCTTTTATATAGAAGATATAATCTTCGGAATTATAGAAATTCATACAGAATTATAGGAAAAACGCGATTAAGCGTGAAGACCTTTGTGAAATTGTGTACAATAAGTTCATTATGTATGGCTAATCGGAGCTATCAAAGAAAAAAGGAGTGAAATGAATATGTCTCATTTAGATGAATTAAACGATCAACTTTTGGTGAGACGCCAAAAGATGACTTCTATAAGTGAAAGTGGGCTTGACCCGTTTGGTGGTCGTTTTGAAAGAACGCATTTATCAGAAGAGGTACGATCTGAATTTGATGCAATATCAAAAGAAGATTTAGAAGAACAAGGTCATGAAGTAACAATTGCTGGTAGAATCATGACAAAACGTGGTAAAGGGAAAGCTGGATTTGCTCATCTACAAGATTTTAGTGGTCAAATTCAAATTTATGTTCGTAAAGATGCGATTGGCGAGGAAGCTTATCATTTATTCGACACAGCTGACTTAGGTGACATCGTTGGAATTACAGGAACAGTATTCCGTACTCAAGTAGGAGAACTTTCTGTAAAAGCGAAAGAGTTCACGTTCTTAACAAAAGCACTTCGTCCAATGCCGGAGAAGTTCCACGGCTTAAAAGATGTAGAACAACGCTACCGTCAACGTTATTTAGATTTAATGACGAGTGATGATAGCAAACAAACATTCATTACTCGTAGTCGTATTATCCAATCAATGCGTCGTTATTTAGATGGCGAAGGCTTCTTAGAAGTAGAAACACCTTTAATGCATTCAATTGCAGGTGGAGCGTCTGCTCGTCCATTTATTACGCATCACAATGCACTTGATATGACATTGTATATGCGTATTGCGATTGAACTTCATTTGAAACGCCTAATTGTTGGTGGTTTAGAGAAAGTATACGAGATTGGTCGCGTATTCCGTAATGAAGGGATTTCGACTCGTCACAATCCAGAGTTTACGATGCTTGAACTTTACGAAGCGTATGCTGACTATAAAGATATTATGGCGTTAACTGAAAATGTCATCTCTCACGTTGCACAAGATGTTCTAGGAACAACGAAGGTTATGTATGGAGAAGATGAAATTGATTTGTCACCAGGTTGGAAACGACTTCACATGGCTGATGCTGTAAAAGATGCTACAGGAGTAGACTTCCGGGCACCGGTAACAAAAGAACAAGCTCACGCTCTTGCTAAAGAACATGGTGTTGATGTGAAACCTACTATGGAAGCGGGACATATCTTAAATGAATTCTTCGAGCAAAAAGTAGAAGAAACATTAGTTCAACCTACATTTGTGTATGGTCATCCAGTAGAGATTTCTCCGTTAGCGAAGAAAAATCCTGAAGATGGTCGCTTCACAGATCGTTTTGAATTATTTATTGTACGTCGTGAGCACGCAAATGCATTCACGGAATTAAATGATCCGATCGATCAACGTCAACGATTCGAAGCTCAACTTGTTGAAAAAGAAGAAGGTAACGATGAAGCGCACGAAATGGATGATGATTTCATTGAAGCTTTGGAATACGGTATGCCACCAACAGGTGGATTAGGAATCGGGATTGACCGATTGATTATGTTATTAACAAACTCTCCATCAATTAGAGATGTTTTATTATTCCCTCAAATGCGTCATCGTGACTAACATTTATAGAAAAGCTAGAAGAAATTCTAGCTTTTTATTTTTTTTGCAAAAAAGGGGTTGCCTCCGCTTTTATATGGTGGTATATTAATCAAGTTGCTAATTTGAGTGCAACATTGAAACGAAAAATGTTAATAAAAGTTGTTGACATTGAATTTCAAATTTGTTATTATATTAAAGTTGCTGTCGCGAGAGTGACCAACAAATGAACCTTGAAAACTGAACAGCAAAACGTCAACGAAATATGCGGACAGCACTTCGGTGCTCAAAGCAAAAAACGTTTTCTTCCGCCGACACCTGTCGGTATCGAAAACAAA
>JAHIWI010000256.1 GCA_018816185.1 Bacillota bacterium
ATCATAATGTATGTATTTTATCGACGACAAAAAATAATGTTTTATGTGTAAGTATAGCTTTAATATTAAAACCTTCAGGTGAGAGTAAATTTACGCCCATCTATTTATGTAGAGAAGGTATTACCATCCAAACGAATAAACTGAGTAAACGGTTACAACTAGTTGAAAAAACGGTGCAGGAAATGATTAAAGTCCCACACCGTCTTGAAGTAAAACACTCATCTTATTTTGCTGAACCAGCATTATATCATCAGTATTTAACGGGAATATTAAGGTTGCATCATATCCTACCACCTCTGTCATAGAGGGCTGGCTGTAAGATTATAATCCAGTTTTATAATCGTATTCTTTCGCTTTATCTGGTTTTGAATTTTCATATTCAGTCTTTACAAATGGACGATATGAAGGGGTAACGGCTTTAACAAAAGGTAATCGAGAGATTTTGGTAGAAATCGTTTCAATCTGGTCGAGATCGCAATACATTACCACATATTTTAATTTTCTAGATATGAATTGGACATGCCCATATTTTCGAAGCGATTTAGCTTGTTTTAAATGATGCACGTATACAATAAGTCCTTGTCGGTCATTCATGCGATTTCCCTCTTTTCTTATCATAAAGAATAACATATGGGTGAAAAGTATCGCAACCGCTTGTAGCTTACAGTTTTATATTCAATCCGTTATAATAGAAAGAAGCACGTTTTTGAGGAGGAAATAGACATGGGAAAGAAAACAAAGGTAGCAATTGCAATCGCTGCTGCTGGTGCAGCTGCATGGGCAGGCTCTAAGGCCATTTCAAAGCCTCAAAAAAGAGAAGACAAACAAGCTCTTCAATATGATTCACCCATTATTCTTGCCCATAGAGGTGGTTCACTAATCGCTCCTGAAAATACGATGGTTGCTTTTAAAAATGCAGCTGAGTTAGGTGTACATGGATTTGAAATAGATATTCGTCTAACGAAAGATGAAGAAATTATTGTTTTTCACGATGAATATGTTGATCGGACAACTGATGGTGCAGGTCGGGTTGCTGATATGACTTTAGATGAACTTAAACTTTTAGATTTTGGTTATCAATTTTTAAATGAAGAACAAGAATATGCGTATCGAGGTCAAGGAGAAAGTGTTACAACATTAAGAGAATTATTTGAGCAATTCCCTCAAATGCTAATTAATATCGATATGAAAGATTCGCCTGAAACATATGAAGGTAGTTTAATACCGTCTAAGTTATGGAGACTAATTGAAGAAATGGGTGCACAACATCGAGTTGTCGTAACGAGTTTCTTTGATGAACAAATCGATCGTTTTAATCTATATGCACAAAACAATGTCGCTCTAGGTGCAGGCGAAAATGAAGTCCGTAAAGCTTACTCTGCCTATACAAGTCAATTTGGACACCTTTATCATCCACGAACAGATGTGATGCAGATTCCGGTTAAATCAGGTGTATTTCCTTTAGACGGAGCTGGATTTATCCACTTCCTTTCGAAGTTGAATGTTCCGGTACACTATTGGACAATCAATGATAAAGAAACGATGGAAAGATTACTAGTTGCCGGTGCAAAAGGGATCATAACTGATCGCCCTGACATTGCTGTTCAATTATTAGCTGATAAATCTTAAGAATTTCATGTTAATAGCATTTTAATTCGTAAAGAAAAAGCTTGCACCTTTTCAGGTGCAAGCTTTGTTTTCTGCTATGCCGAACATCCGCATGAACCACCAGTTCCGCAACTACCCGTGCTACATGAACTTTCACTAGCGAAAAAGGGATTGCTAACTGGAACCTTTACAGATTCAGAAACGGTTTTACCTATAAGTAAGCTGACTTCATCTAACAAATCTTGCAATTCGTTTTCAGCTAATTTTAAAGTTGCTACACGGTCATTCATATCAAGTTCTCTTTTTTGAACACGAATTGACTTCATAACCGTTGAATAATCTGGATGATACTTTCCGAAGCGTTGAACATCTTCATAATGTTCTTTTAAACGAGTAAAAGAAGTTATTTGTCTTGCTAATAATTCATCAGTATACACGGCAAAATATGCTTCTTTATATCGTGTTGCTTGTTCAGAGGATAAAATCATTTGCGCTAAATCATCAGCATCATCCATGATATTTGCCCATTCAGATGTAATCATCATCGGACATCCCTCCAATCTTTCTATATCATAACAGATAGTTTCCAAAGAGTGAACGAGATGCTTTTTAATTTTAGACTAAATTTACTTTTATTGTTAATAAAATCTCAAATAAACAATACTTCTGGCGCTCATGAATCCTGTGACTCTTCAACCTCACCCCTCACTGTGGATGGCTTAAAACGTTACGCTTTCCACGCTAGAAATGTTTAGAGCAACACATATTAGAGCTAACTTCAAAGGAGAATTAGAATGAAACAAGAACTAACAAATAGATTTAACAAAATACTAAATGAGGCATCTGATCAAGATTTGCATATACTTGATCAATTAATGGAAGGTCTACAACGTAAACAAAATGAAGAGACCTCAACTTACCTGTCGAGTAGTTTATTACTTGAACGTACAGTTACGGATACGAGTTGTACAGTGACCATTCCAATAACTCCATACATTTATAATTCATTAGGGATACCGCATGGCGGAATTTTAGCTGGAATCATGGATACAGCAATGGGGATATTGGCAAATCAATCTTTAACAGAAGGATTTGCTGCTGTGACGACTAATTTATCGATTAATTATTTATCGATCGGCACAGGTGACCAAATTCACGCGACAGCTCAGTATGCACACAAAGGAAAACGCACAATGGTTATTGAAAGTGTTGTGACAGATAATACTGGCAGAAAGTTAGCAATCGCTACTGGCTCTTTCTTTGTCGTTACGACGAGCTAAAAACTCTTTAACGATTTGTTCATCTGATAGAGGGATTATGTTTGCACCAATATGTTGAGTAGTTTCGTGTCCCTTGCCAGCAATCAAGACCGTATCTAGATGATTTGCAAGCTGAAGCGCTTTTTCAATC
>JAHIWI010000257.1 GCA_018816185.1 Bacillota bacterium
CCACTTGCTCACTCAACACCACTTCTTGCTGGTAAAGCAGATTTGGTAAACTTCTTACCACATCCAACAGGATCTGATAAGTTAGGCGAAGTAGACTTCAAATAATCAATTGATTAATGGGGAGAAGTCTTCGTGATTTCTCCCCATTTTTTATACATAACATAAAACATAATGCATCAGATGGAGAGGTGAAGACAATGCTTCACTATATCGGTAGAAGACTATTACAATTAATCCCAGTTTTGCTGGGCATGACATTTGTCGTTTTCATGATTATTCGTGCGATCCCTGGGGATCCAGCTCAAGTAATTTTAGGGCAACAAGCGACGAAAGATGCGATCGAAGCATTACGAGCAAAGCTCGGATTGGATAATCCATGGTATGTCCAATATTTCGATTACCTAGGGGATCTATTAAAAGGGAACTTAGGAGAATCGTTACGAACATCAACGCCAGTACAAGAAGAAATTTGGCCATATCTAGCAGCAACATTTGAATTATCTTTATTTGCAATAGTTATTGCTGTTGTTATCGGTGTAAATGCAGGTATTATCTCCGCCTGGTTCCAAAACTCTTGGTTTGACTACACTGCTATGATTCTTGCATTAGTTGGGGTGTCCATGCCTATTTTCTGGCTTGGCTTAATGATGCAGTACGTATTTGGTATCGAGCTTGGAATTCTTCCGACTTCAGGTCGAGAAGAAGTAAGGAGCCCAGTCGATTCCATTACGAACCTATATGTATTGGATACCATATTACAGGGACGATTTGATCAATTAAGTGTTGTACTAAAGCATCTAATCATGCCAGGTTTAGCGCTTGCTACAATTCCAATGGCAATCATTGCACGTATGACACGTTCTAGTATGTTAGAAGTTTTGCGCTCTGATTATGTCCGTACAGCTCGTGCTAAAGGGCAAAAAATGTTCTGGGTTGTATACAAACATGCATTGAAAAATGCGATTATTCCTGTTCTAACCATTATCGGACTTCAAATGGGACTATTATTAGGTGGAGCCATCTTAACTGAATCCATCTTTGCGTGGCCTGGTATCGGTCGTTACATCTATGAAGCTATTAATTTCCGTGACTATCCAGTTATACAATCTGGTATTTTAGTTGTTGCCTTCATATTCGTAATGATTAATTTACTCATTGATATTCTTTATAGCATGATAGATCCACGTATTAAATATGATTAAGAAGGAGGCATCTCGACATGGCCAATCAAGCCCCAAACACACAACAAGTAGCACCACAAGCAGATAAAGTGGCAGGTCCGTGGCGTGAAGCATGGCGAAGTTTCAAAAAGAGTAAAGTCGCTATTGTTGGCGCAGGGATTGTCATCTTCTTTGTCATCTTGGCTTTCATTGGTCCGTTAGTTGCTCCACAAGGAATCAATGATCAATTGCTTGGCGACCGTTTACAATCTCCTTCTTCAAAATACTGGTTCGGTACAGATGATTTTGGACGAGATATATTCTCTCGTGTTGTCCTAGGTGCTCGTATCTCATTATGGGTAGGGTTCTTCTCGGTAGTTGGTTCTGTTATTGTTGGTAGTATTTTAGGAATTATTGCTGGTTATTATGGCAAATGGGTCGACATGATCATTTCTCGTATGTTTGATATCATGCTTGCGTTTCCAAGTATTTTATTAGCCATCGCAGTTGTTTCGGTTTTAGGACCTTCTTTACAGAATGCATTAATCGCGATTGCAATTATCAACGTTCCAAACTTCGGGCGATTAATTCGATCAAAAGTATTGAGTATCAAAGAGGAAGAATATATTACGTCTGCAAAAGCGATTGGTATGAGAGATGCTCGTATTCTGTTTTCGCATATTTTACCGAATTCCATGGCACCCGTTATTGTTCAAGGAACTTTAGCAATTGCAACAGCTATTATCGAAGCGGCTGCTCTTGGATTCCTAGGGCTAGGGGCACAGGCTCCAACTCCAGAGTGGGGTAAAATGTTAGCAGATGCTCGTGTCAATTTCATCAATGCTCCATGGACGATGTTCTTCCCTGGATTTGCGATAATGTTAACCGTTTTAGGCTTTAACTTAATGGGTGACGGTATGCGTGATGCACTTGATCCTCGAATGAAAAACTAATTAAAAAAAGAGGCTACTATTGAGTTAGTTAAAACTAACTGGATAGAAGCCTTTTTCTATTGAAATGAATTAATACTATTACATTGTTGAATTAATAAGTTATATAAAACAACTTCTAAATAAAGAAAGTGTGGTCGTCTATTTCTTTCGCTTTCCGCGGACGAAACGCCAGCCTCCTCGACATAACTGTCTCCGACAGCCATGCCTGTGGGGTCTAGCGTATTTCGTTTTTCCGCAGGAGTCTTCAGAAATAGCCAACCACTACCCTACAAAAATAGTTTGCAGAATCATGCTTGAATATGCGGGACCAATAATCCAGTCAATGAAGTCTAGAATGTACCATCTACGTACTCGAATGATTACAATGCAACACATGATACTGTAAATGTGTAAGTTGGATTGCGAACTGGCACCATTTCAGCACGTTAAATTGTGTGTAAAACGTGAATTTTAGAATGGATAGG
>JAHIWI010000258.1 GCA_018816185.1 Bacillota bacterium
GACAATGTGCATAAATTCCTTGTGAATGTTCTGTTTCAGCCATTTCTTTCGCAATCTCCATCGTCACTTCAATAATTTCAATATCGTCTACATTCCACTTACTTGGAATCTCCATGCCTTCTCTGATAATAATGGCTAAAACATTGGGTTTGTTTTTTAAAGACTCTTCTACTAAATGAAAACCTTCAACCAAAAACTCACCTGACTTGTCTCGTTCTTTTCGAACAGTAACAAGTTTCTTCCAGTGTTTAACCTGTGTATTTTGTAGGGATTCAATTCGTTTCATCAATTTTACCGCCTTTTTCTTTATAGTGTATCAAATACATGTATAAGTGGCGAGGTCAGCGGACAAAATGAATTTTGAGGAGGAGAGATTATGAACTTTCAAATTCGAGACGCCATTACTGCGAACATGATTGGAAACAATGCTTCCGAAATTCGTGATGTGGTAGAAGATGCTATTACACGAGGCGAAGAGCACTTACTTCCTGGTTTAGGTGTATTTTTTGAAAAATGGTGGAAAACCGCTCCAGAACCTGAAAAAGAATCTGTTTTAAAACATTTAGAACAATCCTTCCAATCATGACAAAACAGCTCATTCCAAAAGGATGAGCTGTTTTCAGTTTTATATATCCGTTACAAATAAATCAAACCCGAGTGCAGTTAAAACCCCAAACACGATTGCCCATATCGCTATACTTATAATTGACCAAACCGTCGTTTGTTTCTTACTAGCCCCAAGTGTCATCCCAATAAATGCCGCTATATGCGTTCCGATTAATATTGGTCCGAGCATTAGCATGCCAGGTAAACCATATTTATTCCATAATTGTTTAGCACGTTCACTTCGTTTAGATTCCTTTACTTCTTGTCCTTCACGACGCTTAGCCAACCATAACCTAAATTTGTCATAGCCTATTATTAAAACCAAAACCGTCACCATATTCCCAATAAACCCTATGACCACAACCCAAAATGGGTTCAACCCAGTAACGATTCCTAATGGAATAACCAAAGCCATTTCAAGCCAAGGTATCGCGGCACCTAAAAACACTAAAAAATATTCCCACATTAGTCTTCATCCTTGCTTAAATATTTGCGAACTTCTATATAAAAAATAAGATATTGCATGAATGCTAAAAATAAAATACCGATGACGATCCACAAGCGACTCAAGTTAAATAGAAGATAAATCATAGCAACAAATGGCAAAGCCCAAACAAAAAATGTATACACTTTTTGAGCTGCGCGTCTCGTAATATAAATCATACCTTCATCTTCTTCTAAATATTCAATTGGTTTGATCTGCCAGAATGATAATTTTTGTTGAGGATGTCGTTTATTATGATTAGTAATTTTCATAATAAAAATTATTAATAGAATAAATGTCATTGCAAGTGTAATAAATAATAGAATAGATTCCAATGCTGGAAACTGTAATGAATAACTAAATTCGAGATCATTTTGAATCATTTCTGATGATGCTCCAGTAAGGCTAATTGCAATAAATCCAAATAAAATAATGAATGCCATTTGCCATAAAGGATATTGGACTCGAAAATCTTTCTTCATGATGGTTTCTCCCCCTCTAACCAAAATAATTCATCTACTTTAACTTCAAATTCTCTTGCTAATTTTAAAGCTAATGTTACAGATGGTGAGAATTCACCTTTTTCAATAAATGCAATGGTTTGTCTCGTGACACCAACTCTCTCACCTAATTCACCTTGTGAAAAACCATACCTTGCTCGGAGTTCCTTGACTCGGTTTTGGAGCATTTCATCAACCCCTTATGTTAAGTATACTATACATAATGTACAGTATAATTAACATAATGTAAACTATTATTAACGAAATATAAAAATCTTCGATGTATTAAAGAATTTTTTTAAAAAAAGAATAGTTGTCATAATAACTTAAAAAGTCATTAATTAATAAAAGAAAAACGTCTAAAAATATTTAGACGTTTCTCCCAAGTATTTATACAACATAGTCATTAGAAATTAATCTTCTGTTTCGCGTCCGAACCCACAAATACAGTCTAATCTAATAAAGTATAGGTCGAATTCTTCAAGTTCTTCATCATTTTCGCAATTACTCTCTACTTCGATTGGTTCAATTCCTCTAACCAATTTTACAAATTCCTTGCCCACTTCTGACACAATTCCTTCTGTATGTGTGGAATCTTTCGTAAAGAAGGTCACTTCTTTGTACAAAAAGTTTTTTTCTAATATTTCGCGAATCCATTTGTTACTATCATGCTTTTTCTCATGATCTTTTTTATCTTTATCATTTTTATTGTCTCTATCATGTTCTTTGTTACATTCTACATTGATTACAATTTTCTCATGAATTTCTTCGTATTCACGACATTTCCAACAGCTACAACCTTCTCTTCTTTCCCATTGCTTATCATTATATGATCTCATAATTGATTACACCTCCATTCGACGGAAAGTAATAGACTTTGATTTAGAGTCCACTCGATCCAAATTTGCCTTTCATTTATAAAATATTAATAGATAGAAAAATGTTCTAGGCAAAACGGAAAGAGCTATAGAGTATTTCTATTTATTTTATTTTCATTGCTCTCACTAATATTGTTTTTAAGTACGTTTAATATGTTTGGTTATATTTTTTGAAAAGTAAACAAATGAAGTATAGTCAGCAAACTATGCTTCATTTATTAGTTTATTACTAGATTATTTTCAAAAAAAAAAAAAAACACCGCATAAGCGATGCTTTAAAAACCTAATTTAGTTAAAAATAATTTCATTCACTGTTTCTCTATCGAGCTTTTTAATTACTGCTACGATTAATTTTACAGCATTCTCATAGTCATCACGATGTAAAATACCAGCATGAGAATGAATATAACGAGTAGCAACACCAATAGCTAAAGAAGGAACACCATTCGCAGTTAAATGAATAGCTCCAGCATCTGTTCCTCCACCCGGAATCGTTTCGAATTGATACGGAATATTGTTTTCATCTGCTACATCTACTACTAAATCACGTAGTCCTTTATGAGACACCATGGATGCATCAAATAGAACAATCTGTGGACCAGCACCCATTTTACTAGTAGATTCTTTCGGTGTAATTCCAGGCGTGTCTCCTGCAATACCCACATCAACAGCGAACCCAATATCAGGTTTAATTTTAGCAGCCGCTGTGCGCGCTCCTCTTAAACCAATCTCTTCTTGGGCAGCTCCGACACCATATACAATATTAGGATGTTTTTCGCCTTTTAGAGCTTTTAACACATCAATAGCTATCGCACAACCGATACGGTTATCCCACGCTTTTGCTAATAATAGTTTTTCGTTGTTCATGACAGTAAATTCGAAATAAGGAGTTACCATGTCTCCTGGTAAAACGCCCCACTCCATTGCTTCTTCTTTCGACGATGCACCGATATCAATAAACATATCTTTTATATCAACTGGTTTGTTACGAACTTCAGCTGGCAAAATATGTGGTGGTTTCGAGCCTATTACACCAGTAATTGAGTCTCCTTTGCGAGTAACAATCGTTACACGCTGAGCTAACATCACTTGTGACCACCATCCACCGACGGTTTGGAATTTCAAGAATCCCTTTTCATCAATTTGTGAAACCATGAATCCTACTTCATCTAAATGTCCAGCTACCATAATTTTCGGTCCATTAGGGTCTCCCACTTTTTCAGCAATAAGACTCCCCAAATTATCTGTATCCATTTTATCTGCAAATGGTTCTATGTATTTTCTCATAACATCGCGAGCTTCACGTTCATTACCCGGAATTGCTTTAGCGTCAGTTAATTCTTTCAACATCGTTAACGTTGGATCTAGTTTCGTCATTATTTCGCCCTCCTAAATATACCGTCCATTTTATTATAATGTATACGCGTACCGTATTCAAAATTTTCTTTAATAACCAGAGCGTTGTCGTTCATAATTTTTTTCATTCTTAGCATTGTATGCTTGTACCACATCTTCATGAATAAACCCTAATTTCTCTGCCAGTGCCCCATACCACGACCAAATATCCTCGTATTGATTCATAGTAGGTTCTAATAAGAATTGATTGATAGAAGATTGTGTGTGCAAAAATAACAAGGTGAGAGATTCTTCCTTGTGGCTTTTTGGCCAGTTTTCTAATGTATTAAAGTTCATTTCAATACCAAGTGACAATAGAAAGTGAATTGAATCAACATATTCCTCAAGAATGACTTCTTTTTCTGAAGGTCCTTTTTCACTCCAAAATTTAAAGCAACGAGTTTCATTTGCAAGTTCTGCAAGTTCTACTAAAAGAGCTAATCCTTTTTCTAAAAAGACATCATGTGAGATGTTTTTTTCAGTTTGTATATAAGCGTCTAACGTTTTTTGCATTGTAAATAAAGGTTGTAATTGCACATTGAAGTCCCCTCTCAAATCTTTTTAATAAAATTGAAACCATTTTATAAGGTAATCCGTATATAATAGTAACACGTCTGCCCAAAAGGGGGTTCATTATGATAATTGTTTTATTACGTTTCGTTGTTCTTGCATTTATTATTTATTTATTTTACCGTGGAATTTCGTTTTTAATGGATCCTAAAAGAAAATTAGATGAAGCAGTTGAAAAAAATACGTACTATTTTTACGATGATATTAAAAATGTGAGAAAAAATTTTTTCATCACCTACAAGGGTGCATTATTCGAAGGTGAAAAGTATTTAGGAACAACAAAGGATTCATTTGAAGTTGTGTCGATTTTTGTGTGGGTAAAGGATACAATGACTTTACAAGGAATGACAAAAGAGGATTTTCTTTTTTTAGAGAATGAGATTCACATGAATTATCCTGATGCCAAAATCAGTTGGAAAAACCCAATCGAAAAGTTAATGAATGAATAAATGAAACCCGTCACGATTAATTTCGTGACGGGTTTTTTACTTGAATTCGAAATCGATCTATTCATTGATAATCACGAATAAAATAAATCCAAAAAAGCAAAGTTAACTGACCAACTGCTAATAAAGTAAATCCAATTCGAAAGTTTAAGTGCTTCGTTTTATGTCGAAAGAAAATCATACCCAAGTACGAACCGATAGCCCCTCCTACAAGTGCTAAAATCCATAATGTTTTTTCCGAAATTCGATGCTTATGCTGTTTAGCCTTCCGCTTGTCTACACCCATAGCTATGAAGGCAATAATCGACATTAAGATAATCAATAGTATTGGCAATAGATTCATATACTTCTCCTTCGATCGTTTAATCAATAAAGTAAGCATACCATGTGTATCGTTTTAATAAAACGATTTAATAAATTGGGATGTTCCCTAAATTCACGAAATATGACTAATTAAATTAACCCTATCCATCAGTAAATTAGTAGCTACTTTCCATTTATATGACACGAAAATATAAAACAAAAATAGAAATTCACTCAATTCTCTCTATCTATTATCAGTATTAAAACCATTTCAGCTGGTTGTGGTCTCCATGTTTATTCATAAACTGAAGTAATCTTAATTTTTCAGCACAAAAAAAGACTGACGGAAAATCCATCAGCCTTTTTAATAGGAAAGATTAGTTATTCATTGCTTTTTTAGCAGCGTCTGCTAATTGTGTGAATGCTGCAGCGTCAGAAACAGCTAATTCAGCTAACATTTTACGGTTAACTTCGATACCAGCTAATTTCAAACCGTGCATTAAACGGCTATATGAAAGACCATTCATGCGAGCTGCTGCATTGATACGTGTGATCCATAATCTACGGAAGTCACGTTTCTTGTTACGACGGTCACGGTATGCGTACATACCTGATTTCATAACTGCTTGGTTTGCTACTTTATAAAGTAATTTTTTAGCACCATAATAACCTTTTGCTAATTTTAGAACTTTATTACGACGTCTTTTTGTGACTGGTGTGCTTTTTACACGTGGCATAATAATTACCTCCTGCTATTATTTCGAACAATTAAATTTCGAGTTTTATTTCATGTAAGCGATAAGTGATTTGATACGTTTGTAATCACCTTTTGATACAAGTCCACCTTTACGTAACTTACGTTTAGCTTTTGTTGACTTGTTAGCGAATAAGTGACTGCGGTAAGCACTAGCACGTCTAATTTTTCCAGAACCGGTCTTTTTAAAACGCTTAGCCGCGCCGCGGTGAGTTTTCATTTTTGGCATGTCAAATTCCTCCTAAACTGTTCGTAGATCTTACTTTTTCTCGTTCTTTGGTTGTAACACTAAGAACATGCTACGGCCTTCCATCTTCGGTTTTTGTTCAACCGTCGATACTTCAGCACAAGCTTCTGCAAAGCGATCTAATACGCGTTGACCAATTTCTTTGTGCGTAATTGCACGGCCTTTAAAACGAATAGATGCTTTAACTTTGTCGCCTTTTTCAAGGAACTTGATCGCGTTACGTAATTTCGTTTGGAAATCATGCTCATCGATTGTTGGGCTCAAACGAACCTCTTTCAATACAATAATCTTTTGATTTTTACGAATTTCACGATCTTTCTTTTGATTCTCAAACTTGAATTTACCATAGTCCATGATACGAGCGACTGGTGGCTTGGCTTGAGGGGCCACAAGGACAAGATCCAAATTAACGTTAGCGGCAATTTCAAGCGCTTCGTTACGCGTTTTAACTCCTAATTGTTCACCATTTTGGTCTATAATTCGAAGTTCACGTGCGCGAATGCCATCGTTTACATACATGTCTTTGCTAATAGTAATCCACCTCCAGGTAGTGTCGCGAATACGTGGTTTGGGCATATTGCTAATTAGGAATTCCTAACGAGTCAGTTACGCCGTTCCGGACAATAAAAAAACGAGCGGACATTTTATAAGATGTCCGCCCGCCGATATATGTTACGTACAACACTGTACGTTACGTTCAATCGTGTGTCTACCTGTAAACAACATAATGTGTCGATCAGGTGAGAAGCGGGCAGCCTCTACTTATACCACAAACTTGTATTCATTAACCTTAATAACTATATCACTTGGAACTATGACTGTCAACAGTGTTTATTGGTTTTCTTTTGAAATACGAGAAAGGAATTCATCAAAAGCAATGCTTTCAGAATTTTGCTCTCCATATTTACGAACGTTTACGAAACCGCTCTCTAGTTCTTTATCGCCAAGAACCAGCATGTAAGGAATCTTTTGCATTTGAGCTTCGCGAATTTTGTATCCTAGTTTTTCGTCACGATCATCCATTTCAACACGAAGACCAGCCGCTTGGAGTTTTTCAATCACTCCTTTTGCATACTCAAAATGCACTTCATTAGAAACTGGAATCACTTGTACTTGGACTGGAGCTAACCATGTTGGGAATGCGCCTTTGTATTCTTCGATTAAGAAAGCTACGAAACGTTCCATTGTTGAGACAACCCCACGGTGAATGACAACTGGACGATGTTGTTTTCCATCTTCACCAATATAAGATAGATCAAAGCGTTCTGGTAATAAGAAATCTAATTGAACTGTCGATAATGTTTCTTCTTTCCCTAAAGCTGTTTTCACCATTACATCAAGTTTTGGACCGTAGAATGCAGCTTCACCTTCAGCTTCAAAGTACTCTAATTCTAGTTCATCCATTGCTTCTTTAATCATACCTTGCGCTTTATTCCACATGTTATCATCATCAAAGTACTTTTCTTTGTCTTCTGGATCACGATATGACAAACGGAATGAGTAATCATTCAAATCAAAGTCTTTATAAACATCGATTACTAATTGAACAACGCGTTTGAACTCGTCTTTGATTTGATCTGGACGAACGAAAATATGTGCATCATTTAAAGTCATCCCACGAACACGTTGTAGACCTGTTAAAGCACCTGATAATTCATAACGATGCATTGTACCTAATTCTGCAATACGCATCGGTAAGTTTCGGTATGAATGGATTCCATTTTTGAAAATCATCATATGATGAGGACAGTTCATTGGACGAAGAACTAAGTCTTCATTATCCATGCTCATGACTGGGAACATATTTTCTTGATAGTGATCCCAGTGACCACTCGTTTTATAAAGCTCCACACTACCCATAACAGGAGTATAAACGTGATCATAGCCTAATTTCACTTCTTTATCGACAATGTATCGTTCGATAATACGACGGATTGTCGCTCCTTTTGGCAACCACATCGGCAGTCCTTGACCCACTTTTTGAGAATTCATGAAAAGATCTAATTCTTTACCGATTTTACGATGATCGCGCTCTTTTGCTTCTTCTAACATTTGCATGTGAGCAGCAAGTTCTTCTTTAGTGAAGAATGCTGTTCCGTAAATACGTTGAAGCATTTTATTGTCACTATTTCCACGCCAGTAGGCCCCAGCAATACTTAATAGTTTAAACTCTTTTAATTTACCCGTTGAAGGAACATGTACTCCACGACATAAATCAAAGAAATCACCTTGCTCATAAATTGATACTTGATCGTCTTCAGCGATGGCTTCTAATAACTCAATTTTATATTCATCTTCTTTAAACTTTTCAAATGCTTCAGCACGACTTACATCATGACGAACAATTTCAATGTTCTCATTTATTATTTTTTTCATTTCTTTTTCAATTGCTAGTAAATCCTCAGCAGTAATTGGTTCAGGGGAATCAATATCGTAGTAAAATCCGTTTTCAATAACAGGACCTACTCCAAGTTTTACACCTTTGAACAAACGTTTAACTGCTTGTGCCAATAAATGTGCTGAGCTATGACGCAGTACTTCTAGACCTTCATCCGATCCTGGCATCACAATCGCAATCGTTCCATCTTGTTTTAGTGGTGCTTTTAAATCGACAAGTTGACCATTTAATTGACCTGCTAAAGCTTTTTTACGTAAGCCTGGGCTAATTGAAGCAGCCACATCTTCTGTCGTTGTTCCAATTGGGAACTCCTTTATCGCACCATCTGGAAAAGTTAATTTAATGTTTTCTGACATGTTGACCACTCCTTATAAATTTTATTATTCGTATAAAAATGAACGCAAAAAAACCTCATCCTATGAAAGGGACGAGGTTTGAGTTCGTGGTTCCACCCTTCTTCCTTCTCAATAGTCGCATGACTAAAAAGACGAAGCTTTGAGCCGGCTAACGGGCCGTTACCGTCAACAATTACTAAAAATTTCACTGTTGCTGCTCCGAGGTGGTTAAATGACTATCGTACTTAAGAAGCTTCCAGCCATGGCTTCTCTCTCTTAAAGTCGTATAGACAAATGTTGTCCTCTTCTTGGCATTTCATTATTCTTATGTTGACATTTTACTCTTGCTTTAAATTAATTGCAATACTTAAATGAATTTATACAGTTGCTAATTCTCTCGTTTCAACAACTTGTTCAAATTGTGGTGTTGGATGCGGATGTATTCCAAGTAAATCGCATGGTCTTCCAATTAAATCTATGCATCCATCTTTCAATTTAACGATACGATCAGCTAAAGCATGTGCATCATTTTCATCATGTGTAACAAATATAGAAGTGATATTTGCTTTTTTCAAAATTTCACGTAGATCTTTTCGGATTTTCACTTGCAACTCAGCGTCCAAATTACTAAATGGTTCGTCCAACAAGATTAAGTGAGGATTCGGAGCAATAGCTCTTGCAATTGCCACACGTTGTTGTTGTCCGCCACTCAACTGATGAGGATAGCGTTTTTCAAAACCTTCCAATTCAACTAATTCCAAAACTTCTTGGAGACGCTTTTTCTTATCTGCTCTGTTTAATTGAAATAATCCAAACAGAATATTTTCAGCAACTGTCATATGTGGAAATAATGCATAATCCTGAAAGACCATTCCTATTCCACGCTTTTCAGGTTGCAAGAATGTTTTATCATCAAACAAGACTTCATCTTGTATCGTCAGTGAACCAGTTGTTGGTTTCTCAAGCCCAGCAAGTAAGCGCAAGATCGTACTTTTCCCACTTCCGCTCCGACCTAAGATTGAAATGACTTCCCCTTTTTCAATTGACATCGAAAAATGATCAAGTGCTGGACTTTCTGAATTGGGATATGAAAAACAAACATTATTAATAGAAATAAACATGTCAATTCGGCTCCTTTTCAAGAAACTTATAGAAAACAACAATGGCAAGGGCACTAATACCGACAATTAATAATGAAGCCTGTGAGGCTTCCATAATTTTTTCATCACTCGCATATTGAAAAGCTTTTGTTGATAATGTGTCAAAATTAAACGGACGTAAAATTAAAGTCAGTGGGATTTCTTTTAAAATATCTATAAATACTAAAATAAATCCACTTATGATTGCCCCTTTTAACATAGGCACATCAACTTTAAAAAATGTTTTGGTTAATCCTACTCCTAAGAGTCTCGATGCATCTCGGAAATCTGTTCCAATTTTATCATAACCAGATTCAATTGAATTATAGCCGATAGCAAAGAATCGAATAATGTAAGCAGATATTAACATAACTAAACTTACACTCAAAAATAAAGTGGTTTCCATTCCAATTAATC
>JAHIWI010000033.1 GCA_018816185.1 Bacillota bacterium
AATAGTCATCAGTGCCATTAAAATAGCAAACAGAATGAAACTATCAAAAATAGTACCAGCATATAAATTCATCGGATTTTTTAAATAATTTAGTAAAGAATAAAATGTCAAAGGAATACCCACTAAAGTAACTAAAACACCAACTAATCTAAATTCAAGGTTTAATTTCTTTATCATTAATGGAGTGGAAAATTCCAAAACTTCATTCTTTCTCGTCTTATATAATCTTAAGGCTACACCTCCAGTTACTAATCCTAAAAGCCAAATGGTGTAAAATATCCATTTGCTTCGCTGAAACATTGTTGCTTCATGATTAAAATCACTTGGAAAACCATTTTTCAACATTGCAACTGTTCCAGTGTATTGAGCAGATTCAAATTTGATTAATTCATGAATATCATAAATATTCAAAGGTTCAAGTTCATCATTTACGAAAGAGGAAATATCTGCATTTACAGGTGACACATATAAATTTCTAGTTTCTCCTCCATATGATTCCTTATATACTGCTGGAGCTTTTAAATCACCGAATGTAAACCGTTCATTTGTTTCAATATTAACTAAATCATAGGCAAATGAATTGCGTATCCCCTCTGATTTTGACTTAACTTTGGATAATTTTTTTTCATACTTTTGTAATTCTTCTTTTTTCGCTGCAAGTATCTTTTCTTCAACAGCTTCTTCATCTCCAAAGTTTTTTCGGATTTCTTCGATTTTAAAATCTCGTTCTTTTTTAAGCTCATTGCTTAAGACTATATTATTATTCATCTCTGCATCATTAATCAAAGTTTGGTATTGATCTTGCACATTTTGGATTTGATCAACTTGAGTTCCAAAGAAATCTCGATATTGTTGAACTTCAGAAGCATCCACCGAAAGGTTCTCAATTTCCTCTTTCACGTCCAATGGATTTAAAAGGACGGGGCCAAAAGCTTCAATTTTTTGATTAACATTCCATTTAAAATCTTCCGTTTCATAATAGCTTGATGCAATGTACTTCGTTGCATGTTCAGGGAAAGTTAAAAGAGTAAACAATGTAAAACTAATTAAGCCAAAAAATATCCATGTAATTCTCTTCATTTATTAAACATCCCCTCTTAAAATCCTTGTTAGTTGAACAATCGTTCGATTGGAATGGAAGAATCCTTGCTCAAAAAGCTGTTGAATAAAGGAATAGCAATACATTAGACTAAGCATCCCAATAGTAAGTGCCACGATGGACAGCCAGTGAGAAGCTTTACTTTTCGATTTTGTAGCCAACTCCCCACACCACCTTTAAATACCTTGGATTTTTCGGATCTGTTTCAATCTTTTCACGGATTTTACGTATATGTACCGCCACGATATTTTCAGCGTTATAAGCTGGCTCATTCCACACTCGTTCGTAGATTTCACCAATGGAAAAGACTCGACCTGCATTCGTTATTAATAACTCAGTTATTTTAAATTCAATTGGTGTTAATTTGACTGGTTCGCCATCTAAAGTTAATTCACGTGAATCAAAATCCAGCGCTAAACCATTTATAGCGATTGTCGTTTTTTTGTCTACAAAAGTACCTAGATGCACGTATCGTCTTAACTGTGATTTCACACGGGCAATCAATTCCATTGGATGAAATGGTTTCGTGACATAATCGTCTGCTCCAACTGATAATCCATGAATTTTATCCGAGTCCTCCGCTTTTGCACTCAACATGATAATCGGGATGTTTCGTTCTTCTCGAATTTTAAACGTCGCTTGAATTCCATCCATATTCGGCATCATGATATCGAGTATGATTAAATGCACTTCGTGTTTTTCCAATAAATCAAGTGCCTCTGCTCCATCAGATGCTTTTAACACGTGGTAACCTTCGTTTTTCAAATAAATTTCAATGCCGTCTCGAATATCTTGATCGTCATCTGTTACTAAAACCGTAAATTGAGTCATCCGTTTCACCTCTTCTTGTTCTTCTCATGTATCTAATTGTAAACGACAATTCTTAACAAATATGTAGGGTATTTCTGAAGAAATTCTTAAGAAAGTTTGATGATGTAAACTTATTTATCTAAATTCATGGAACTGGTGGCAACAAAACAAAAAAAGCGTCCCTAAGTTCAGAGACGCGTAAGTCTTATTCAAATTGTTTCGTACGTTTTCTTCCGCTGAATGTCAGAACGATAATCCCACCAAGTAAAAGAACGACACCAAGCCAGGATATCGGGCTTAGGACTTCTCCTACAATAACGACACTTAATACTGCCGCTGTTAAGGGCTCTCCTAGGCTTAGCGTGACCGCTGAAGAAGAAGGAACTTTTTTTAATCCAAACAAATACAATATGTAGGCAGCACTTGTGGTCATAATTCCTAAGTATAAAATTGTCCCTATATTCTTAGGTTCAACCACCCATGAACTGTCGAAAATGAATAAAAACGGCATTAGCATGAATGCACTAATTGAAAAAGTCATCGCTACCGCGGGAATGGCTTCTACTTTGGCTAATAAAAATTTACTAACAATTGTGTATATCGCAAAGACGAATCCTGCGAATAAAGATAATGTTACACCCACTGGATTGACAGTAAGCGCATCTTTATTCAAAAACAATAAAGCACATCCGATTACTGAAAGCGCAGTTGCCATCATCCACGCTCGTGAAGGTTTAAGTTTCAGAAATAGCCATTCGATTAATCC
>JAHIWI010000259.1 GCA_018816185.1 Bacillota bacterium
AAAATTGTTCTTATCTTCTCCCTACTGGTCATCATGCTAATCGCTATGCTTACTGTATCATCTACTAATTTAAAAACACTACAAAGTGAATTAAAAGAATTTACAGAGAAAGATATGGCTGAACAATTACAGATTAATCAACTTGCAACTGATATTTCTAAAATGGCAAACGCTGAACAAAGTTATGTCATCACAGGAAAAGATAATTTTCTAAATACATATAAGTCAAAAAAAGACGCAATTGGTACCAGTTTAAAGAATTTAAACAAATCCTTTAAAGATAGAGAAAAAGAAATGAAAAGTTTAACTTCTATTGAACAATTCTACAATACATATATACAGTATTCTGAAAGAGTTGTAAAAGCACGCGATGAATCAGGTATTGAAAATGCCCAACGCTTGATCATGGCTGGTAACGGAAAAACAGCGATGGATTATATTGATGTTCACATAGGCATGATGAATGAATTACTGGCTAGTCAAAATAATGCCCAAATCAAGAAACTTGAAGCAGAAACGAATCGTTCATTACTTATTTTCTTAATCCTTACCACTATTTCAGTGTTATTAGCTATTGCATTCGGATTCTTCCTTTATAAATCCATTCGTAGAAATACGTATGTTATCAATACCTCTATTTTAGATATTGCAAACGCAGGCGGAGATTTAACACGAAGAGTTAAGGTTAAAACAAATGATGAATTTGCACAAATCGCTGGTAGTACAAATACATTAATTGAATCAATTGGTGAACTTGTTAAACGAGTGAGAGATCTTGCTGAAAATGTATCTTCAAGTGGACAACAATTGATGGCTTCTGCTGATCAAACATCCTATACCATCCAATCCATTGCAGATACAACGAACGAAATCGCTGCCGGTAGTGAGCAAACGATGCGAAGTATGACATTAGCTGTTCAAAAAATGAATTTACTAGAAGAATCTGCAAGATATTTAAGCAATGACGCACATCAAGTAATCAAAGCAACAGACCAGATGAAAGCGGCTGCCTCTGAAGGTGGTCAATCAGTACAACATTCTTCTAACGTGATGATGTCAATAGAAGAAACGATGGCAAATACAACAGAAATTGTAGAAGCTCTGGGTAAAAAATCAAATGAAATCACTTCCATTATTCGCACCATTACAGATATTTCCGAACAAACGAATCTTCTAGCATTAAATGCTGCAATTGAAGCGGCACGAGCAGGCGAGCATGGACGCGGATTTGCTGTTGTTGCTGATGAGGTAAGAAAGCTTGCTGAACAATCCCAGAAGGCAGCTAAGGAAGTCACAGGCATTGTAAGTTCAATCCAACATGAAGTGAAAGCGATCGTAAAACAAAATCATGATGGAGTTCAAACAGTTATTCGTGGAGTTGAGGTAGCAAATGAAACGAATAGTTCACTTGAAAAGATTATGTATCAAACGAACGATACCATTCAAATTATCGAGAAAATGGTCAACCAAATCGAACAAACCCTTACTTATTCTCAAGAAGTGGCATCCTCATTTGTAGAGGTAAATCAAATTGCTGAAAATACCGCTATGAATTCAGAAACAAGTGCCGCAGCTGCAGAACAAGGTTCAGCAGCTATGCAAGAAATTAATGCATCTGCTGTGGAACTATCCGAACAAGCAGACCAACTTCGAAGAGTCGTAAATGAATTTAAAATTTAACTTCAATAAAAAGGGACCGTCTCTCGTCATTTGGTGACTAGAGATGGCCCCTTTTCTTATGAATGGATTTCCACATTCATATAATGCTTTCCCCGGTGGAAATATTATGCTCCACATTCTTTCTTCTTCCAATTAATATAATTATATAAAAGTTGGAGTAAGAAAAGACTGTAAATGATTACCCCATAGGATCAATATAGACGCTACTATTAATAAAGGAAAACTTGTTAATGTACGAATCATCTTTCTTCTATAAGATAATTTATAATAATTTATTGCAAATCCTTTATCTATTTTTTCTTGAAGCATAAAAAATATTGAAAAAATACTTGTAATGATTATCGAAATAATCACTGGAATAACTAGACCTTCTATTTCTGTCATACTTCTCCCCCTCGGCTAATTTTTTTAATAAACCCCTACAAATGAAATTCATTAGCTATACTTGATGCATTCTATTTTTATGTATATTCTCTCTAAATCTCAAGGAAATTAATTCCACTTTTGTTTTCTTCTATAAACAAAACGCCAAATATAGAAACCAATTATTGCGATCACTAACACTGAAAATCTAATATATTGATCTTTATTATCTCCAAAAATCAGCAGCAAGCTTCCTATAAAAAAAGTTGGCACCATAATATAAAGCCACATTCGTACTTCCTTGTTTTTAAAACTTAAATCAAAACGCTCATTCATCCTCATTCACCCCGATCCCCTACTCCGTTTGAGCACTTCACTATCTTCAATTACATTCTCATAAACTGTTTATATATGATTACGTTTTTGACTAACGATTAGTTTCATAAATGGAAATAAACTACAAAAACCATTTAATATCCTATTTTAAAACGATAAAAAAAACCTTGGAAATTTAGTAATTTCCAAGGTTTTTTTTATGAGAATAATGAAAGATACTCGCCGTATCCTTCTTTTTCTAATTGGTCCTTTGGTACAAATCGTAAAGCAGCTGAATTAATGCAATACCTTAAACCATTCTCACCTGGTCCATCAGGGAACACATGACCTAAATGTGAGTTAGCTGTTTTGCTTCGAACTTCCGTTCGTCTCATTCCATGTGACTCATCAAAATGCTCAGTTACTTCTAAGTTTTCAATTGGTTGAGAAAAGCTTGGCCATCCGCAACCTGCGTCGTATTTATCTTTCGAATGAAAGAGAGCTTTTCCTGAGACGATATCAACATATATTCCTTCATCGAAATGTTGATCAAATTCGTTACGATGAGGTGGCTCCGTGCCGTTTTCTTGCGTAACATGATATTGAATAGGTGTTAACTTTTGTTTCAATTCTTCTTTATTCATTCGTTTACCCCCCACATATTTTCTTTGAATCCAGCACGTCCGGAACCCACTTGATAGCGGTTGTAATGGGCAGGATTCTTTTTATAATAATCTTGATGGTAAGTTTCTGCAGGATAAAATGTTTTAGCTTCTAATATAGATGTCGCTATTGGTTTACTGAACTTGCCACTAGCTTGCAATTCAGCTTTAGATTGTTCTGCAATCTCTTTTTGCTCAGGACTATGATAGAAAATAGCTGTTTGATACGAAGATCCTCTATCAAAAAATTGTCCGCCTTCGTCAGTTGGATCAATTTGTTGCCAAAAAATCTCTACTAACTCTCGGTATGAAAAGATAGATGGATCAAAAGTAATTTGAACGGCTTCTTTGTGACCGGTTTGATTGGTACAAACTTGTTCATAGGTTGGACTTTCTAATTCTCCACCAGTATATCCTGAGATCACTGAGTGAATGCCATCATATGAATCAAATGGTTTCACCATACACCAAAAACAGCCACCTGCAAATGTTGCTTTTTCTAACTCCATTTTATGTCCCCTTTATTTTGAAGGTACGGTTATTTCTAACGTAATCTCATCTTGTTGAAGATTAAATTCTTTAGCTCTTACAGAAACGTTTGATTTCATCGGAATGCGAGACAAATCAATATAAACATCTTCTTCTTCCGGGCGAACAATCATCCATTCAGGTAACGAAACAGAATCTTTCATTAACTTTAACACGCTTTCAGGCGGCAAATCTAATCTTCCGACTTCAACACCAGTCTGTTTTAATTTCAAATTGCCATTTTTCTCAACAATCGGATCAAACTTCATAATGACTGGGATATCAGTAGAGAAAATAGTCAGTTCAGTCGTCAGTAAAATTTGGTTTTCAACGCTCATTGTTACAGGCATTGGTTGCCCCTTCATGGCTTCTTGTATGTATGAGTTCGCAATCCCTTCAAAGTCATCCTTTGTTGTCTTTAGAGTCAATACATTTCCCTCTGCAGCGGTTTTCGGCTCAGGTACGATCGTTTTTTCTGAAGGTGAGCTAATCCAAAATGCGAAAAAGATGATTGCGGTGACTAATATAGCGATTAATAATAAAAATGCGATTTTCCATTTGTTCATTTATGCATCATCTCCTTAGAAATCCATTTCCCCGTTTGTTAGTTCTTTTAAACCGCATGTTTGAATTGATTCGAGCATGCGTTCTGACATTAGTTCATAGCCTTTACTATTTGGATGGAAAAAATCCGTATGGTAAACAAGATTCGCATTAGAACTAAATAAGTCGTCTACAGTTATGAAACATGCGTTAGAATCTTGCTCTGCCATCGTTTGAATCGACTTATTCCAATTTAACAAAATCGTATCGAACTCATTTTCTTCTTCCGTTACGATAGAAAAAGGATTATATAAACCCATTAATATCAACGGAGCATCAGGATTAACCATGCGAATTTCCTTCAAAATTTCATTGTATCTATTGGAGAATTCGATTAATTCTTTTTCAAACGTTTCAATTTTCAACTCAAATAAGTCCTTTTTCACAATCGCCATCACGTCATTGCCGCCAATGGTCATCAAAATCATATCTGCTTTCTTCAAGTCATCATTCACTTCACCTGATTCAATTTGAGCAAGCAATTGATCACTTCTTCTACCGCGTTTAGCTAGATTTTCAACTTCTACATCTTTAACACCTTTAAATCCGGATACGTTGCTTGCTAATCTACCCATATATCCTCCTAGCTTTCTGTCATCACCTACACCTTGAGTAAGGGAATCACCGAGGCCAATTAGGACTTTATTTTCTTGAATGAAGGTCTTTTCTATAACTAGCTTTTCTAATTTTACTGATCGTCTTATAGTGAAGTCTTTTGAGTTCATAAATTCTAATTGACATCCTGTCAACAAAACAATCATCACTATGACAAGTATCAATTTCTTTCTCATATTTCTCTCCCCTTCTCAAAATAAAAACAGGGATTTCTCCCTGCTTCAGATTTCATTTTATTCAACCATATACATAAATCCAATTGCACCAATGCCAGTATGTGTACTTATAACTGGTGAGGTGAAAGCCACTTGAATATCATTAAAACCAGAGTCTTCTATGCGTTTTTTAAGTGGGTCTGCCATTGCAAATCCATTTGCTTGTGAAATCCCTACATACTTTACTTTCTTACCTTCTGTATCTTTTTGATACTGATCAAATAAATATTGTACTACTTGTTTATGGCTTCTAGCTTTATGAACTGGTGTATATTCTCCACCTTCTAAAGAAGCGATTGGTTTAATCGAAAGAAGTGATCCGATTAATGCTTTCCCTTTCCCAATACGGCCACCTTTTACTAGATTCTCTAATGTATCCACAACTACAAATAAATTAGTTCTTTCACGAACTGATTCAACGTGTTTGATGACTTCACCTAAAGATGCACCTTGTTCAATTAACTGCGCAGCTTCTAACACTTGAAATGATAAAGCATATGATATAAATCGAGAATCGATTACAGTTACATCAGAAGAAGACATTTCAGCTGCTGCTTGTGCAGATTTCACTGTTCCACTCATGCCACCAGTCATATGAATTGAAATGATTTGATCTCCATCTTTACCTAGTTCATTATATAATTCATGAAAAATGCCAACAGCAGGTTGTGAACTTTTCGGCAGTTCTTTAGAAGACTTCATAAGATCTAAAAAGGATTCCCCATCTATATCAACACCATCTGTATAGGTTTTACCATCGATTTGTATAGTTAATGGAACAACTTGAATATTATATTGAAGAATTTGATCAGATGATAAATCAGCTGTTGAATCGGTAACAATATGAATTTTTGACATGAATGACACACCCTTCTCTATTTCTATATTATAAGAAACGTTGTAATCATCTGTAAACTAATTGCATCTATCATACAAAGCAAAAACCCATCTGCTTCACTTTCGCATTTGGGTTCGCTCAAGATGTATTTCATTTACTTTTTGAGTTATTACGTTTTGAACAGTCTCTATAAGTTGTTTTGATGATAACTCTTTTATATGTTCAACGGGAATAGCTTCTAAAACATGTATCTCTACATGTGCAGCTTTTATCTTATTATTATTGTTTTCCATAATGTCCGATGTTCCTACAATTGCAATTGGAACAATGGGAACCTCAGCACCTTTTGCAATCCTTGTGAATCCTGATTTAAATTCCTGAACACCATTTTTTTTGCTACGCGTGCCTTCAGGAAAAATAATCATAGAATGACCTGCTTGTAGGGTTGATATCATATCTGTGATGGAACGCATTGCACTCCTTCTGTCTGTTCGATCAATGAAAACACAGTTCATCGCTTCCATCCAATCTCTAATAATAGGGAGCTTTTTCACTTCAATCTTAGACATAAAAGAAAAAGGTTTTGGTATGTGTGCAATCAAAGCTGGGATATCAAAATTACCTTCATGATTGCTAACAAATAGAACCGGACCTTCTGGAAGTAAATCCAGTCCTTTAACAGTAAAAGTGCTTTTCGTTCGTTTTAAAATTCCGTTTGCCCACTTTTTCGGTTGCTGATGGACAAGTTGGTCATACTCTGCAGTCGAAAGCAGGTCCTTTTGCTTTTGCATATTACGCAAATCTTTTAAGCTGAAAGGTAAATAGCCAAACAAAAATGAAAAAGTTCGAATAGAATTATACATTTTGCGTACTCTTATTTCTTTGTAAAATTTGATAAGTGTAACGTAATCCTTCTTCAGTTATCATTTCTTCTGATTTACTGGAAAGCGTCCATTCACTCTCATATGGCGGAAAGAATGTATCCCCTTCAAATTCACTTTCAATTACCGTAACGTATAATTGATCAGCGAGTGGAAGTGCGTCTTTAAAGATTTGTTCTCCTCCAATGATCATCACTTCTTTATGAAATGTCTTTGCAATTGAAATTGCTTCCTGAAGTGAGTGAACAACTGTAACACCTTCTGGTTGATAAGATTCATTTCTAGTTATTACGATATTTAATCTTCCAGGTAAAGGACGACCAATGGATTCAAACGTATTTCTACCCATAATCATTGCTTTCCCCATAGTCTTCTCTTTAAAATAAGCAAGTTCGTTTGGAATATGCCAAGGCATTTTATTTAAATGACCAATTACTCGATTTAAATCATGGACGACAATTAAAGAAATCATTATTTCCCTACTTTCTATACAGCAATTGGAGCTTTTATTCG
>JAHIWI010000260.1 GCA_018816185.1 Bacillota bacterium
ATTAAACGAAAGACTGCTCTTTTGATTTCTTCAAGCTGTCAACTAGGAGCAGTTGTATCTGGAGCAGATGCAAAGACCACGATGCATTTAAAACGTTTTGGGTATTATGTCGGTATGTCATTCCAAATAATCGATGATATTTTAGATTTCACCTCAACAGACAAAGAACTTGGAAAACCGGCTGGCAGTGATTTGCTACAAGGCAATATCACATTACCTATCTTGTTTTTAAAAGATGATCCAGTTTTCCGTAAAGATTTTGAGCGGGCGATGTCAGGTGAATTAACGGAAGCTGAAAGACTTGACCTTGTTAAACGTGTGCGCCAATCGGATGCAATTGATAAAGCGAAGCAAATTAGTGATCGATATTTACAAAAAGCCATGAAAGAAATTGATGCTTTGCCAGATCAACATGCTAAAAAAACTTTACGCAAAATTTCGCTATTTATGGGGAAACGTAAATTTTAAGTTGTTGTATAAATTTTGATTGAATGGTACTATTTTTTACGGTAGGGATAACCCTAAGATAGAATTGAAGGAGTGTTAATTATGGAAAGAACATTTTTAATGGTAAAACCTGATGGAGTTCAACGTAACCTTATTGGTGAAATCGTTGGTCGTTTTGAAAAGAAAGGCTTCCAATTAGTTGGAGCTAAATTAATGCAAATTACACCAGAACTTGCTGGTGAACATTACGGTGAACATAAAGAACGCCCATTCTTCGGTGAACTTGTTGATTTCATTACTTCTGGACCAGTATTCGCAATGGTTTGGGAAGGCGAAAATGTAATCGCAACTTCTCGTTTACTAGTTGGGGCTACAAACCCTAAAGAGTCTGCTCCTGGAACAATCCGTGGAGACTTCGCTGTAACAGTTGGAAAGAACATTATTCACGGTTCTGACTCTGCTGATAGCGCTGTTCGTGAAATCGGTTTATTCTTCAAAGAAGAAGAACTTGTATCTTACGCTAAAGATTCTAATAACTGGGTTAACTAATTTTATATTAGTAAGGGGCTGCACAATAAGTCCTTTTAAAAAACAGGTGGAGAAAAAGATTCTTTTTTCTCCACCTGTTTTCTATTTTTCGAAAAAGTTTTTGTTGAAAGTTTACATAGAATTGTTTCTCCAAAATATTTTATAAAAGTCCGAGTTAGTTCGGTGCAAGCCCGCGGAAAGCGCAGCGGTTTTGCGGAATATCAATCATCACATGAATAATAGCCTTCAAGAATGAAGAGGGGCTATTCTCAAAAGATGTGTTCTTGGACAGCTTCTTTTTTAATTTCAGAAAAGTCTTCCATACGTTATAATATGGATAGGAAGTTAGAGAGGGAGAATGACGGGTATGCCAGATTATCTAAAATTCATTGAACAAATTAATCGGAAAACTGGAATTAACCTCAGTTTATATAAAGAAGCCCAAATGAGAAGAAGGCTAACATCGCTATATGATAAAAAGGGATTTGCTAACTTTGAAGAATTCTTTTTCGCACTAGATCAGGATCGTGATTTGTTGAATGAATTTTTAGATCGAATGACAATCAACGTTTCCGAATTTTACCGAAACGCAAAGAGATGGGAAGTTTTGCAGAATAAAATATTCCCAAAGTTATTACAATCGAAAAAAACGCTAAAAATATGGAGTGCAGCTTGTTCTACTGGTGAGGAGCCTTATACCATTGCCATGGTTTTAGGGAATCATATCCCAATGTCTCAAATCTCCATACTAGCCACTGACCTAGATGAAAATGCAATTCAAAGGGCAAAAGCAGCCATTTATCCTGAGAGATCTTTAGCTGAAGTACCTGAAGAAAGTAAGAATAAATATTTTAATAAGCAAGGAACGTTTTATGAAGTTAAAAATGAAATTAAAAACACCGTTACATTTAAAAAACATAATTTGTTAAACGATACATATGAACAAAACTTTGATTTAATCGTTTGTCGAAATGTCATGATTTATTTTACAGAAGAAGCAAAGGATCAAATTTACACGAATTTCGGGAATTCCCTTAAAAAAGATGGCATATTATTTGTAGGAAGTACCGAACAGATTTTCAATCCTCAAAGGTATGGACTAGAAACAGAGGATACTTTCTTTTATCGAAAAATATAGTGGTCGATGCTGTCCGGAAAAATTTTCGGACAGCTTTCTTACATAGAAAACATAGAAGAAGAACGATTTTTTACAAGTACGACTATGAAAATTAAAAAAGATTATGTTATAGTGTTACTTAAAATACTTTAGCGAGTTGAAGGGGGAAAGTGCCATGCGTTATTTAACTGCTGGTGAGTCTCATGGACCACAACTAACAGCGATTATCGAGGGCCTACCATCAGGATTAGAGATTACTTCAGAATTAATTAATAGAGATCTTAAACGGAGACAAGGTGGACACGGTAGAGGTCGTCGAATGCAAATCGAAAAAGATACGGTAAATATCACTTCTGGTGTTCGGCATGGAGTAACAATCGGTTCACCAATAGCACTTATAGTAACGAATGATGATTGGAAACATTGGACTCATATCATGGGAATTGAACCTTTGTCTGAAGAATTGAATCCAGAAGACGTTAAACGACAAATTACACGCCCTAGACCTGGTCATGCAGATTTGGTTGGCGGGATGAAATACGGTCATCGCGATTTACGTAATGTACTAGAGCGTTCTTCCGCACGTGAAACTACAGTGAGAGTAGCTGTTGGTGCAGTAGCTAAACAACTTTTAGCAGAACTAGGGATCCATATCGTATCTCATGTAACTGAAATCGGGGGGATTAAAGCGAACCCAGCATTGATCGAAGGATTATCAGTGAAAGAAATTCGAGAAATCGTAGAATCAGATGCTGTCTATTGTGTTGATCCTGATGCATCTAAACAAATGACTCAAGCAATTGATGAGGCGAAAGAGAATGGTGATTCAATTGGTGGCGTAGTAGAAGTGGTTGTTGAAAACATGCCTGCTGGAATCGGAAGTTACGTTCATTATGACCGCAAACTAGATGGCAAACTTGCCATGGCAATGATGAGTATTAATGCTTTTAAAGGTGTCGAAATCGGATTAGGTTTTGAAATGGCAAGAAAACCAGGTAGCCAAGTGCATGATGAAATAGCCTGGACGAAAGAACAAGGTTATACACGTAAAACGAACCGTTTGGGTGGTCTTGAAGGTGGAATGTCAACAGGAATGCCAATCGTTGTCCGAGGCGTAATGAAACCTATTCCGACTCTTTATAAACCGTTACAAAGTGTCGACATTGATACGAAAGAGCCTTTTAAAGCAAGCATAGAACGTTCAGATAGTTGTGCTGTACCAGCGGCTTCGATTGTTGCTGAACATGTTGTTGCATGGGAATTAGCATCTGCTATATTAGAACAATTTAATAGCGATCAACTATCAAAACTAAAAACGTCAATAGATGAACATCGAGCTTACACAAAGGAGTTCTAAGTATGCAAAACATAACCATTGAAACGATCACAAAAGAATACGACGTTCATATGGGGTCAAACATAATTCAAGAAGCACTTTCCTTGTACAAAGAGCAGCTTCTCTCTGCCGATCAAATTGTTATTATCGCAGATAGAACAGTTGCAAACTTGCATATAAATAAACTAGTAACTCCCTTGCAGACAATAACAAACGGACGGATTAAAGTATATGAAGTTCCACCAGGAGAAAGCTGTAAAACAATAGAAACCTTTTATGATTGCCACAGTTTTTTACTGAATGAAAATTGTTCAAGAAAATCTGTACTGTTTGCATTCGGTGGAGGAGCTTGTGGGGATTTAACTGGTTTTGTTGCTTCTACATTTATGAGAGGCATACCTTTTTATCAAATTCCTACAACAATTTTGGCGCATGATAGTGCGGTTGGCGGGAAGACAGCGATCAATCATTCACAAGGTAAAAATATGATTGGTTCTTTTTATCAGCCAGAAGCCGTGTTTTACGACATTTCATTATTATCTACCTTACCTGAAAATGAAGTGCGTTCAGGAATGGCTGAAGTGATAAAGCATGCACTCATTTCAAATCAACAATGGGTAAATGAACTATTTGAAGTTCAAGATTTCTCTACATTAACAACTAGCAACTTACAAGAATATTTATGTAAGGGAATCGTTGTGAAAGCTGAAATTGTCAAAGGTGATGAATTCGAACATGGCTCTCGGAAATTTTTAAACTTCGGTCATACCTATGGCCATGCAATAGAAAATACAATTGGATATGGTCACATCACACACGGTGAAGCGGTCATGATTGGAATGGTTTACGCATTGATGTTAAGTGAAGAACTTACTGAATTAGAATCTGGTTTTGCTCGTAAATTCTTTCTTCATGCCCTTAAATTAGGATATACATTCGATGCCATTCTGACTAAAACATACGAAGAGTTATTTGAAGTGATGATTCGTGATAAAAAAGCTTCTCATGGTGATTTACATTTTGTTTTATTAAACAAGGTTGGCGATCCAATTAGTAAGATTATTTCAAAAGAACAAGGTCATAAAATGGATAAACAATTAAAAAATTGGGTAAGGGAGGAATCGATTTGATACGTGGGATTAGAGGTGCAACGACAATTACTCATGATACAGCTGAAACTATTCATTTAGAAACAGAAAGATTGATTAATGAAATGGCTAAAACAAATAACATTGAGCCTGAACAAGTTGCATCAGTCATTATATCTACGACAACTGACATTTCTTCCGCGTTTCCGGCAAAAGCCGTGAGAAGTATTGAAGGCTGGACGTATGTACCGGTTATGTGTACACATGAAATGGACGTACCAGGCGCGATGGGCTCATGCATTCGCGTTTTAATGCATGTGAATACAGAACTATCTCAAAAAGAACTTCAACATGTTTATTTAAATGAAGCAGTTACCTTAAGACCAGACTTAGTAAAGTAAGAAAGCAGAGGCGAGATCAGATGAAGTGGAAAAAGCAATTAGCTGGAATGAAGGCATACCAACCAGGAAAATCGATTGATGATGTAAAAAAAATGTATGGATTATCCTCCATCACTAAATTAGCATCGAACGAAAACCCGCTGGGCACATCTCCTAAAGTACCTCAATTTATCGAAGACCATGGCATAAATTTTGCGCGATATCCTGATGGTTATTCAGGGGCTTTACGCAAGGACTTGGCTGAACACCTTCAAGTAAGTGAGAAGCAATTGCTATTTGGAAATGGTTCGGATGAAATTATCTTAATCATTTCTCGAGCTTTACTTCAGCCTGGTGTGAATACCGTTATGGCAACACCAACATTCCCTCAATATCGACACAATGCACAAATAGAAGGTGCTGAGGTCCGCGAAGTCGAACTGATTGATGGACATCATGATTTAGAGGGTATGCTTAAACAGATAGACGAGCAAACGTCAGTCGTATGGTTATGTTCACCAAATAATCCAACAGGAAATCTTATTCAGCAGGCTAAACTTGATGAATTTATTTCCTCAGTCTCTCCAGAAGTATTAATTGTTTTAGATGAAGCTTACTTCGAATACGTGACTGATACAGAATACAGAAATGCGATTGACTATCTTCAAACCTATAAAAATGTAGTGGTTTTGAGAACATTTTCAAAGGCATACGGGTTAGCGGCATTTCGTGTTGGATATGCAATCGGCAACGAAGAGCTGATTGCGAATTTAGATCCATTGAGAGAACCGTTTAATAACACGTCACTTAGTCAAGGAGCAGCGAGCGCTGCATTAAGTGACCAGGCGTTTATTGAACAGTGCCGTGCAGAAAATAAACAAGGAATCAACTTGTTTGAATCGTTTTGTTTAAAGCACAACTTGTTCATTTATCCCTCACAAGGCAACTTTGTACTAATCAATATTAAAACAGATAGTGATAAAGTCTTTGAAGAATTGATGAAAAAAGGATTTATTGTTCGAAGCGGCAACGCGCTAGGCGTCCCTGGATTTATTAGAATTACTGTAGGAAGCATCGATCAAAATACGGAACTCATCGAGAAATTGGAAAAGATCCTAATCGAATTAGGCGTTATACATGAGTAAACAAATATTAATTGTTGGCCTTGGTTTAATAGGTGGTTCACTTGCATTAGCTCTTCAAAAGAATAAGGACTTGACCATTATCGGATATGATATCGATTCACATGTTATTAGAAAAGCAAAAAAATTGAGGGTCATTCATGAAATGGCTTTTCATGTGAAAGATTCAGCAAAGATAGCAGACGTCATAATTTTTGCTACACCCGTTAATACAACATTACAGTTCATGAATGAAGTGCAAGACTGGCCATTAAAAGACTCAGTAGTGCTTATGGACACGGGAAGTACGAAGAAGTTAATCATGGAAAAAGCGACGACATTAAGGAAACAAGGCATTACGTTTATCGGTGGTCATCCGATGGCTGGATCTCATAAATCTGGTGTAGATGCTGCAAAAGCACATTTGTTCGAAAATGCCTATTTTATGTTGACTCCTTTAATAGATGAAAGCGAAGAAAAGATACAGTTTCTAGAATCGCTATTGTCTATTACAAAAGGAAAGGTTGTTCGTGTTACAGCGGAGGAGCATGACCATATGACAGCTGTCGTGAGTCACTTTCCACATATTGTGGCAGCTTCTCTTGTACATCAATTATCAGGTGAAAATGAGCAATTTCCCTTTACTAAACAATTGGCCGCTGGAGGGTTTCGAGATATTACAAGAATTGCCTCGTCTAATCCTATTATGTGGAGAGATATAACGGTACAAAATCGTAACGAACTCATAAACCAATTAGATAAATGGCAGGACGAAATGAATCATGTGAAATCCTTGTTAAATGAAGCGGCACCACTTGATATCGAGCATTACTTTTCTAGGGCTAAGCATGTTCGGGACGAATTACCAACCACTTCTCAAGGAGCACTGTATACAGTGTATGACTTATACGTTGACGTTCCCGATTATCCGGGTGTTATTTCTGAAGTGACGGGTCTATTGGCCAAGCACGCTATTAGCATCACAAATATACGAATAGTAGAAACAAGAGAAGATGTATTCGGAATATTAGTGATCAGTTTCCAAACCTCGGATGACCAGAAATTAGCACAAAAATATCTAAATCAAGAAACAACTTTTGAAACCTATATATCCTAGAATTTTGAGAGGTAGTGACAAAATGATACAGTCTTCAAAAAAAGCTTCCCTAAAAGGGATAATTACAATTCCAGGGGACAAGTCTATTTCTCATCGATCGATTATGTTTGGAGCAATGGCTAAAGGAAAAACGACAGTGGATGGCTTTTTGTTAGGTGACGATTGTTTAAGTACCATCTCATGTTTTCAAAAGCTTGGCGTCAAGATAGATGTCAATGGAAACCAAGTTTCGATTGAATCGGATGGAATAAAGAATTGGAATGAACCTCAAGACATTTTGAATACAGGAAATTCAGGAACTACTACTCGATTACTACTGGGCATCTTAGCAGCTTCACCAATTTACGCTGTCATGATTGGTGATGATTCGATTGCGAAAAGACCGATGAAGAGAGTGATTGATCCTCTACGCCAAATGGGTGCTCAAATTCTTGGACGAAGTGGAGGACAGTATACGCCACTAGCAGTTCAAGGAACAACTTTACAAGGCATTACATATCAAATGCCTGTAGCCAGTGCACAAGTAAAGTCAGCCATATTACTTGCAGGGTTAAACTCTGAAGGAACAACGATTGTAACTGAACTCGAGCCTACCAGGGATCATACAGAACGCATGATGCGACAATTTGGTGTACAAGTTGAAACAATCGATGGGGATATTCATTTGCGTGGTGGACAACAACTGGTGAGTACACATATTGATGTACCAGGAGATATTTCTTCAGCAGCGTTCTTTTTAGTTGCAGGCGCTATTACTGATAATAGTGATATCATGTTGAAAAATGTCGGATTAAATCCAACGAGAACCGGTATTATAGATGTTCTTTCACAAATGGGTGCGAATCTTAAGGTTGAGGAATCCATTACAAATGGAGAAGAACCTTTTGGCAATATTCGAATAAAATCTAGTGAGCTAAAAGGGATTGAAATTGGCGGAGAGTTAATCCCTCGTTTAATTGACGAGTTGCCGATTATCGCTTTATTAGCAACACAAGCTTCTGGAACGACGGTGATTCGAGATGCCGCTGAACTAAAAGTAAAAGAAACCGATCGGATTACAGCAGTTGTGAATGAATTGAAAAAGTTAGGTGCAAATATTGAAGCAACAGATGATGGAATGATTATTAAAGGACCTATTCAATTAAATGGAGGTACAGTGACCTCTTATGGGGATCATCGAATTGGAATGATGGGTGCTATTGCATCACTTATTGCAAGCGAGCCTGTTGAAATAGATGACCCTTCATGCATTTCAGTTTCATATCCTAATTTCTTTGAGCATTTAAAAAATGTGAAAACAACGTGAACTCTCCTTTAAACGGGGAGTTTTTTCTTGTGAATGGTTCAAGCGTCATGTAGCATATGGTATGAAAAGAGAGAAAACGGGTGATGAAAAATGGAGTATAGTCAATTTGAAAAAGCAATTAAAGAAGGTAATCTAGAGCAAGTGCAATTGTTAATCGAACCACTTCTTCTTGCTAGTGAACCCGACACACAATATGAAATCGCAGAAATGTTAGTTGGAACTGGTTACTTAAAAGAAGCTGATCAAATTTTACAACATATTCAGTTTTTATTTCCAGAAGAAGCACAAATTAAAATAGACCGTGCTCATTTGTTAATGGAAATTGATCAAGAAGATGAAGCTCTGTTATTGTTATCGAGCATTGAGCCTCATGAAGAAGTGTATCCACAAGCGTTATTAAGTCTAGCTGATTATTACCAAATGCAAGGATTTTACGAAGCGGCTGAACAACGAATTAATCAAGCACTGGATTTAATGCCTGATGAACCGTTACTGAAGTTTGCTAAGGCAGAATTGATGTTAGAAACGGGTAAGTACTTAGAAGCAGTACGCTTATACGAAGAACTGAAACGTGACCAAGATGAAATTGCGAGCATTCGACTTTCAGAACGACTAGCAGAGGTTTTAACTGCTGGAGCGGCTTACGAAGAAGCTCTTCCTTACTATGAGGAATCATTAGACCATCATGTAACCCCTGATTTATTGTTCGGTTATGCGCACGCAGCTTTTCAAGCTGAACAATTTGAGCTAGCTATTCGTAAATTAACAGAAGTAAAAACATTAGATCCGGATTATTTCTCTGCTCATTTGTTATTAGCACAGTCTTTATTGATGATTGAAGAGAATGATCGAGCGTATGAAGCCATAATGGAAGGGCTTAGTCGTGATGAATATGACAAAGAGTTGTATTTGTTTGCTGGTAAACTAGCTTTGAAATTAGGGAAAACACAAGAGGCTGAAGACCATTTACGTCAAGCGATTGCTTTAGATCCTGAATATATGGAAGCAACGGTTACACTAATCTCATTTTTCCATACCCAAGAACGAGATGAAGATGTTATTGAGCTGATTGAAACGGTATCAAAAGATCAGGATGATTGGTCCGCACTTTATCCATTTGCTGCTGAAGCATATGCACGAGAAGAAAATTATGAACGTGCATACGAATTTTATTCTTTGGCATATACTGACCATAAAGAAGATCCACTATTTTTAGAAAAATACGTTTATTTTCTTTTAGAAGAAGGAAAACGATCAGAAGCTCTAGAAGTAGGTAAACTATTAGCTTCTCTTCAACCACATGAAGAGCGCTGGCAAGACTTAATTGATTCTTTAAATTGAAAGGAGGAGTAACATGACCGCATCTGTTTCTGTAATGGAAAAGAAGGAATTTGTTCGATGGTTTCTAAAGAGATATCAGATGAAACGTAGAGAATGTGTGTGGATCCTGAATTATTTACTAAGCCACGATGAATTACTTCAAAAAGTTCATTTTGTTGAAGAAGCTCACTATTGTCCTCGTGCGATGGTCATGTCTGTAACAGAGTCCTCAGGCGTTCCATTTCGATTTTATAAAGGGAATTTAATGACAGCAGATGCAGAAAAATCATTCCATGATTTACGATTGCATCCTTCAGAAGATATGTATATTCAACTAAACTTCCCGAACGTCCCTGCAAGTTCAGAATTTTTAGCAGTACTTGAAGAAAACCCTTATATGCCAACATATTTAAATACGAATGATAAGGATCGAAAACTTGCTGAAGAGGTTTTAGAAGAAAGTATGCACACTTTTCGTGAAGAGCATATTTTAAAACAAATCGATGAAGCATTAGATGCAAATGATAAAGAGCGATTCTTTGAACTTTCGACCATTCTGCAAGGAATAAAAGAATCGACAAAATCTTGACTTCATCGATTTCGATGAAGTCTTTTTGAGGTGAAATTTACGATGTATTGGAATTCAAAAGATATAACGACGTTTATAGAGCAAAAAGAATTTGTAGATACGGCAATCATTCCACTCTTACTTGTAGATGGACGAGCTTCGCACATAAAACAAAGTGCTGGAACAGCGGATTTCTTAATGTCTTTAACCGCTTTTATGGAAAATCAATTTAAAGGGCGCGTTGTATTAATGCCGCCTGTTACATATACACCGCAATCTAGTCGTTCGGTTTTAGCTACCGAATGGAAGAATGTCCTTACTGAGGCGGGTTTTAAGCATCATTTCTTTATTTCATGTGATATGCAGTGGGCGACAGAAGCTCCTGAGATCGATGTGATATATACGCCATCTATTCCTTTAGAAAATATGGACCAAAAGTTAAGACAATCCATTTTGGACGATCAAATTCGACAGGTGGTTCCCGTTTTTGCAAATAATTGGGCGAAAACAGTTGAATAACCTTCAAGAAATGTTCACAAAGTGTCAGTAGGAACCTAATGGAATATTGACCAACCTTTTTTATTGATATATCATAGAACTGTCCTAGTTTTACTATTTAGTACAAGTATGTCCATTTGGACTGACCTTTAAGTTAGAGGGGGGAAAAACATGAGTAATAATCGTGTATCGAGACGTCAATTCCTTAACTACACATTGATGGGTGTCGGTGGATTTATGGCCGCGGGAATGATGATGCCGATGGTACGTTTTGCAGTAGATCCAGTATTGCAAAAAGCAGAAGGCGGAGATTTTATTCCGACAAGCAAAAAAGTAGCTGAACTTACTGAAGTACCAGAACGAGTAGACTTTTCATTTGAGCAAGTTGATGCATGGTATACGTCTGAAGTGACAAGTACGGCATGGGTTTACAAGAGTGGGGATAAGATTATTGCCCTTTCACCTGTTTGTAAGCATTTAGGATGTACGGTTAACTGGGCTGGTAGTCCAGACCACCCGGATCAGTTCTTCTGTCCATGTCACGCTGGCCGTTATGAAAAAAATGGTCAAAACATTAAAGGTACACCACCTCTTGGTCCGTTGGATGAGTTTGAAGTGCGTGAAAAAGACGGTCTGTTAGAAATCGGTAAAATACGACCAAATACATTAGTTTAACGTAAGGGGGTACGACGTCAGTGCTAAATAAGATTTATGATTGGGTGGATGAACGTCTGGATATTACTCCTATTTGGCGTGATATTGCAGACCATGAAGTTCCAGAGCACGTAAACCCTGCACACCATTTTTCTGCATTCGTATATTGTTTCGGGGGATTAACATTCTTCGTAACTGTAATACAAATTCTTTCTGGTATGTTTTTAACAATGTATTATGTACCAGATATCGAAAATGCTTGGCAATCGGTTTACTATTTACAAAATGAAGTTGCATTCGGTGAAATTGTACGTGGAATGCATCACTGGGGAGCTTCTCTCGTAATTGTGATGATGTTCCTACACACATTGCGTGTATTCTTTACAGGTTCTTATAAAAAACCTCGTGAACTTAACTGGGTAGTCGGCGTATTAATTTTCGGCGTTATGTTAGGTTTAGGTTTCACAGGTTATCTACTTCCTTGGGACATGAAAGCGTTGTTTGCAACGAAAGTAGGCATTGAAATTGCGGCGTCTGTACCATTCATTGGTGGCGCAATTAAAACCTTGTTAGCTGGAGATGAGACCATTCTTGGTGCTCAAACGTTAACTCGATTCTTTGCGATTCATGTATTCTTCTTACCAGCTGCTTTGCTTGGGTTGCTTGCAGCACACTTTATCATGATTCGTAAACAAGGTATTTCAGGACCGTTGTAAAAACAGCGTCTTTGATGACTTCTAAAAGGAGGGAACACTATGCATCGCGGAAAAGGGATGAAATTTGTCGGGGATTCTCGAATACCTGCTAATCGCAAACCGAATATTCCAAAAGACTATTCCGAGTATCCGGGAAAAACAGAAGCGTTCTGGCCTAACTTCTTATTGAAAGAATGGTTAGTTGGAGCTGTCTTCTTAGTAGGATATTTAATCTTAACTGTTGCTCATCCTTCACCACTTGAAAGACAAGCGGATCCAACAGATACTGGTTATATTCCATTACCGGACTGGTATTTCTTGTTCTTGTATCAATTATTAAAATATGAATTTGCTTCAGGACCATACAATGTTATTGGAGCTATCGTAATGCCTGGACTTGCTTTTGGTGCATTAATGCTTGTGCCATTCTTGGACAAAGGTCCAGAGCGTCGTCCATTTAAACGTCCTTTACCAACAGCATTCATGTTGTTAGCTATTGCATCAATCATTTTCTTAACTTGGGAATCTGTTGTGAACCACGACTGGGAAGCAGCAAAAGCTCAAGGTGAAATTCGTGAAGAAGCACAATTCGATACTTCAGCAGAAGGCCATCAGATTTACATGGAATCTTCCTGTATTAACTGTCATGGTAATGCTTATGAAGGCGGACTTGGACCATCATTAGCTACAACTGAATATACTGCTGAAGAAATTGCGAAAATTGCAAAAGAAGGTATTGGCACAATGCCTGCTGGTCAGTGGGAAGGTTCGGACGAAGATTTACAAAAATTATCACAATTTATTGATGAATTAAGTCCATGATAGTACTTAGAAAGAGTCAGGAAACTGACTCTTTTTTTGTACTGATTTGGGAGTATTAATTTAAGGATATCAGTATAAGAAAAGGCATTGCATGCACTATAGTGAGAACGTGTTATGTTTTTCTAATACATAAGGAGTCGTTTTTAGTGAATACTATCTTTACATACGTGAAATTCATTTTATTTCATAAATCATTTATGTGGCTTTTATTCATCGTAAATTTATTTGGAACTTTATTTGGTTATTATTGGTATCAAAGTCAACTAGAGATTACTCCACCAATCTTCTTGATTTTTGTTCCTGATTCACCAACGGCAAGTTTGTTTTTCACCATTGCCTTATTTGGATGGCTATTAAAATTAAATTTTAAATTGATTGAAGCACTTGCTCTTATCACTTTAGTGAAATATGGACTTTGGGCTGTCGTCATGAACATTTGGACGCAAGTAGAAACTGGTCCTATTGGATTTGAAGGATGGATGTTGGTGGTTAGTCATTTTGCTATGGCGTTGCAAGCAGTATTGTACATTCCTTTTTATAGATTTAAATGGATTCATGTCTTACTTGCCGCTATTTGGACCTTACATAATGATGTGATCGATTATGTATTTGGACAAATGCCAATTTATCGAAGTCTGAGTGAATATACTCAATCTATTGGCTATTTTACGTTTTGGTTATCAATTGCATGTATTTTATTAGCGATTATGGTCATTAAATTGTCACGTTTGCAGCAGTCGAAATAGTTGCTCAATTTATAGCATATCTATAAAATAAGAGATAGATAGAAATTAGGAGGATGGTCGATTTGAGTTATTCTTTTTTGATTTACTTTGCGGTAATTTTGTTGTTACCACTTTACGCGCAATTTAAAGTCAAAAGTACGTACAAAAAGTATGCAAAAGTACGTTCAACTTCTGGTATGACAGGTGCACAAGTGGCACGTTTGATTTTAGATAGTAATGGTTTACAAGATGTGAAAGTTGTTGAAAGCCGCGGATTTTTGAGTGATCACTATAATCCAATGACAAAAATTGTTGCTCTTTCTTCTGGGAACTATCATGAAGCTTCAGTTGCTGGAACAGCAATTGCTGCCCATGAAGTTGGACATGCGATTCAACATAAAGAAGCTTATTCATTCTTGAAATTCCGTCACGCTTTAGTTCCTGTGGCAAACATTTCTTCGAATGCGTCATGGATTTTCGTTTTAATCGGTATTTTTGCCAACCTATCAGGCATGTTGCTTTTAGGTATCGCCTTATTAGCAATTGGTGTAGTATTCCAAATTGTAACTTTACCAGTTGAGTTTAATGCTTCAAGCAGAGCGATGAATCAAATTGTTTCTCTAGGTGTTATTCGCAATGAAGAAGAAAAACATGCGAAGAAAGTACTGAACGCTGCCGCAATGACTTATGTTGCTGCTGCTGCAGTTGCTGTACTTGAGCTAACTCGTTTGATTTTAATCTACACTGGTATGAGTCGTTCAGAATAGATGATAATAAAACACACCTAGCAAAGACTTTGCTAGGTGTGTTTTTCAATCTATCGGTTTTTTCTCACCATCTAAAGTAAATCCTTCTCCCATAACATCATGAACTTCCGTAACGGACACAAAAGCATGAGGATCAATAGACATGATGATATTTTTCAAGCGAACGATTTCATTTCTGCCCACTACACAATATAGAACTTCTCGATCTGCTTTAGTAAAGTGTCCAAATCCACGTAATACGGTCACGCCACGATCCATATCAAGTGAAATTCGATCAGCAATTTCATTTTGAAACTCAGATATGATAAATGCACCACGGGCTGCATATGCACCTTCCTGAACAAAGTCAATCACCCGCGCGCCGATAAATACCGCAACTAATGTATACATCATGGAGCGAGAATCTAAAAATGTTAACCACGACAATAGGATAACTGCTGCATCGAAGATAAACATTGTTTTACCCATGCTCCATCCCACATATTTGTGAGCTAAGCGAGCGATAATATCGACGCCTCCAGTGGTTCCACCATATCTGAAGATAATTCCTAAACCAATTCCGACAAAAACACCCGCAAATAATGCCGCTAAAAATAAATCATCTTTTATGTGAATATCAATTTCATAAATCTGAAAGATTTTCAAGAAAATCGAAACGGATACAGTCCCTACAACTGTATATACAAATACTTTTCTTCCTAGTAATCGCCAACCGAGTATAAACATTGGTATATTTAATATTAAGTTCATTAATGCTGGATCTAATTTGAAAACAAAAAAGAGGATTAAGGTAATCCCACTAAAACCACCTTCACCTAACTGGTTTTGAATATTAAAATGGACAAAACCAAAACTAAATATGGCTGCACCTAACATAATAAAGAATATATTTTTAAATCGAATGCCTTTAAGCATGCAAACACCCCGTTCCCATATTTCGAACACTTCGTAATTATCATTCATTTTCATAGTTTTGACAATATCATTCGTTATTTTATAGGATAGGAATAGGAGCGTGAATTTTAATGAGTCAAGATAAGACATTACATATGGTTCAAAAAGAAATAGATGAATATATAGGTCAATTTAAAGAGGGGTATTTTCCTCCGTTTGAAATGCTTGCCAGAATGTCAGAGGAACTTGGTGAACTAGCACGTGAAGTCCATCATGTATATGGAATGAAAAAAAAGAAAGAATCTGAAGCAGAGAAAAGTATGGAGGAAGAGTTAGGTGATCTTTTCTTCGTATTAGTTTGTTTTGCTAATGCTCAAAATATTGATATGCAACATGCACTCGATCGTGTTATGAACAAGTTTAAATCACGCGATCAAAATAGATGGACATTGAAGGAGGAAGAATGATGATACGTGTTGCAATTGGTGGTCCGCGCGGTAAGATGGGACAAGAAGCGGTACATACAGTAATGAATCATCCTGAGTTTGAATTAGTTGCGGTGTTAGACTATAAAGATATTGGTCGTCATTTAAGTGAATCATCGGAGTTTCCGTCTAGTTATACAGTTCCTGTTTACCTTGATTTAAAAGATCTCCTAAATCAACAAAAACCGGATGTTTTTGTCGATTTAACGACACCTCATCAAGTATATGAGCATACAAAAATGTGTTTAATGTCTGAGGTTCGTCCGGTAATTGGAACAACTGGCTTTACAGAAGAGCAGCTAAAAGAGTGCACTGAACTAGCGAAAAGAATGCATCTAGGCGGTATAATTGCTCCTAACTTTGCACTAGGTGCAGTACTTATGATGAAGTTTGCTGCAATGGCTGCATCGTATTTCCCAGATGTAGAAATCATTGAAATGCATCACGATCATAAACTAGATGCACCTTCTGGAACTGCTTACAAAACAGCTCAACTTATTTCAGAGAATCGAATTGAACACATGCAAGGGCATCCAGATGAAAAAGAAACCTTGGAAGGTGCTCGAGGAGCATTTTATGAAGGAATTCCGATACATAGCGTGCGCTTGCCTGGACTCGTCGCACATCAACAAGTACTATTTGGAGGAGAAGGTCAATTATTAACAATTAGGCACGATTCATTTAATCGACAATCCTTTATGTCCGGTGTGAGCTTTTCAATTAAAAAAGTAATGGATTTAGAAGAATTAATATATGGTTTAGAAAATGTTTTGTAAAAATGGAGGTAAACATCATGAAAATTGCTTTAATCGCACATGATCGAAAAAAAGATGATTTAATTCAATTCGTGACAGCCTATCGAGATATATTAGATGAACACGAACTATTTGCTACTGGAACTACTGGACAACGTATTATTGATGAAACAGGTTTAGCAGTTTTTCGCTATCAGTCAGGGCCTTTAGGTGGAGATCAACAAATTGGTTCTAGAATTGCTACCAATGACATGGATATGGTTATATTTTTCCGAGATCCATTGACAGCACAACCCCATGAACCTGATGTTACGGCTTTGATTCGTTTGTGTGATGTATATCAAATTCCTCTTGCGACAAATATGGGTACAGCAGAAGTTTTATTAAAAGGATTACAAGAAGGCTTTGTCGATTGGCGATTATTGCAAGAGAGACGTTCGTAAGGGGGGAAGCCACGTGAAAAAGTTGAAAATCGGTATCACTTGTTATCCAACAGTGGGTGGATCAGGTGTCATTGCAACAGAACTTGGAAAGCTTCTTGCCGAGCGCGGACATGAAATTCATTTTATAACGTCGAGCATGCCTTTTCGTTTAAATAGAATGGTGCCAAACATCTATTTCCATCAAGTGGAGGTAAATAGTTACTCAGTCTTTCAATATGCTCCATACGACATTGCACTTGCTAGCAAAATGGCTGAAGTGATTAAACAAGAGAACTTAGATGTATTACATGTACATTATGCGATACCACATGCTGTCTGTGCTGTTTTAGCTCGTGATATGGCAAATCAACACGTTGGAATCGTCACAACGCTTCACGGGACAGATATTAGCGTTTTGGGCCATGACTCATCTTTAAAAGGTGCTATAAAATATGGCATTGAAAAATCAGATATCGTTACTGCCGTTTCTGAATCATTAAAACAACAAACGATGGAGTTAATTGAACCCGACCAACAAATCGAGACTATTTTTAATTTTATTGATGAACGAGAATACGTTCCAAGAGATACATCTGAATTGAGATCCTACTTTAATATTAATGCTGATGAAAAAGTAATCATCCATGTTTCTAATTTCAGAAAAGTTAAGCACGTTCCGGACGTGGTAAACAGTTTCGCTTACATACGTAAAGTAATGCCAGCCAAATTATTGTTAGTAGGGGATGGCCCAGAGATGAATGTCATTGTTCAATTGGTGAAAAGTTTAAACCTTGAACAAGATGTTCTATTTTTAGGCAAGCAAGATAATTTATCAGAACTATACGCCATCAGTGATTTAAAGCTTTTATTATCAGAGAAAGAAGCATTTGGATTAGTATTAATTGAAGCGATGGCGTGTGGTGTTCCATGTATCGGTTCAAATATAGGCGGTATTCCTGAGGTCATTGAACATAATGTCAATGGGTTTGTCGTGCCTTTAAATGATATTGAGATGGTTGCTTGCCATGC
>JAHIWI010000261.1 GCA_018816185.1 Bacillota bacterium
AAATATTAATCATTCGTTTCAATAAATTAATTTTAGGGAAAATAATGAATTCATATGCATTTCCAATTGGGATAATGGATAAAATAAACCGAGAAGCTAATCATATACTTCTCGGTTTTTTCATTTTTATTCGTTTGTAAATCCGTGTTTTTCTAATTCCAAAAATACCGGCTGCAATTGAATATATCCTTCTCCAACAACTTCACCATCGATTATAACAAGTGGATAGAAAAACTCGTCCTCTAATATGCGATTTGCTATTGCTTGGTGGCGTTCTTCTTCAATTGGTTTCTCAATATCGATATACGTGAATGAAACAGAATGATTAGGGTATTTTCGGCTTATAGCAGCTTGTAGCCATTCATGAGTATCTTTGGCTGTCGGTGCATTCACACAGCTCGCACAAATGATATCAGCACCGTAAATATCGATTGAAACAGATTTTTTGTCCATTCTGTTTAAGCTCCTTTGGATTAACTAATGGATTTTTTCTTCTCTTCACATTATAATGATTATAAGGAAAGGAGTCGAAAGATATGACTGATACAATGATGACAGAACAAGTTCAAGAAGTACTAGATAAATTACGCCCATTCTTACTCCGCGATGGAGGAGATTGTGAGCTTGTTGATATTGAAGAAGGCATTGTAAAACTTCGTCTTCTAGGTGCATGCGGAAGCTGCCCAAGTTCTACAATTACATTAAAAGCAGGTATTGAACGTGCACTATTGGAAGAAGTTCCAGGTGTCGTTGAAGTAGAACAAGTATTTTAAAACAAAAGTGTCGCTAGACTATGTAAAGAAAGGAGCCTCTATTGGGCTCCTTTTTCTTTTTCTTCACGCATCAATTGCCATTGTTCTTTTGCCATTTCGATCAATTTTGGCTCTACAGTAGAACTTTGCTTTTCAATCGCTCTTGAGAAAAAGCGAGTTGCTTGTTCTCGATCGCCCAAACGACGTGATAATTCAGCAATCATGTAAATAATTCGTAGTTCAGACATTTGAGTTCCTGCATAATCTTCGCTGGAATAGGAATCACTATATAGATTCCGTGCAATTGATATGAAACGTAATTCTTGTTCTTGGTTTTTATTGATTCTGTATAGCCAAGCCGTTCTTAAAGCTAGTCCAGCAATTGCTACTGCCTTTTCTTTTTTTACAGTACCACTTAAATAAGCTAATTTATAAGCTGAAATCGCTTGATCAATGGTTCTTTCGTCGCCAAAAGAATGTGGTGTCCAATTTGCAGAAATTTTCTCTTGAATTTCTTCTTTGACACCAGGTGCGAAATATTTTGTGAAATCCTCAGTAAATGAAAATCCACAATGTTCACAAACAAACACATTATAAAACAAGGGATTCGCATCATTATTTAAATAAACAGGTTGAAAATCACTTTCCTGTTTTTCAACTTTCACAAATTTAGAACGTAATTTAGTTGTTTTAAATTTCTTTTTACAATGCAAACACTCTATTTCTTTTTGGTAGTGTGGAGTGAGTTCCATGCATATTCCTCATTTCTAAAACCTAATATCTTTATTATACCGAAAAAAGGTTAGATTTGTTTGAAATGAAGAAGTTGTTGTTCTTGAATGAAGTGCCCCATACTTGATATGATAAGAATAAGAAGGAAGGTGGTACGTATGACACAATTAGTAGAATTATCAGAGTCAGCTGCTTACCAAGTGAAAGAAATGATGAAACATAACCAAGAAGAAGGCGCTTTTTTACGAGTTTCAGTAAATGGTGGCGGATGCAGCGGTTTGTCATATGGAATGGCTTTTGACAAAATGAAGCAAGATGACGATACACTTTTAGAACAACACGGTTTAGAAATTCTTGTCTCAAAAGAAGATGCTCCGATATTAAATGGAACAGTTATTGATTATAAACAATCATTAATGGGCGGTGGTTTTACGATTGAGAACCCAAATGCCATTGCTTCGTGTGGATGCGGATCTTCATTTAAAACCGCTACTAAAGAGGGAACACCTGAAAATTGCTAGGACTATAAAAACTTTGTCTTTTTCTGAAAAATTCAAACCTTTTACACTTGACAACATTCTATTGAAAACCTTACTCAAAAGGACTATCATAGAGATAGTACGTTTGTCGAAAAATGGACAAATCGACTCTAGTCAACGTTGAAGTATGTAAATACTTCTTTTTTGTTTGACTTAAGTTGTGTATATAAAACTATTCAAAGGTGGTTTCGATCTTCGTGAAAAGACCGACAATTTTAGTATTAGGCGCCGGATATGGCGGATTATCAACTGTAGTCAATCTACAAAAAATGATTGGTGTCGATGTTGCAGATATTACTTTGATTAACCAAAATGATTATCATTATGAGTCAACATGGTTACATGAAGCTTCTGCTGGAACATTACGTCCGGATCAAGTTCGTTATGATATTGCTGATGTTATTAAAGCAGACAAAGTGAAGTTTATTAAAGCTTCTGTTGAAGGCATTGATATCGCAGGTAAGCAAGTGACAACGAATAACGGTGTATTTACGTATGACTATTTAGTCATCGGTCTTGGATTCGAAGGCGAAACTTTCGGAATTCCTGGTTTGGATAAATATGCATTATCAATTGCAAATGTTAAAGCTGCTCGTCAAATTCGCGAGCACATTGAATATCAATTTGCTACATGGTCAATGGAAGAAGTTAAAGACGATAGTCGCTTAACGATTGTTGTTGGTGGAGCTGGTTTCACAGGTATTGAATTCTTAGGTGAATTAGGTAACCGTGTCCCTGAGCTTTGCAAAGAATTTGATGTGCCACAAGAAAAAGTACGCGTACTATGCGTAGAAGCAGCACCAATGGTATTACCAGGATTTGATCCTGAATTGGTTGAATATGCAGTTGGTCATCTTCAAGCTAAAGGAATCGAATTCTCAATTGGTACACCAGTTGTAGAAGCAACTCCTGAAGGCGTTAAGATTAAAAAAGGTGAAGAAGAATTTGATTTCGTTAAAGCTGGAACTGTCGTTTGGGCAGCCGGAGTACGCGGAAACCGTTTAATCGAGCAAACTGGTATTGAAAATATGCGTGCGCGCGTTAAAGTTGAAAAAGATATGAGAGCTCCTGGTCACAATGATGTATTTATCGTTGGTGACTGTGCGTTATTAATTAACGAAGAAGTGAATCGTCCATATCCTCCAACAGCACAAATTGCAATGCAACAAGGTGTTACAGTTGCAAAAAACCTTATTGCTCTTATTAATGGTGAAGAAACAGAGACATTTGTTCCTGACTTAAAAGGTAGCGTATGTTCACTTGGAGAAGACGATGCAATTGGTGTTGTTTTCGGTAAAAAAGTGACAGGTGCTAAGGCTTCATTTATGAAGAAAATGGTCGATAACCGTGCTCTTTATATGTTAGGTGGCCCTTCATTAGTTGTGAAAAAAGGTAAATTTAACGTACTATAAAATGATTGAAAAGCTTCCATCAGAATTTCTGATGGGAGCTTTTTTTGTTTTCTGTAACGATTTACAGGAATGCTACCAAGACGCAACGTAGAAAATCAAAATACGTGAAAAATATATTTAAGAAAGTGAGAATAAACGAGTAAAACGGAGATAAAATAAGAATAAGGTAAATGTATTCGTTTACATTTCTTTTTTATTTGTTTACAAGCATTAAGACGCATGCTATATTATCAGAATATTAAGAAATAAAGGGAGATGTAAGTATGAAATCAAATAAAAAAAGTGGTCAACCCAATCAATGCCCATATTGTAAAGGTGAAGGATACTTCCAATTGCGTCTTGGTGGATCAGAAACATGTACATGTTGTTCGGGATCAGGAAGAAAATAAAATAACACCATAAAGACCCTTTTCGTGAATTTGTCGAAAAGGGTCTTTATATGTGGAAATAAAGAAATATAGAAGAATTCGAATCGCCAATTGTTACAGAGCATTGAACATAGAGCTAGGAGATTGAAAGGCAATTCCCAATCATGTAAACTGAGAAAAGGAAGCATGGAGGGAAAAATAGAATGGATGGTAATTTTACACTTGTCACAATGATGTTATCCGTATTAATATTTTTAGTTATGTTCTTTGGGATTGGTTTCTTATTAAACATGCTTTTACGCATGACCTGGTTAATGGCGATTGTTTATCCGATTGTTGTAATCTTGATAATAGATGAGGTTGACTTCTTTGAATACTTCACTCAACCAGTAATGGCTTTCCAAGCTCTTGGAGATAAGTTGTTATCTTTACACTTTGCAGATATTACGATCTTAACGAGTGGTTTAATTGGCGCAATCATTGCGGGTATCGTTATTAAACTTCTTCGTAAAAATGGATATCAAATGTTTTAAAAGAAAAGCCATGTAACTCGATTGAGTTTACATGGCTTTTGAATTCATCAAAAATAAGGTGGTCAGCTATTTCTTTCGCTTTCCGCGGACGAAACGCCAGCCTCCTCGGATTTGCTGTCTATGACAGCAATTCTGTGGGGTCTAGCGTCTTTCGTTTTTCCGCAGGAAAGAACATGACCAAAGACAATTTGGTCATGTTCTTTGCGACGAAGCTAGCGAAGCGATGCAGGAGCAGATTTTCCAATCACTTGCCTTGAAATAGTTTGTTGAGAACATATAAATCAAATATATGTATCCTAATATAAAGAAAACACCCATTATTAGATTTATATATACATTGATCTCAGTTGATTGAAATGGAGACGGCGACTCCGAGGGGAACAGCGTGAGCTTTAGACCCTGGACTGAGCTCGCGAAGGAAGCGGCTAAAGCCATGCCCCCCGGAAAGCGACCGTCGCAATGGAAATCAAAATTTCTATTATTAAAAGTCAAATGCCATGTAATCTCAAATGAGTTTACATGGCATTTTTTAACTGAATTTAAAAGATGAAGGCATAAATTAAAATGGAGATTACTATGCCTGTTAACGCTCCCATAAATACTTCACTTGGTTTATGTCCCAATAAAGTCTTAAGTTCTTCAATTTTTTCAATATCTTTCTTTTGCGTCCATCCTTTTGATTGGCTCACAAAAGTTTGAAAGTCGGTACGCATTTGATTAATAATGATGGCTTGTTGCCCCGCTTGAAAACGAACACCCGTTGCATCAAACATCACGATAATCGCAAAAATAGCAGACACAGCGAAAAGAGGAGAGCCTAGACCTGTTTCAAAAGCTATCGCTGTTGTTAAAGCAGTAACAGCCGCAGAATGTGAACTAGGCATACCGCCGGTAGAAGTGAATAGTTTCCAGTCCACTTTTCCAGTAATTAAATAGCCGATAGGTATTTTAACAAATTGAGCAAAAATAATACCGAATAATGCAGCTAGGAGTGGAGTATTTGTAAGAATATCCATTTAAATTCCACCATTTCTAGTTGAGGTTTTGTTCTTTAATTATAACATAGATTAATAGCTGAAACCTTTCATTGAAAGGGACTTCAGATAATTCGAAATTCGGAACATATTCATATATAATAGAAGTCGAGAGTATATAAATGGAGGGGTTCAGAATGAAAGTTCAAGTAGCAGAGGTTAACTTCAATGAAATTCAAAGTGACGTTTTAATTGTAGGAACATTTAAGCATCCAGAAAATACACAAGGATGGTCAGATTTTAATTCGTTTTATGGTTCTTCATTAGAAAAATGGTTGAAATCTGGGGATATATCAAGTGATCGTAAAAAGATCACGAAATTACCTGCACTGAATGATGGAAAACTTCAACGTATTTTCTTTGTAGGTTTAGGTGACCGAAAAACATTGAAACAAGATGAATTAAGAGACATCTTTGGTTTAGTAGGAAAAGAACTAGTATCAACAAAAACTTCAAATGTGACGATTTGGTTAGATTCATTTACAGCTGAAGACGAAATCCTTATTGAAGATGCTGCCTACTTAGCATCTGAAGGTATTGGTATGGGGATTTATAAAGTTCAGGGATATAAAACATCATCTAACGAAGTAGACCATTATTTAGATCATGTTGAAATGATGACAAATGCAGATTCACAAGAAATTGTGGCATATTTTGAAGTAGGAATGATTTACGCAGAGGCAGTAAATGAAGCACGAACTTTAGTCAATATGCCTTCAAATTTATTAACTGCTACAAAAATGGCAGAATATGCGAAAGAACTTGCCGAAAAGTATGACTTTGAATATGAAGAATTAGGAAAAGCTGAAATGGAAGAGTTAGGAATGGGAGCTATTTTAGCAGTAAATCAAGGCTCTACGGAAGAACCACGCTTAATGGTATTAAAATATCAAGGGATTGATGAATGGACAGATGTTGTCGGTTTAGTTGGTAAAGGAATCACCTATGACACGGGAGGTTACTCGATTAAGCCAAAAGATGGCTTGGTAGGTATGAAAGGTGATATGGGTGGAGCAGCGGCTGTTTTAGGCGCAATGCGTATTATCGGAGAAACGCAACCTACTAAAAATGTTATAGCTGTAATTGCTTCTACGGATAATATGATTTCAGGAAATGCATTTAAACCTGATGACGTAATCACTTCTTTGAGTGGAAAAACCATTGAAATTTTAAACACAGATGCTGAGGGCAGACTTGTCTTAGCTGACTCCGTAACGTATGCAAAACAACAGGGAGCTAATTACATTGTTGATGTTGCTACACTAACTGGTGGGGTAATCGTTGCTCTTGGTAAAGATAAAACTGGCGCATTAACAAATGATGAAGCCTTCTTCGAAACATTTATGGAAGCTTCTGTTGAGACAGGCGAATTTGTGTGGCGCCTTCCATTAACGGAAAATGACAAAAAGAGAATTCGCAAAAGTGATGTTGCTGACTTAAATAATTCGCCAGGCCGTGATGGGCATATGATATTTGGCGGTGGTTTTGTTGGTGAATTCGTTGAAAATACACCATGGATTCATTTAGACATCGCTGGAACATCTGATGCATCCTCTGCTCATGATTTAGGTCCTAAAGGTGGTACTGGTGCCATGGTACGTACCTTAGCTACATTAATTGAACGAATGAGTGAAGAAGTAGCCGAGTAGGCATTAACCCTGTGTCTCTCACCCTTGAATTCATACGATAGGAAGGAGAGGAGGAGAGACATTTGGTGAATCGTTATCGTCCCTACTATGGTAGAGGATTTGGACGCGGATTTGGTGGAGGAGGTCTCGGCTTTTTTGGGGGACCTTTCTTGGGAGGACTTGCTGGTAGTTTATTAGGCACCGCTTTATATCCTCAATACCGACCCTACCCTTATCAATATTACCCGCAGTATCCACCATACTATTACCCCCCCTATTATGGAGGGTATCCGTACCGTGGTTATTAATTAAAAAGGCAACAGCTTATTCCCTCAAAGGATTAGCTGTTGCCTTTTACTATTGCTTTTTTCTTCTTTCCTCAAGGACCGGAGCGAGATCATCTTTCACTGAACCTTCCCACATTTTAACGCCTGTTAAATAAGCAGATCGACCAATCACATGACCTCCTACAGGACCTGTTATAAACAAGAAGACGATGCCTAGTAGAATTCGAGTATTTATATGGCCTTCGATAAACCAAAAGTGGAAGAACACCCCTAACAAGATAAACATGACACCGAGTGTTGCACTTTTAGATGCGGCGTGAGTTCGGGAGTATACGTCTGGCAATCGTACTAAACCAATTGCAGTCACGATAATAAAAATGACACCAAATACGATCGTTGAGATGATTAAAATGTTAGCTAATATCATTGTCACGTTGAATAATCTCTCCCTTCTCTAGAAACTTAGAGAATGCAACCGTTCCTATGAAGGCTAATATGGCTAACAATAAAATAATTTCTAAGAAAAAGCTAGTTCCCGCTAAAATTGAAATCATGCCAATCATACAGATAAGAGCTACTCCTAGAGAATCGAGTGCAACCACGCGATCTGGTACAGAAGGACCTTTGATAAGCCGATAAATAAACGCTAACATAGAGAGGCTTATTAATATAACCACACCCCAATAAAAGATCATCATTATCTGCTCACCTCCTGAATGGCTTTCTCAAATGTATTTTTGATTGAGTCAATCGCTTCGTCAGCATCGCCATAATTGAGAGCATGGATATAAAGTGTTTTAGAATCTTCCGATACATCTATCACAAGGGTCCCAGGTGTTAATGTGATTAAACTAGATAGTAAAGTAATCTCCCAATCCTTCTCTAACACAATCGGTAAAGCAAAAATAGCTGGCTTTATTGGCATTTTAGGTTGAACGATTAAGAAAAGGACTTGAATATTTGCGCTGATTAATTCTTTAAAGAATAATCCTATTAAATAGATGACAGCCCATACTCGGTGCATATAAAATCGACCTGGGAAAAAGCCTTTCGTAATCCATAACATTAAAGCGCCAAGTAAAAATCCTACAATGAATGTAGAGGCATTAAATGACACAGTCAAAAACATCCATAGAAATGCAATTAAAAAATTAATCATCATTTGAAAGGCCATTTAAGCACCTCCTAAAACGGCTTTAATATAAATAGTTGGATCGAGCATTACATTTGAAGCGTCACTCATAAAGGGTACAAGCCATTCAGAGCCAACTCCATACAATACGCTAATTCCAACTAATACAACCGCTGGAATAAATAATCCACGGTACACACTAGAAGATAGCATCTGAACTTTAACTGGTTCTCCCCAAAATGCATAAATGAATATACGAATGACGGAAAGTAATACAACCAAACTCGAAGCTAATATAAATATGCTCCCCCATAAATTATCTGCTTCAAATCCACCTTGAACAATTAATAACTTCCCGACAAACCCACTAAGTGGAGGAATTCCAGCTAAACCAAATGCAGCGATTAGATAGGTCCATCCTAAAGTTGGGTATGTCTTAATTAATCCACCCATTTTGCGTAAATCAGAAGTTCCTGTAATGGCAATGATGATACCAATCAATAGGAAAAGTGCGCCTTTGATTAAGATATCGTGAATTAAGTAAAACACAGATCCCATTAAAGCTGGTTCATTCATTTGTGAAGCACCAAATAAGATAACTCCTACGGCGATAATGATGTTGTAAATAATGATTTTTTTAACATCAAAATAAGCTAGTGCGCCAATACTTCCTGCAACGATCGTTAATATGGCAAGTATCATCAATAGTTCATGAGTAAATGCCTGATCAAGTGTAAAGAACAATGTATACGTACGCATGATTGCATAAACCCCAACTTTGGTTAGCAACGCTCCGAATAATGCTAGAACTGGGATAGGTGGAGCGGCGTAAGAACTCGGTAACCAGAAATAGAGAGGGAATATCGCCCCTTTTAGTCCAAACACCATTAAAAATAATACCGCAATAACAGTGATAATACCGGGTTGGTTTACTTCTGCAATTTTCACAGATATATCAGCCATATTTAGCGTTCCGATGACAGAATATAAGTAAGCTACTGTAACCACAAATAATGCGGATGAAATGACATTCACTAATATGTATTTGATGGATTCACGAAGTTGTATTTTCTCTCCTCCTAGTACGATCAATAGATAGGAAGACATTAGTAACACTTCGAAAAACACAAACATATTAAAAATATCACCAGTGGTGAAAGCTCCATTCACACCAGTTAACATAAACAAAATACCTGGGTAGTAAAAATACGATTCCCGATCACGGTCAATAAATGAAAAGCTGTACCAAACTACAATAAGTGTGATGAGTGTTGAAGATAGTACGAGTAAAACCGACAACATATCTGACACCATTGAAATACCAAAAGGTGCTGGCCAACTACCAAGTGTTATAGCTTGAATACCATCTGCTTTTACTTTGAATAATAAAACAAAGGTAACAAACAAAGTCAAAAGTAATGTTCCAAACGTAATCCATCTTTGTGCTAAACGATTTTTTGGAAATAACAATAAGATGGAAGCAAAGAGAAATGGAATTAGAATGGGGAACAAAAGTAAATTAATCATGGTCTTCAGTTCCTCTCATTAAGTTCATATTATCAGTTTCAAGCTCTTGATAAGAGCGATACGCCAATACTAAGAAAAAGGCGGTAACACCAAAACTAATAACAATCGCTGTTAAAATAAGCGCTTGTGGCAATGGATCAGCATAATTCGAAACACCTGGTGAAACGACAGGTGGTGCGTCACCATCTAATCCACCCATCGTTAATAGAAGCAAATGGGCTCCATGACTAAGTAAGCCAGTACCAATAATAATTCGTAATAAACTTTTAGATAACATTAAATAAACAGCGGCCATGAACAAAAAGCCGATAACAAAACTCATGATAATTTCCATTAGTCATCAGCTCCAATCGATTGAATAATGGTCATCGTGACACCTACAACAACTAAGTAAACACCCGTATCAAATAACATGGCAGTGTGTAAAGACTGTTTTCCTAATAAAGGCAATTCAAAGTAATCAAATGCATGTGTGAAAAATGGAACGTTAAAGAAAATGGATCCTGCTGCTGTGGCGATTGCCAATAATAATCCAACTGCTGTCATCACAGTGTAGTTAATCGGAAGTGCGGTAGTGACTGTTTTTAAATCGAATGCTAACAACAATAAGACGATACCACTAGCAGTTAACAATCCCCCCACGAATCCACCACCAGGTGTGTAATGACCGGCAAAAAAGATATGAATCGAGAAAAGGAAAATGATGAAAAATATGAGTTTCGTCGTTGTTTGTAAAATAACATCATTCGTTTTCAATGCGATTCACCTCTTTCTTTTTCGTCAAACGCAATTTAATCATGGCGATAATCCCAAGAGAAGCGATGGCTAAAACGGCAATTTCAAATAAGGTATCAAATCCACGGTAGTCTACAAGAATTACGTTGACGATGTTTCCTCCACCAGCTTCAGAATACACCGTATCTTCATAATAAGAAGAAATAGACGGTACCAGCTTTTGAGAATGTGCTGATAGAGCGATAATCGTTACCGTTACACCTACGCCAATTGCTACGAGTGCATTCCCTAAGCGGAAACGCATCCGATTTTCGTGTCGATTTAATCTTGGTAAATGATAAAAAGCAAGTAAAAACAATGCGACAGAAACGGTTTCAATAACTAATTGTGTTAAGGCTAAGTCAGGTGCGTTAAACACAACAAAGAATAAGGCAACAGAGTATCCAACTGCTCCCAAAGCAATAATAGAAGTTAATCTAGATTTTGCTAAAAGAATTGTAATTGTACCTGCTATTAATATCAATGCGATGATTAGTTCATAAAAACGAATCGGCGCAAGGGTTGCAAAACTGACATCAAAGGCATTTTGAATAAACACTGTAGATATTGTCAGTAAGATAATCCCCGTAAACATATAAACCAAGTATGATCGGATGAATCCAGTCATGTAAAAGCGAGATACTCGGTTCGTTCCCACTTCGCTTAAGAACATCAAACTATCGTAGAAACGGTTTAAGGTAAATCCGGATGGAAACTTCCCATATAGATACTGCCATTTAGGCAATGTCCAA
>JAHIWI010000034.1 GCA_018816185.1 Bacillota bacterium
ATCGACTCGGGGGAGTTAAAGCTGAATAAAGGTGTGTATTGTGAAAAATGCGGAAAAGAGATTAAGTTTCAAGGAGACCTAGTCACGACAACAATTATGTTTGAAGTTGTGCCATATCATGAGGATTGCTATGCGAAAGATTTAAAAGGATTGCGAACTCTAGTAGTGAGCAATGAGCCGATTAATGGAGTAGCTGGAAATATAACAACAGTCATTGCAACATTAGTCGGTATTGGGGGAATTGTCTTTTTGGAAGGACCTATGAGGTTTGCGGGACTATTGTTGTTTTTAATTTTGGGCTATCGACTATATTCATACATACGTTTTGAAAAAAGATTACCAGAGTAGCCATATTTGTAAGTCATACATTCTTAATCATTAAATAAGCCACATTCTTCCCATAAATATAGGAAGAATGTGGCTTTATCATTTTTCAATATCAGTAAAGCTTAAATTTACTAACAATCCCACTAAGTTCTTCAGCCATTTTTGAAAGAGAAGCAGAGGCAGAAGCAACTTCTTGAATTGAAGCACTTTGTTCTTCAGAAGCAGCAGCAACCGTTTCAGCTTCAGCTGAAGATTGAAGGACCATTTGAGTCGTATCTGAAACAGCCTTCACCATTTTTTCAGTGCCTTCATTTACATCTTTAACGGAATCTAACACCGTTTTGGCAATTTTTACGATTTCATCGGTCGATGTTTCAATTTGTTCGAACTCTCGTCCAGTTCTTTCAATGGATACGATACCTTCTTGAACTTTTTCTTCACCCTCAGCCATCGTTTGAACAGATTGTTTAATTTCGACTTGGATGTCTGCAACTAGTTGGCTAATTTGAGCAGCCGATCGATTCGATTCTTCTGCGAGTTTACGAACTTCATCAGCCACTACAGCAAATCCTTTACCATGTTCGCCTGCACGTGCAGCTTCGATGGCTGCATTTAGAGCAAGTAAATTAGTTTGTGTGGAAATGTCTGTTATCAAGCCAACAATGTTTCCGATTTCATTGGATTTGTTTCCTAATTCATGAATCGCAGATGCAGCTTGTGTTGTCTTTTCTTGAATTTCTAGCATTTTATCCGATGAATGTTGAATTTCTGCTTTTCCTCGTTGTACTTTCACATAGGAATCATTTGCTGATTTTGAGACATCTTCCACATGGTGTTGAATCGTTTCTAAATTGCTTGCCATTGTTTGAGCTGTGCTTTCTGAAACTTTAGCCATTTGTGTTTCTTGTATAGCGTTATCAGAAATTTGTTGAATGGATCCAGCAATTTGTTCTGTCGCCAAATTCGTTTCTTCCGCACTCGCGGTTAACTGTTCGGAAGAAGCTGCAAGAGCGTGTGAAACATTTGAAATTTGTACAATCATTTGATGTAAATTTTCTTTCATTCGGTTCAAACTAGAAGCTAACTGACCTATTTCATCTTTTCGCTTAAATGAAAGATTTTCTACGGTCATGTTATTTTCGCTTAATTCAGCCAACTGTTTATTAACAGCTTGAATTGGTTTTGAAATGTGGTTGGCAAATAAATAAATCAAGATCGTTCCAATTAATAGTGAGCCAATAACGGTAAATAAAACCGTCCATAATATACTATTTGAACTTTCATTAAAGTCATCCATATATGAGCCAGCTGTTACAACCCATCCCCAGTTCTCATCAAACGCGTTATACATGATCTTTTGACCAATTTTGTTTTCATTGTTTGGGTAATTCCATGAATAAGTTGTAAATCCGCCGCCATTTACCGCGGTTGCAATTTGTTCTTGCACAAGGAGCTTACCTTCTTTATCCTGAGCATCCCACATATTTTGACCTTCGATGGAAGGGTGAGCAACTTCAAGACCTTCTTCATCGTAAATCACAAAATATCCGTTTTCACCCAGGTCAATGTCTTTATTAATCGGACGTTTACCTTCACTGTCCATTTCCCCTAAAAGATAGACTTTTACTTGTTCTTGAGCGTCTTCTAAAGGCAAACTTCCAGCTTCTACTTGTTCGTTTAGTGCATTAATTAATTGCAGAGCTTGAGTAACGGAATTTTTAATCGATTGTTCTCCAGCTTCGTCTAATCCATTTTTTGCTGAAGTGTAGCTGATCGTCCCTAAAATTAAACTAGGAACGAGTAAAAATAAAAAACTAACAATAAACAGCTTTGATTTAATACTTTTCATAATCCACCCTCATTTGTATGTATATATGTTCTACTCTTATTTCGACAAAATTTCACTTAATTTTACAGATTCTCAAAATAAATATGGATATTAAATCCTTAAAATTCTAACTTTACATGCAAAAATTCCAACATTAGCGTCCAAATTTACAACATTAGCCACCAAAATCACAACATTAGCATCAAAATTTACAACTTTAAGCTTTGAAATGACAAGTTTAATAGTCAGCAATTATACATAGAACATTGGACATGAGTCATACTAAAACAGACTAAATAACTAGATGAATTTGATTTATTACCAAGAAGTTGTAAAACGTCGAGATTTTAGGCAATTTGGCTATATTGTGTACATAGGTCATAATAAACAATATTATCTGATAATTTCATGCTAAAATAATAGGTAATTATGTAAATTCAGGAGGTAAGAAGTGAAAATTCGACGAAAAATATTAATTGGTCTCACTACTGCAATCATTTTTAGTGGAATGGTATTAACACCTGTCTCAGAAACTTCGACAGTTCAAGCAGCTACTTCGTATTCAAGCCTTAAGAATTCCATTAATAGCATCATGACAGATAGTCGAATGAAAGCTGCAGCTTCAAGTGTTACGATTAGAAAAGCATCAAATGGAGAAATTGTGTACCAGTATTATGCTGACAAAGGAATTACGCCAGCATCATCTTTGAAAATTTTGACTGCTTCTGCTGCTTTAGAAACATTAGGTGAAAACTATCGATTCTCTACTGATGTTCTAACTAACGGCACTGTTAAAAGTGGTACTTTAAAAGGTGATATGTACTTGAGAGGAAAAGGTGATCCGACTTTATTGAAACGAGATTTTGATAATTTTGCATCAACTTTAGCTAATCGTGGCGTAAAACGAGTTTCAGGACATCTAATTGGCGACGATACATGGTACGATACTCAACGACTATCACCAGGTATTTCAAAGGAAGATGAATCGTATTATTATGCGGCTCAAATTTCTGCTCTTACATTGTCACCGAATGCAGACTATGATGCAGGGTCAGTCATTGTGGAAGCTAAACCTTCAGTCAATGGAAGAGTTGCTAAAGTGACACTTACTCCAGCTACAAATATTGTGCGCGTCATTAATAAATCTAAAACCGTACCTAAAGGATATAAAAATACACTGAAAATCGAACGTGAATATGGCACGAACAAAATCATGATTACAGGGAATGCACCACTTGCGACTGCTGGTAAAAAAGAATGGATTGCTGTATCAAATCCGACAGCATACGCGTTAGATGTATTCAAAAAGTCATTGGCCTCAAAAGGAATTACGTTCAGTTCCACATCAAAGGTGTTGAGAGGAAAAGTTCCTGAAAATGCGCGCGTATTACTTTCTAAAAAATCAATGACTGTGAAAGAATTGATGGTTCCTTTCTTAAAACTAAGCAATAATACGCATGCTGAAGTGCTTGCGAAAGAAATGGGTAAAGTGAAGTATGGCGTTGGGAGCTGGAATAATGGCTTAAAAGTCATGCGGGAATATGCAGGGTCTGTTGGTCTTGACGTGAACAAATGGGTATTCGAAGACGCATCAGGTATGTCACATGCGAATAAAATTCCATCTAGTCAACTGTCTTTATTGCTCCATAAAGTTCGCTCTGAACCTTGGTATGGCAGTTTCTTAAGAGGAATGCCAATCGCCGGTGGCTATGATCGCTTTGTTGGTGGGACATTAAGAACGCGACTAAAACTTGCACCTGCAAAAAACAACGTGATTGCGAAAACAGGGAGCTTGGATAATGTTAGTTCATTAGCAGGTTATGCGAAAACGAAGGATGGTGAGTGGCTCATATTCACCATTCAAACCCAAAACACAAAGTCTAGCACCGTGCCTGTCATCGACCGAATGGCAGCAGCAATTGCTAATTCTAAAACAACTCATTAACACAAACGAGGTTGCATGATTTCTTTTTTAAGAGAAATGATGCAGCCTTTTGTTATGTCGTTTCGTCCCAATTAAAGGGAAATAAACGGTAATATAGAATAGCATATACATGCAGAAGAAAAGTGAGGGAACAACATGAGACTTAGAATACTCCATACAAATGATATACATAGCCACTTTGATCAGTTCGCAAAAGCATCCACGCTCATTAAACACTCGACTCAAGAACACACATTAATCTTAGATGGTGGCGATTTTGCGGACTTCCGAAGTATTGAACTACAAGGTACAAAAGGAATGGCGGCTATCGAGCTTCTTGAGGAAGTGGGGTATGATGCTCTGACCATAGGAAATAACGAAATGTTTAACGGCATCGATACACTTGAATACATGGCGAGCAATAGTTCGTTGCCTTTTATCAGCAACAACTTAGTGAAAAAAGATGTAAGCCCGATTAAAGGTGTCTTCCCAAGTGTTATTCTTCATAAGAACAACCTGCGTATTTTGATCACCGGATCGTCGCCCGATATGGGTGTTTTCAACGAGGGGTTAGGCGTACATATGCATTCGTACAAAGAGGCAATTGTGAATGAAATTGAGCGGAATAAAGGGAAATATGATCTTTGCATTTTGTTAAATCATGTAGGTACTTTCGCAGACGATGAATTAGCAAAAGAGATACCAGAATTAGATGTGATTCTGTCTGCACATGATCACAAGCTCTACAAAGAAGCAAAAATAATAGAAGGTACCATTTTAAATAGTGCTGGAAAATATGGTGAGTATGTAGGGATTGTCGATATTGAAATAAAAGACCAACAGGTCACGCTTCTTCATTCAGAAACTATAGAAACAAATGGTGTAGAATCGGATGAACGAATTTTGGATATTTTGAAAGTGAATAAAGAAAGAGCAATTGAAGCGTTGAGTCAGCCGTTGTACAAGCTTACACAACCATTGTGGCATGATGTGATCGGAGAGAATCCTTTAACGAATCTCATTGCAGATGGGTTAAGAGATTTGTTGGAATGCGAAATTGGCTTAATGAATAGCGGGATTGCGAACGCAGGATTGTTTGATGATATTTCAAATAAAAAATTGATTGAAATCTGTCCTTCACCACTGAATCCGACGACGTTTGATGTATTAGGTAAAGACATTAAAGAGGCATTGGAACAAGCACTAGATGCCCAAACTTGTTTAGCGGATGGAAGAGGTCCAGGTTTCCGAGGCAAATTCGCCGGACGTCTGCACGTTTCAAGTAATACAGAAGTCGTACATGATGGAAAACGTGTTCATGATGTCATATTAGATGGCAAATCGCTTGAAGACGACCGTTGGTATTCCGTTGCAAGTTCAGATTATTTACAGCGAGGATCTGGTTACCCTTCATTAGCTAACAACCGAAATGATCAGTATCAAGCGGAAGAAATTAAAGATGTGATTCGTGCATATGCAAATCGAAGTGAATTTATTGATCAAGCCTATTTGAATCGATGGAAATTGGCTACACCAGTGAAGGTATAAGTATCGAAAGACTACCAGTTTCATAATAGGACTCGAAAAGTATTGCCCTGTTAGTGTATAATTCAACAGTGAGAATAATAGAAATGAACATGTTTTATTCGATAGAAAAATCGAGACTTATTTTGAAAGTGAGTGAACAGATATGGGACGTAAGTGGAATAATATTAAAGAAAAGAAAGCCTCAAAGGATTCAAATACAAGTAGAATTTATGCGAAATTTGGTCGTGAAATTTATGTAGCTGCAAAACAAGGCGAGCCAGATCCAGAATCGAATCGCGCGCTGAAAGTTGTTTTGGAAAGAGCTAAAACATATAGCGTACCTAAAACCATTGTAGATCGTGCAATTGAGAAGGCTAAAGGCGGTTCTGAAGAAAGTTACGATGAATTGCGCTATGAAGGTTTTGGTCCAAACGGTTCAATGGTCATCGTAGATGCATTAACAAACAACGTAAACCGTACAGCATCTGATGTTCGTGCGGCATTTGGGAAAAATGGCGGGAACATGGGTGTGAGTGGTTCTGTTGCGTACATGTTTGATGCTACGGCTGTTATTGGGATTGAAGGAAAATCAGCTGATGAAGTATTTGAATTATTAGTAGAAGCTGACGTAGATGTTCGTGACGTATTGGAAGAAGAGGAGTCTGTCATTGTTTATGCAGAACCCGATCAATTCCACGCTGTTCAAGAAGCGTTCAAAAACATAGGTATTACTGAGTTCACAGTAGCTGAATTAACGATGTTAGCACAAAATGATATTACGCTTGAAGCAGATACTCAAGCTCAATTCGAGAAAATGATTGATGCGATTGAAGATTTAGAAGATGTACAACAGGTGTATCATAACGTCGATTTAGGCGAATAAAACCTTGAAGCGATTGAAATCATAATAAAAAGCAATTCCGTATGGTTCGTAACCTCCGCGGAATTGCTTTTTGTGTTTTTGTGCTGTCATATACAGCTGTTCTTTTTTGGATTTTGTTTTTCTAACATGAGTACTCATTACATGTTGTCCTCTGAACTCAGAAGCATCCCGGCCGATGTTGCGCAACTGGTGAGCACGCTTTTTACTAGCATTCGATTTTGCCATTGTTTTCACTCCTTTAGAAATACTTACTTCTCTAGCTTATGATATTCATTGAAATTGTTCAAATTGTAGATTCACGTAATTCATGAGAATTGGAAAAGGGACATGCCATTTAAGACATGTCCCTTTGATTAATAAGATAACATAAAGCTCTGAATGATATTTTTCATCCCGATTATTCGGGGAATAATTTCCTAAGAAAGTGTTCCTTGCTTTCCGTGCCGCGGTCATTTGTCCACTGGGTGTGTTCCTTAAGCAACGTAAACCCTACCTTCTTTTACGTCCTTGCGACCCTATAGTCGCGCCAGTGTGAATAAGTTTAATCAAATACATCGAGTAGATGCCAGAATTTCAAATCTTAATTGCTACCTTACTTGTTAACTTAACTATTTTGACACATATATGACAAAAAGTCAATGCTTGTCCCTTATATTCCCACTCGAGTGAGTTTTCTTCAAAATTAATTTTTAAACTGCTATACTTTCTCCTAACGTACTTTTAAGGAGGACGAAAATCATATGACGACAAATTTACAAGCGACCACTACCTTACATAACGGAGTGGAAATGCCATGGTTCGGCCTAGGCGTATTTAAAGTAGAAGAAGGACCAAGTGTTATAGATGCCGTAAAAACTGCTATTAAAAATGGCTATAGAAGTATTGATACAGCTGCTATTTATAAAAATGAAGAAGGCGTAGGGCAAGGGATTCGCGAAGGAATAAAAGAAGCGGGAATCTCTAGAGAAGATTTATTTATAACATCTAAAGTGTGGAATTCAGATTTCGGTTACGAAACAACTCTAGTTGCTTATGAAGAAAGTTTGAAAAAACTTGGACTTGAGTATTTAGATTTATATTTGATTCATTGGCCAGTTGAAGGGAAATACAAAGAGACGTGGCGTGCTTTAGAAACGGTTTATAAAGAAAATCGAGTAAAAGCGATCGGCGTTAGTAATTTCCACATCCATCATTTAAAAGATGTATTGGCTGATGCGGAAATCGTTCCAATGGTCAATCAAGTAGAATATCACCCAAGTCTAACGCAAAAAGAACTACAAGCATTCTGTAAAGAAAATAAGATACAACTTGAAGCTTGGTCTCCGTTAATGCAAGGGAAACTGTTAGAAGAACCAACATTAAAGGAAATCGCACAGACGTATAATAAATCAGTTGCACAAATTATATTACGCTGGGATTTACAAAATGAAGTGGTAACCATTCCTAAATCGATTAACGAAAGTCGAATTGTTGAAAATGCATCTATTTTCGATTTTGAACTATCAAATGAAGATATGAAACGTATTGATGACTTAAATAAAAATGAACGCACAGGTCCAGACCCTGATAATTTCGATTTTTAACCCATGACACCATTCGCTTAGGCGGATGGTGTTTTTTGAAGGTGAAATTCTCTAACTTTGAAAGAACATGCCTAATGTAGCGATGCTTAAAAGTGACTATTCTCCATTTCGCATGGTGCATTCAAGGATTCGTTAGGCACATTCTCGAATTGGATGATGTGATTCTCGATTTCATCGACCCTATTCAAGGATTCAACACCTCTATTCTAAAATTCACGAAAACCAAACAATTTAACTAGTGACTA
>JAHIWI010000262.1 GCA_018816185.1 Bacillota bacterium
ATACAAATCGAGTAAATCCCTATAGTCTAATGAGCCTTTCATTTGTGAAAGCCAAAGCATCTGTTCATCTGGAACTGTTTGCTCCGTTAACGCAGCCAATTTCAAATTGGAATCAGATAATTTCACTTTAATGCCAGTTGCTTGTAATACGTAATCGGCATAGGTGGTTTGACAAATTTGACTAACACCGAGTTCAGGCAATACATCGGCAATATAGTCCATGAATAATTTAGAAGGGGCGAGAATCATTAATTTGTCTGCAGGAAAGTGTTCACCCATTGTGTAGAGGAAGTAAGAAATACGATGTAGAGCAATTGTTGTTTTCCCACTACCGGCCGCACCTTGAACGAGAATAGGTTGTTTTAAGTGTGCCCGAATAATTTCATTTTGTTCAGCCTGAATCGTCGATACAATCTCAGTAAGGCGAACGTCGGCTTTTCCGGCTAGTGCATCTTGAAGCAATTCGTCGTTGGTTGTTAAATCGATATCACGAACGGATTGAAGTTCGCCTTGTTCAATTATGTATTGCCGTTTTGAAAACAAATGACCAGAAAATCGTTCTTCTCGGACATCATACTCGATATCGCCGAGTCGTCCATCGTAGTAAACGTTTGCGACGGGTGAGCGCCAATCTACGATAATGGGTTCTTGTGTTTCGCGATGAAATAAAGAGGTTTTTCCGATGTACAACATTTCACTGTCTTCGCCATCTTTTTGAAAATGAATGCGCGCAAAATAAGGCTTTTGCTGAATAGCTTCGAGTCCTTCTTTTTGGGACCGAGCCATTTCAAAAAACCGAGCATTCGTTAAAATATTCATATAGCTTAAACTGGAATCTAAGTAATCCAAATCGGCCATGGCGTGACGAATATTTTCTTGCGCAGATTTCACATCGCGCATGGATTCGTCGAGGAGTTGTTTCATATAGTGTTTGGTGTAAGTCAGGCGCTCTTGCTCTTGTTCAAAATCAGGATGTTTCTGTGTCATACAGTCCTCCGATATTTTGATTTTTGCGTCCTGCAATTCGTGATGGGTTCTTAAAGTAATGCTTAAAGCGACAGCTAACATCTTTAACTTCGAACCGTTGTCTTGGTAGAAATAAAGATACGCTTTTAGCAATACAAGTGATGTTGGGGTTTGAAAACAGAATAGAATCTTATCATATGAAATTAACAAGAGCAAGTAGAATTTTCAATAAATTGCAAGAACTCTGTTAATGTGCAAAGATGCATGTCATAATCTAAGTAGATGAGATCGAGACGAAGTTGAGCTGAAGGAGATTGAAAACATGGAAAAGCCAAAAATGGATCATGGTCAAAACTTTGCTGCTCAAGGAGAAGCGGGACTACATACAGATTTTAAAGAAAATATGACATATGGTGAATACCTTCATTTAGATAAACTATTATCAGCACAAGATGGATTAACGAACCATCATGATGAACCATTATTTATCATGATTCATCAAGTATCAGAGTTGTGGATGAAACTGATTTTGCATGAGTTAGGTGGAGCTATTTCTCATATTGAAAAGGATGAAGTGCAACCAGCACTAAAACAATTGGCTCGTGTGTCAAAAATACAAGCTCAAATTATACAAGCCTGGGATGTCCTATCTACATTGACGCCAGCAGAATACATGGAATTTAGATCATCTCTAGGAAATGCTAGCGGTTTCCAGTCTTATCAGTATCGCATGATTGAATTTGCTTTAGGTTACAAAACGAAGCATGTTCTTAAAATATATGAAAAAGATGAAGAATTGCTGGGCATTTTAACAAAGGCATTTAATAAACCTGGGCTTTATGATGTAGCTATTCGTAAACTAGCACGCAGCGGCTTGCCTATTGATGAACAGATATTAAATCGTGATGTTTCAAGCCCATACGAACCAAATGCTAGTGTTTTAGAAGCATGGAAAACGGTCTATCGAGATGTAGACTCATACTGGGAACTGTATCAATTAGCTGAGAAATTAGTTGATATTGAAGACTGGTTACAGCAATGGCGTTTCCGTCATATGAAGACAGTTGAACGAATCATTGGGTTTAAAACAGGTACGGGTGGTTCATCAGGAGTTCATTACTTGAAAAAAGTGTTAGATCAATATTTCTTCCCAGAACTGTGGACTTTACGTACAGAAATTTAAGGGGTGACAGGATGAAAATATATGCACATCGAGGTTCTTCAGGAACACATCCGGAAAATACAATCGCCGCTTTCAAAGCAGCTGCTAAACTTCCGATTTTTGGAGTCGAGCTGGATGTACATTTAACGAAAGATGGGGAGCTTGTTGTTATTCATGACGAGTCCATCGATCGAACTTCTACGGGTACAGGTAATGTGAAAGACTTATCGCTAGCTGAACTTAGATCTTATGATTACGGCAGTTGGTTTTCATCAGAATTTGCAAATGAATCAATTCCAACATTAAAAGAAGTGTTGCATGTTTTTAAAGACACTTCTCACCATATTAACATTGAACTAAAGTCAGATATTTTTCCATATGAAGGACTAGGCAATAAGGTATTACATGAAATTGAATCACTAGGAATAGCAGACAGAGTCGTAGTATCTTCTTTCGATCATGAAGCAATTCGTGAGTTTAAGAAGAGTGCGCCTCATATAGAAGTCGCTTTGTTGACGATGGAAGTATTAGTGGATGCATATGATTATGCTCGGTTTATTCCAGCAGATGCACTTCATATCTTTTTACCAGCAGCCATGCGAAAAATGACAAAAGAAGCTTTGTTAAAGGGTTCAATCATTCGCGTTTTTACTGTAAATGAAATCGAGCACGCTCAAGCATTGCATGAGATAGGTGTTCACGCAATCTTTACAGATTACCCTGAAAAGATGATGGATTTTATTGGTCCACATAATTAAAGAAATTAAAAAAATCCTCATTGCCTTTAACGGGCAGTGAGGATTTTCATTTACCATTTAGCTAAATGTTCTTCAGAACTTCCAAGCATTTGAGTGATGGCTAAGCTTGACCCATCTTCTAAATTCAAAACACCGTTGAAGTAACCGACGAGTTGATGCACTGAAGATGTGACTAAACGTGCGTCCGTTTTAGCGACACGTTTGAAAAAAGGAGTAAATGTTAAGTCAACGTCCTTAGAAAATTTAGTTCGAATGCGCCATGGTTTCATAAAATCATTCTGATCGTACTCAAACAAAACATCTTCATGAATTTTAGTCATTCTTCCATCAACGAAAATTGCATTTTCCGTCATCCCAGTCCCATCGGTCCATTTCCCACCTAAGTTTAAGCCAATGCGCTGATCCCCAACTCTTTGAGAAGCCATTGCCCAGTTCCAATGTGCAGATCTCGGCCAAACGCCGCGACCATAATCTAAAACGGCGAAGCTTTCTTCTGGGTTAAATGTATAGCGTTTTTCTCCAATCTTCACAAAGCCGCTTGTTGGCAGTGTATGATGCTTAGCTGTATGTTGGAAAAGTTGTCGATTCCATGGGATGACCACGTTTAAAGAATCATCATTTTTCGGGTGTTCAATGTGCAGATCTGCATGAAGTAATTCACCATCGAAATCTGAAATCGTTACCGTCATATGTGTTTCGCCTTGCATATGTAAAAGTTGAATGCTCATATCGTTATTTGAAAATTTTACTGTTTCTAAAACCTTGCTCGGCATATTAATCCGTTGTCCAAGTGGAATGGTAATTGTTTTCTCGAAAAATCTTTGAGTTTCGTAATCTAAGAAATACACGAAACAAACAGCGGCATAATCCAAATGACTAATCGTTGCTGAGAAAAGAATATCTTCACCATATACACACCAATAGTTCCACTTTTTCTTGCGCATAAAATGTCCAGTTAAATTGCTATCGATAATCGGCTGTCGAGCAAATCCAATGGCAGCCGGATTTAAATTCCCTTTTGAATCACATAAAGAAACTGGTGTACTGATTTCACGTTCTGCATGCTGTTGCATTTTCTGCATCTCCGACACCCTCTCGCACCTTGAATCAATTTCCATTTAAGGTATACTGTTCATTGTAACAAAAATCTGAAAAAAGCGGTATTGACTCACTTTTTTATTTCTACAAAGCACAAATTTTGGGGGGCTTAGCTCAGTTGGGAGAGCGTTTGCATGGCATGCAAAAGGTCGTCGGTTCGATCCCGATAGTCTCCATCTGTATTTTTTTCGAAACGACAAAGAATATTTGTCGTTTCTTTTTTTATTAAAAATAACATCACTTTTTTTATTAATTTTTTGATAAAAAATAGATATCCTTTACGAAAATTATAATATAATAGACTTAAATAAGTTTGCGCATATAGTTCTATTCGTATGTACATTTATTATTTCTGTTATTAGGTAAATATGAGGGAAGTGGATATTGAAATGCGATTAGTGAACATAAATAGTTGCCAACCAGGAATGCGAATAGGGAAAGCTATTTATAATGACAAGGGAAAAGTGCTGTTAACTCAAGGATCCAAACTAACGGAGCGGTTTATCACCAAATTAAAGAAATATCATATCGCTACAATTTACATAGAAGATCATGCTTCAGAAGGTATTGATATTGTGGATTCGATTCCTGATATCCTTAGATTAGAGGCAATGGAGACGATTACGGAAGGTTTTAAAACGATTTCCGAATTCAGCTCAAACCGTACCAACCTCCAAAATATGTTAAAATCTGGGAGAGCCATGCGTAGCTTTCAAAAAGTATTTCGAGATATTCATAGTTGCATAAATACTAATCAAGATGCACTTAACCTACTAGCTACGACTAAAATGCACGAAAACTATGTATACAATCATTGTTTAAACGTATCGATCTATGCGTGTCAATTGGCCATCGAAAATGGGTTGCCATTAAAGAACATTGAAGAAATCGGCTTAGGGGCAATGTTACACGATATTGGGCAAGTGTATGTGCCCCTTGAAATACTCAACAAACCAGACGAGCTA
>JAHIWI010000035.1 GCA_018816185.1 Bacillota bacterium
GCTACTTTGAAAGTTCATGTTACAGAAGAAGCGTAAGGAGAGACAAAAATGAGCGATCCAATATTGGACCGGATTCCCCCTCACAACCAAGAAGCTGAGCAGTCCGTCATTGGGGCTATCTTTTTAGAACCACAAGCGCTCATTACAGCTGCAGAAATTCTGCAGTTCGAAGATTTTTATCGAGTAGCGCATCAAAAGATTTTCCAAACAATGAACAGACTAAGTGACCAAGGTAAACCAATTGACGTTGTAACGGTAACGGAAGAACTAGCTTCAAAGAAAGAGTTAGAGGATGTTGGTGGGTTATCTTACTTAACTGAGATTGCCAATGCTGTGCCTACAGCTGCCAATATAGGGCACTATGCTCGGATCGTTGAAGAGAAGGCATTATTAAGAAGACTGATTCGAGTAGCTACGAACATTGTGGAAGATGGCTTTACACGCGAAGATGAGGTAGAAGCTTTACTATCAGAAGCTGAAAAGAAAATGATGGAAGTTTCAAGTCGAAAAAATGCTGGTGACTTCAGACATATTAAAGATGTTCTCGTGCAGACGTACGATAATATCGAACTTCTTCATTCACGCAAAGGCGATATTACGGGTGTTCCAACAGGCTTCCGCGATTTAGATAAAATTACCGCTGGATTCCAACGTAATGATTTAATTATCGTTGCTGCTCGTCCTTCTGTAGGTAAAACGGCGTTCGCATTGAATGTGGCTCAAAACGTTGCCACGAAGACAGAAGAGAATGTAGCCATCTTTAGTTTAGAGATGGGTGCAGAACAGCTAGTTATGCGTATGCTTTGTGCTGAAGGGAATATTGATGCTCAAGTTTTAAGAACGGGTGCATTAACAGTTGAAGATTGGCGCAAACTAACAATGGCCATGGGTAGTCTATCGAACGCTGGTATTTTCATCGACGATACACCTGGTATTCGTATTAATGAAATTCGTTCAAAATGTCGTCGCTTAAAGCAAGAGTATGGTTTAGGCATGATTTTAATCGATTATTTACAACTGATTGCAGGAAGCGGGAACGGCAAAGAAAACCGTCAACAAGAAGTTTCCGAGATTTCGCGTTCTTTAAAAGCGTTAGCTCGTGAATTAAAAGTACCGGTTATCGCATTGTCTCAGTTATCCCGTGGAGTAGAACAACGTCAGGACAAACGTCCAATGATGTCCGATTTACGTGAATCAGGAAGTATTGAGCAAGATGCTGATATCGTATCTTTCCTATATCGTGAAGATTATTACGATAAAGAAACGGAAAATCAAAATATGATTGAAATCATCATAGCTAAGCAACGTAATGGTCCAACAGGAACGGTTACTCTTGCATTCGTAAAAGAATTTAATAAATTCGTAAATGTCGATTGGAGCCAACATTCAGCTCCGCCAGCTTAATATACGGTTCAACAAACACCTGTAGGATAGGTTTTACCAGAACACGAACGATAAATGTCTGAATACATTTTTACGTTCGTGTTTTTTGGTGTTTTGGATTGACTTCGACCTGTTCGGTTGATACAATGAGACTTGTTTGATTCAGGACGCGTGAAAGCGTCTGACGGAGGTGCTGACCATGACATCAGTAGTAGTAGTTGGAACACAATGGGGAGACGAAGGAAAAGGTAAAATTACCGATTTTCTTTCAGAGCATTCAGAAGTAATTGCTCGCTACCAAGGTGGAAATAATGCAGGACATACCATTATTTTTGGTGGAGAAACATATAAACTTCATTTGATTCCTTCAGGGATTTTTTATAAAGATAAAATCTCTGTTATCGGGAACGGAATGGTTGTCGATCCAAAAGCATTAGTAAAAGAATTAAAAGGTCTTCATGAACGTGGCGTAACGACAGAAAATTTACGAATTTCTAATCGTGCACATGTCATTTTACCTTATCACTTAAAACAAGATGAAGTAGAAGAAGCACGACGTGGGGCTAATAAAATCGGAACAACTGGTAAAGGGATTGGTCCAGCATACATGGACAAGGCTGCGCGTGTTGGGATCCGTATGGCAGATTTGTTAGATCACGTTGTATTCGAAGAAAAACTTCGCCATAACTTAAACGAGAAAAACCGTATGTTTGAAAAATTCTACGAAACTGAAGGTTTTACAGTGGAAGAGATTATGGAAGAGTACTACGGTTACGGGCAAGAAATTGCAAAATATGTAACGGATACATCTAAAGTGTTAAATGATGCTTTAGACGAAGGACGCCGCGTATTGTTTGAAGGCGCACAAGGCGTTATGTTAGACATCGACCAAGGAACATATCCATTTGTGACGTCATCTAACCCAGTAGCGGGTGGGGTTACAATTGGAGCGGGTGTTGGGCCAACGAAAATTAGTCATGTTGTAGGGGTTTGTAAAGCTTATACATCACGTGTTGGTGATGGTCCGTTCCCAACAGAACTATTTGACGAAGTTGGCAATCAGATTCGTGAAGTAGGGAAAGAATACGGAACGACAACAGGTCGTCCACGTCGAATCGGTTGGTTCGATAGTGTTGTCGTACGTCATGCTCGTCGTGTTAGTGGTTTAACGGATTTAACAGTTAACTCAATTGACGTATTATCTGGACTGGATACGGTAAAAATCTGTACAGCTTACAAGTACAAAGGTGA
>JAHIWI010000036.1 GCA_018816185.1 Bacillota bacterium
ACAGTGGAAAACATAAATACGGGAGCAAAAATAGTAACAGAGGAATTTAACCGATATGTTACAGTCGGCTCTTGGTTTCCTCCAGATGCAACAGATTATGGCGTTTCTCCAGGTATGCAACCTCTGTATTACGGTACAGAAGTCATGATTGCCGGTATCGATCCAAAAGCTGAGGCAGCTTTAGTTGGTATTAATGAAGCTATGGTAAAAAGTGAAAATAGTCGATATTTCGAAGAGGATGAACCTTTTACTGCCATGCAATTGGATGAAGAGATAGAAGAAATACAGATTCCAGTTATTATAAGCAATCAAGATTTTGTAGATGCAAACATGACTTATACCATAGAAAAAATGGATATTCCATTTGATACTAATCAACATGAAACAATTGAAGATATACGGGAAAAAGGAAAAGAAAGCTATTTAGATACACTTAAAGGGACGCAGGTCGAAGAATATTCTTACAATACAACTGACGTTCATAAAATGCTTATAGAAAAGATATTAAATCCTTCTTATGACGGCATTGTGAGACTACCGGACTCTACATGGGTTGCTCTAAAACCTTCAACAGTAAAATATAATCCAGTAACAAGTCCTTTTGGAGAAAGATGGCCTTATACGTACGAAGTAGAACCATTTAAACTCCCGGAAGATTCACCTTTTTACACGAAAAATATGTATCGACAATTTAACCCTTATAGCGAAGATATTTCAAAATGGCCGAAGTTACGTATGAATTTTATTGGAGTCTTTGATCCTCAGAATCTGAAAGTGTCAAAGGATCCATTAACGGAATTGCCGATGGAAACGTATTTTCCTGCGAAAGCTCAGTGGGTAATGGATTCTTCAAATAACCCAGTTAATCCGCCTGCTGATATGAAACCCACAAATGATGCATATGGGTTTTTAACGAAACCACCTCTTGTATTAACAACACTAGATGCAGCAGCTCGTGTTTTAGGGGATAAACCCATTTCCGCGATTCGCGTAAATGTTACAGGTGTAGAAACGATGAATGAGGAAAGTGAAGTTCTTTTACAAGATGTTGCAAATGAAATTGAGGAGAAAACTGGATTAATAACAGACATTACAATAGGATCTTCACCACAGTATGCTTTAACTCACTTACCTGGTTTAGCTGGTGAAGAAGCGCTTGGTTGGGTACAACAACCATGGATTAAGTTAGGTTCTTCTATATCGATCTTCCAAGAAGCAAAAATCGGAATGGCTGGCGTCATAGCTAGTGTAATTTTAGTGGCCATCGTTTATGTATTTGCCTCGAATATCATCATGTTATTTGCAAGGAAGAAAGAATTCGCTGTTTTGCTTTCTTTAGGCTGGCGACCATCACAATTATCCAAATTACTCTTTTTAGAGTCGACGATTTTAGGGTCGCTGGTTGCGTTAATTAGTTGGTTCATATTAGGGATGTTCTTTGTGTCGGGTAGCATAGACACCTCACTATTACGGGTCTTCTTAATTGGTGTCAGCGGGTTAGCGATTTATTGGCTAGGATCACTTATACCCATTTGGTTAATTAAACGTATTAAACCTTACGAGTCCATGAAATCTGGAGAAGTATCAAAACGAACGAACCGAATTGTGAGAGCCGAATCAGTACTTGGAATGAGTATGAACAACTTATTTACACAGTGGCAGCGAAGCTTGTTGTCGATTATCGCCATAGCTGTGCCTACGAGTTTATTTATCTTCTTCCTTTTCGTTACGTATAGATTAAAAGGGGTCTTATATGCAACTTGGTTAGGTGAATTTGTTGCACTAGAGGTTGGTATGATGCATTACGTAGCGATGGGTGTCGCACTTCTGATCGCTATTTTAACCACGACTGAAATCATGTGGCAAAATGTTGCTGAGCGACAACCTCAGATAGCAGTATTAAAAGCGACAGGATGGCAAAATAAAGGCATTCGGTTACTAGTGCTGTTGGAAGGAGCAATGAGTGGTCTTTTAGCCGGGATACTCGGTCTAGGACTAGCATTAATCATCATTTATCGCATGTATGGGGAACTGCCTAAGGGAGAGTTTGTGTTCTTATTCTCAACCATACTCATTCCGATTATTACGGGGATAGTAGGTGCCGTTTTGCCTGCTGAGAAAGCAGCTCGCATCTTGCCTTACCAAGCAATTAGTGGAATACTCCAAAATTCTAAAAAAGTAGAAAAACAATTTAAGTGGGCTATTAGTGCTGCAGGAGTCGGATTACTAGTTGGGATACTATCTTTATTCATTTATGCTATCCCTGAAAATCAAGGAACATCCGTTGGGAAGTTAGCGAGATCTGCAGAAGTAGAAGGTACTAAAGGGAATTTATTACCCGTTTCGACTAAGAATAATGAACCTAGCGAAGAAGAAGAGGACGAGCAAAAAGAGGAAACAAGCAACGAAATCTTTGAAGAGATTAAAGGAAATGCCTATCGCTCTTTTGTGTTGGGAGAAGATATAGACAAAGAATTTAAGTTTGGTGAATTGGTCGAAACACCACCCAACCTTGTCGCATCAAATGAAAAGAGTCAATTAATTTCTATTCCTGTCACAATGGAGACGAAAAGTGATAGTGGCGGAATCACGTATAAACCTCAAGGCTTTAAAATAATTGATAAAACAGGGAAAGAATACGCCATTATAGATCTGGAAATAACTGAAAAAGGGAGCTGGAAGAATAATTTTAATTATACATCGCCGAGTAAAACCAGCGTGATTTTAACATATGAAGTACCAAAAACAGAATCTCACTTTCTCTTGTTAGCACGAGTGTGGGCGCTACCAGGAGATTACGTGGCAGAAATCCATATTCCAGAAAACGCAAAAGAAAATATTAACCCTGGTGTAAGTGGAGAATATACGTTAGATGTAAAACTAGATAAAGATAATAGATTCCATATCAGTGCTGAAATCGATGTAATGAATGAGTCACAAGATATATGGAAAGACATCGGATTTTATTTCATTCCGAATGCGTTTACGGAAGAAAATAAACCTGAATTCCTGATTGACGCTGCCGATGTAAAGGTTACTTCAATTATGGAGTCGGGAGAAGACCTACAGTATGAGTTAACAAACAACAAACTTTTACTTAAGCTCAATCACAATCTTTTACCTGGTGAAAACAAAAAGGTTCAAATACAATACACCATGGTCTTACCTGAAAACGGTGCTCGTCTTTCTAAAGTAAAAGATAATTTTCATTTAGCACAGTGGTATCCGATGTTAGGACACTACCAAAAAGGGTGGAATATTAAAGACTTTGATGTAAAGGGCGAGTCCTATCATACGAGCTATGGGGATTACGTGGTGAATTATGAACTACCAAAAGACTATTTAGTTGTCAGTTCAGGTCAAGATAATCAAATACAGCCAACTTCTTCAGGAACGATTGAAGGAGAAAATGTAAAAGACTTCTATTTGGGTTTATTAAATCCTAGTGAATGGACGAGTAAGTCCGCCATCGTAAATGATACGAACTTGAGAATATTTATACCATCCGATGGACCAGACTTCTCAGAGGAAATGGCTAAATCAGCCGTAGAAGCATATGCTTATTTCGAATCAAACTTAGGAAAAAATCCTTTTCATGAATTAGATATCATCTGCAACGGTGGAAATATGGAATACCCAAATGTAATTGAAGTTTCTAACGACTCACAAAGCTTTGAACACACACTTGTTCACGAAATTGCACATCAATGGTTTTATTATCTAGTTTCAAATGATCCACATAAAGATGCGTGGTTGGATGAAGGTTTAACAGAGTTTGTGACTTCCATCTACTTAACTGAAAAGTATAATGAATCGATCGGATTTCAATTTGCCAGCGGTCTATCACAACATGGTTCTGCTAGTGACATTGTAAATATCCCATTAAATGAATTTGAAGGCGGTCAATATGTATCTACTGTATATGGGAAGACGCCGCTATTATTAAGGGACTTTTTCAATGAACATG
>JAHIWI010000263.1 GCA_018816185.1 Bacillota bacterium
CAATGAGTGTTCATAAAACTTTTCCGATTTTAAACTTATTTGGAGGGCTATATATGAAATTTAAATCGGTTTTTGACATCATAGGTCCCGTAATGATTGGACCATCTTCCTCACATACAGCCGGAGCTGCAAGAATTGGGCGAGTGGCACGTGATTTATTTGGCAGACAACCCGCTTGGGCAAAAATATATTTATATGGTTCTTTTGCTGAAACATATAAGGGTCATGGTACAGACATAGCTATTGTTGGAGGATTATTAGATTTTGATACGTTTGATGAGCGAATTAAAACTTCCTTTGAATTAGCGAAACAAGTAGGTATGACATATGAATTTATTCCTGAAAGTGCACATACTGAGCACCCAAATACAGCGCGAGTAGTAATTGGTGATCAGGATGGTGAGATGGAGATGATCGGAATTTCTATCGGCGGTGGAAAAATAGAAATTACTGAACTTAATGGATTCCCGCTTAGACTTTCTGGTAATCATCCAGCCATTTTAGTTGTACATGACGATAAACCTGGTAGTATCGCTAAAGTAGCCACTTGTTTGGCAGAACAAAATATTAACATCGGTCATATGGAAGTTTCCCGCAAGGAACAAGGACAAATGGCTTTAATGGTAATTGAAGTGGATGATCCAATTGATCATACAATTTTAGATCAAATCGCGATGTTACCTTATATAACCCAGGTAACTCAAATCGCAGAGTAAAGGAGACATTTATTATGAAAGTATTATTTCGTAATGTTAAAGAATTAGTAGAATTAGCAACAAGTGAAAATAAATTAATTTCAGAACTAATGATTGAACAAGAGATGCTTGTGACTCGGAGAACTCGAGAAGAAATCATGGATCAAATGGATCGAAATTTAACGGTAATGGAACAAGCTGTTGAAAAAGGATTAAAAGGTGTCCAATCTACTTCTGGTTTAACAGGTGGGGATGCAGTACTTATTCAAAATTATATGAAGAATAAAAAGCCATTATCAGGCATGCTGTTACTTGATGCTGTGAGTAAAGCTGTAGCGACAAATGAAGTGAACGCTGCAATGGGTACGATTTGTGCTACTCCAACTGCTGGTTCTGCTGGTGTTGTACCTGGTACATTATTTGCTGTGCAAAATCAGTTAAATCCAACTCGCGAAGAAATGATTCGCTATTTATTTACATCAGGAGCATTTGGCTTTGTCGTTGCAAACAATGCCTCAATTTCTGGTGCAGCGGGTGGATGTCAAGCAGAAGTAGGTTCGGCTGCAGCAATGGCAGCGGCAGCAATCGTTGAAATGTCAGGTGGAACGCCTGCGCAATGTGCAGAAGCTTTCGCCATTACAATGAAAAATATGCTAGGTCTTGTATGTGATCCTGTTGCTGGTTTAGTAGAAGTTCCATGTGTGAAACGTAATGCGATGGGTGCTTCAAATGCATTAGTAGCTGCAGACATGGCACTTGCTGGTGTAACAAGTCGTATTCCGTGTGATGAAGTAATTGGTGCAATGTTTAAAATTGGTCAACAGATGCCTTCGTCACTAAGAGAAACGGCACGTGGTGGTTTAGCAGCGACACCAACTGGTATTGCTTTAGCTGAAAAAATCTTTGGTAAGGCGGCCGTTGAAAGTGAGTGATCAATCGCTACAACCGGTTACCATTTTAAAAGGGATTGGAAGCGAAACACAAAATTCATTAGCCGAAATGGGCATTACCACACTTCATGATTTGGTTATGAAGTTTCCTTATCGCCATGAAGATTTTAGATTGAAAAACATTGCGGAAACACCGCATAATGAACGGATTACAGTGGAGGGAAGGGTCGATAGCGAACCTTCCGTTCTTTTTTTAGGGAAGAATAAATCACGTATGCAAATAAGGCTTCTTGTTGGACCTCACTTGATTAAAGTCGTTTTCTTTAATCAAGCTTATTTGAAAACAAAAATTTCCATCGGACAAATCATTACGGTTACAGGAAAATGGGATCGAGGAAGACAAGCAATCAGTGTGTCGAACTATTCGCCAGGACCTAAAACAGATCAAGTTGATTTTGAACCAATGTATAGTTTAAAGGGAAATTTAAAGCAAAAGACTTTTCGGAAATTCATGAGACAAGCATTGCATGAAGTCGGTCCATCTTTGCAAGATTGCTTACCGAACCATATAAGAGAAACTTATAAACTAATGCCGATGAATGAGGCGTTAGAAGGTGTTCATTTTCCGATTGATGCAGAACATGTTAAGCAAGCTCGAAGAAGGTTTGTCTATGAAGAACTTCTGTTATTCCAATTAAAAATGCAAGCCATAAAAAAAGTGCGAAAAGAACAAAATCGAGGCATTTCAATTACTTACGATGTTCAACAACTCAAATCGATGATTTCTACGTTACCTTATGAATTGACCGGTGCACAAAAACGAGTAGTGAATGAAATTTGCAAAGATTTAAAAGAACCACATCGTATGAATCGGTTGTTGCAAGGAGATGTTGGTTCAGGGAAAACAGTGGTCGCAGCCATCTCCTTGTATGCTGTAATTACGGCTGGTTATCAAGGGGCTTTAATGGCACCTACTGAGATCTTAGCGGAACAGCATGCTGCGTCTTTACATGAATGGCTTGCACCTTTAGGTATTCGAATAGCATTATTAACCGGTTCAACTAAAGTGAAAGCACGTAGAATATTGTTAGAACAATTAGTTGCTGGAGAAATTGATTTGTTAATTGGAACGCATGCCTTGATTCAACCTGATGTTGAATTTAAGCATCTAGGATTGGTTATAACAGATGAGCAGCATCGTTTTGGTGTGGATCAAAGGAGAGTCTTAAGAGACAAAGGCATGAGTCCTGATGTGCTATTTATGACAGCTACACCAATCCCAAGAACACTTGCTATCACTGCTTTTGGAGAAATGGATGTTTCGATTATTGACGAGATGCCAGCTGGGCGTAAAGAGATCGAAACGCATTGGGTCAAAAAAGAGTTGTTTAACCAAGCGATAAAACGAATGGAATCAGAGTTGAAAGCTGGAAAACAAGCATATGTGATCTGCCCGCTTATTGAAGAATCAGAGAAACTAGATGTACAAAATGCGGTAGATGTGTTTGAACAATTATCTTCTATTTTCCATTCGAAATATCAAGTAGGATTGATGCACGGTCGTTTGCATTCGGATGAGAAGGACGAAGTGATGCGTTCATTTAGTGAAGGACAAGTACAGGTTCTAGTTTCAACAACGGTTGTTGAAGTTGGTGTTAACGTTCCGAATGCAACGTTTATGGTCATTTATGATGCAGAGAGATTTGGGTTAGCACAACTACATCAATTACGAGGACGAGTTGGACGAGGGTCAGATCAATCGTATTGTATTTTACTAGCAGATCCAAAAACAGAAGAAGGCAAAGAACGGATGATATCGATGACTGAAACGAATGATGGATTCCGTTTAGCAGAAAAGGATTTAGAGTTGCGAGGACCTGGTGACTTTTTTGGTCGAAAACAAAGTGGATTGCCAGAGTTTAAAATGGCAGATCTTGTTCATGACTATCGTGCACTCGAAACAGCGAGGCAAGATGCAGAAAAATTTATGGCATCAGCTGAATTTTGGGTCAGTGATGAAACGAAATGCTTGAGAGATTACCTACAACAATCAGGTGCGTTAGATGGAAATAGAATTGATTAAAGAGAATGCAAGATTTTATGATGGGCTGATTAATTACAAGGCTTTTTCATACAATCCTTGCATTCTTTTTATTGTATTTATATACTGATATTAGTACCAAGTACTAATATCGGACGGTGAAAGTATGAAACGCTCTAAACAAGAACGTCAACAAAAGTTGATTGAGACGATTAAAGCTAACCCATTTATAACGGATGAAGACTTGGCATCCCACTTTACAGTAAGCGTTCAAACGATTCGTTTAGATCGATTAGAATTATCGATTCCTGAATTACGAGAACGTATTAAACACGTTGCATCCAAATCATTTGAGGATGAAGTTCGTTCTTTGCCGCTTAATGAAGTCATTGGTGAAATGGTCGATATTGAATTAGATCAGAGAGCCATTTCGATTTTTGATGTAAAATCGGAGCATGTATTCATGAGGAACAGTATTGCGCGAGGACATCATCTGTTTGCTCAAGCTAATTCACTAGCGGTAGCAGTTATCAATGATGAACTGGCATTAACAGTAACTTCAACACTTTCATTTGTGAAACCAGTTAAGTTAGGTGATCGGGTAATCGCTAAGGCAATTGTCGTAAGTAAAGATGAAGAGAAAAATAGAACATTTGTGGAAGTTACATCTTCTGTCGAAAATGAAGTTGTGTTTAGTGGACAGTTCGAAATGTTTCGCACAAATGCACAAAGCAAAGGTGAAATGATATGAAAATCGCAGTAGACGCAATGGGTGGAGACCACGCCCCAAAAGAAATTATTGATGGTGTTTACCAAGCTTTAGAACAATTTGAAGATATACATATTCTGTTATATGGTCAGGAGGATTTAGTCAGCCCTTTATTGAAATCCCATGAGCGTCTTACGTTTATCCATACAACTGAAAAAATAGAATCAGAAGATGAACCTGTCCGCGCAATTCGACGCAAAAAGGATGCATCAATGGTTCGCATGGCTGAAGCTGTTAAAAGTGGAGAAGCTCATGCATGTGTTTCTGCAGGAAATACAGGTGCATTAATGGCTGCTGGTTTATTTATTGTTGGCCGAATTGATGGGATTGA
>JAHIWI010000264.1 GCA_018816185.1 Bacillota bacterium
ACATGGCCGAAAAGTTTAAAACATACGGACAGAAATAAATAGGTGCCAGGTACACAAACAATCATGAATGTTTAAACAAACGTGAATGTTTCGGTTCCTGGCACTTTTGCGTCTATTTTGAGTGAAATCTAGAATAGAGCGTTGAATCCTTGAATAGGCCCCACGAATCCTTGAATAGCCCCAACGAAATCGAGAATGACACTCTTGAATCCTTGAATCTACCAAATCAAGTCCATCCGAGTGTTTAGATACCCTAGAGTTATGGGTAAAAAAGAACATAGCATTAAGATAAGGTAGGAGGAACGGTATATGAAAAAACGTGTTGTAGGTATTTATAATAGTGAAGCGGCGGTTTTATTGGAAATTGATAAACTTAAAGCACTTGGCCATAACGAGGATTCGATATTTGTTTTAGCAAACGAACATCGAAGTGAGTCGATTGTTAATAAAGCAGGGATCCAAGCAGAGAAAATCCCGGAAAACGGAGAACCTGAGCCACATAGCACAGGGTTTTTCAGTAAAGTATTTTATGCTTTAGATTATGAAACACAACATTCTGGTGTAGCGAGTGTCTTAAAATCAGCAGGAGTATCTGCTGATGACGTTGGTTCTTATGTCTATAAGATTGAAAAAGGCGATTTAGTTTTGCTTGCAAGCGAAGATGCGCCACGCCAACCGTTTTCGGATGAAACAGACAATGGTTATGCAAATGAAGAACAGGCGATGTCGTATTACGAAACGGCAAACACTGAACTTCCGAAAACGACATTTAATGAAACGACTAGCCGTCCACTAGTATCGAAAGACCCTCAATTTGTTCCTGAAGATACAATCTATCCAATTTACCATGATGAAATTTATGTGGAACACGTAAATTTCGAAGAACCGACATCGACAACACTAGAAAATTCAGACGAAGAATTATACCGAGTGCCAATATTTGAAGAACGTGTTCAAGTCATTAAAGAAAAAGTATTAACTGGTGAATTAATCGTAAGAAAACGTAAAATATAAAAACGTAACTACCCTTTAGAATATACTTCTAAAGGGCTTTTTTCTGCCAATAAAAAACATCTTGTCCATGAAAGAACAAGATGTTTCAACTAATTTAATGACGCACAATCGGCATCGAGCAGCATCGGAAAGATCCGCCTGATTTGATAATCTCTGAGAAATCGACTTCCAAAACTTCATAACCGCGCTGTCTCATTTGATGATTAACATCAATATTTACAGGCAAACTAAGCACACGATTTTGACCAATCGATAACACATTCGTACCCATAGAGAACTGTTCACTATCGCTCACTTCAATCAAATTGTACATCTTTGATAAACGGTCGACGACTTTTTGATCGAGCGCATCAGGGAAAATCAACGCATCAGTCGGCGATAGAATATTGAACACACAGTCAAGATGCAAATACTTTGGATTAAACGGAATCGGAAGAATCTCAAAGTCAGGCAACTCTTTTTGCAAATTTTGAATTGCATTCATACATGTTCGGTGACTTATGCCAATAAACACACGTTGACCGTCGACAATAACGTCGCCACCTTCAATTGAATGAGTGGATAACTTTTTATACGCAATGTCATGGTCTTTCATCCAATTGGCTAAAACTTTTTCTTCGCCTTTGCGAATAGGATTTGCCATTTCTGAAATAAACAATTGGTCGCCAAGCGTGAATCCGATATCTCGTGTAAAGACTTGTTCCGGATGATCCTTGCTCGGTTGTAGTTTAATCACTTCCACACCAGCATTACGTAGTGTTTGTTCAAATTGATGGTGTTGTGATATGGCTAGAGAACGGTCAATATTTTCATGCATATATTTTTTTTGAACATCATTAATCACTTCTTTAATTTCCATGAATTGAGGCTCACATAAGACTACTTTTTGAAGTGTGCCATATTCACTTTCACAATGTGTCTGGGCTTGTTCTTGTATTAACTTCTCCATGTCTCATCCTCCAATTTCAAAAACTCATCCCTTTTCTATTCCCTTAATTTTTCAAATCATAACCTATTTCCAAAAATTTTCTTTCAGTTTTTCGAATTCGATAGTTTCATGAAATTTTGGATTGGGTAAAGACTAAGCAATATGATTTTTGTAAATAAAGAAGGATAGTGGAGGCGATCACTTGATTACGAAGGAAAAAGCATTATTAACGAAAGATGATTTCCAAAATAGAACCGACTTACCAGATTGGCTACATAAAGAATACGAAACATTTCATAACACGGTGACGGATAAGACGTTTCCATGTTTTTTTGGAATGAGTGGCGAATTAAAAGGTGAGCTCCGCTATGCATATATTACGCAAGAAGACTGGAGTAACTTGCCAGCAGCAGTCTCTGGATTTCTAGATTTATTTAAGTTGCCAAACTACAAACGACACGGGCTCTTTGTATTTGTTGAGCCGTTTGAACAAGAGGGTTCGATAGAAGATTACCGCAAGCAATTTTGGGACATCCTTCAATACCTGCACGAACAAGATGAAGTAGAATGGCCAGAAGACAGCCCGAAAGACCCTGACCATTACTTATGGGATTTCCGATTTGACGGTGAGCCAATCTTCGTGTTCGGAAACGCGCCAGCTTACAAGAAGAGAAAGACCCGTCATCTAGGAAATTCAATGGTGTTAGGGTTCCAACCGCGTAAAATATTCGAAGGCTTAGAAGGAACTGAAAAAGGTGGCATCATGTCACGTGAGAAAGTTCGGAAACGTGTGGAAGCGTGGGATCAACTACCGAAACATCCGGACATCGGACATTTTGGCGACCCAACCCATAACGAATGGAAACAATCCTTCATTGGAGACGACATCGAACCAATCCAAGGCAAATGTCCATTCCATCATAAATCAGAAAGCTAGTAACTAATCCCCTTCGATAGAGGGGATTTTTTTACGAATAAAAAAGTAAGAATAGGCATTATTTCATTCATGACAGAAATATAACCCATTCATTTCATTTCCTTCGTCCTCTACAACCAGCCCGCCAAATATGGTAGACTAAACAACTGATGTTGTAAGGAAAAGGACGTGTAAATATGGTAGGAAGAAATGACCCATGCC
>JAHIWI010000037.1 GCA_018816185.1 Bacillota bacterium
AAGATATTCAAGACATTACTCCTCTCAGATTTTCCCTTTTTCTTTTGTAGAAATTTTACCATATAAGCCCATTCGAATTAAAAAAATGTACAAAACTTCCTATTAATCAACAAAAAAAGGATACCGAAATCAGAGCGATTTGATATCCTTTTTCCTATTTAATTATTTGTACTCGAAAACAGAATGCGTTATAGCAAGAGTAGTCTTCTGTTTATTTATTCTTTAATTAAACCCGCTTCAATTAAGAAATCACGAGCAACGTCTTCTGCTTTTTCTCCGTCAATATCTACGCGAGCATTCATTTTTTGCATGTCTTCAACTGAAATTTTTCCTGCTAATCCATTTAAAGCTTCTTCTAATTCTGGATATTGCTCTAACGTTTCTTGACGCACAATTGGCGCTGCATCATATTTCGGGAAGAATCCTAAATCATCTTCTGTAATTGCTAAATCAAAACGCTCAATGCGTCCGTCTGTAGTGAAGGCAGGAATTACATCCACATCACCTTGTTTAACAGCTTCGTACATCACGTTCGGATCTAAACTTTCGGTTTCAGCAAATTCAAAAGGATATACTTCGACCATAGCGTCATAGCCATCTCCTGGTCGTTCATAAAAAGCATGAGGTGCACCAAATACCATTTCTTCATTTTTTGATGCTTCCACTAAATCCGAATAAGTTTTTGCATTATATGGTTTGTCCTTTGTATAAGCTAATGTATAAGTATTTTCAAAACCAAGTGGCTCTAACCATGTTACGCCATATTTCTCTTCGTATCCTTTTCGAACGCGTTCTAACACTTTCTCTGAACTTTCTCCTTGCTCAAGCTCTTCTCCAAGGACTGATTGTAAACCAGTACCTGTATATTCAACATATACGTCAATGTCGCCTTTTTCTAAAGCAGGCGTCAAGATAGCTACTTCTCCTAAACCTTCTTCATATTCAACCGTATAGTCGGTATTTGCTTCGATATACTGTCCAATGATTTGAGGTAATATGAATTGCTCTGTCCACGGTTTACCACTCACGATAATCGGTTCTGCAGAATCTCCATTGCCACTGTCTGAATTATTACAGCCAACTAAAGCGATTGATGCTACTAATGCTAATCCTACGAGTCTTTTTTTCATTCATTGTTCCTCCTAATTGGTTTTCATTCCTTTTGGTGTAGCTTTCTTTTCAACCCATTTTAATAATAAATCAAAAGAGATTGCGAGCAGGGCTACAGGTAACGCCCCGGCTAGTACGAGCGAATTGTTATACGATTGCAAACCTCGGTAAATGACATCCCCAAGACCACCCGCTCCCACAAAAGTAGCTAAGGTGGCAATACCAACTGTTAAGACAGTGGCTGTTCGAATGCCCGCCATAATGAACGGAAGAGCTAATGGGAATTCAATTTGTGTTAATATTTGCGACCGTGTCATCCCCATGCCTCGTCCTGCTTCAGTAATAGATGAATCCACACTAATAATGCCTGTATAGGTGTTACGCAAAATCGGCAATAGTGCATAAATTATAAGTGCGATTAATGCCGTATTCGAACCTATTCCCATCAAAGGAACAAGAAATCCAAATAAAGCTAAACTAGGAATCGTTTGAAAAATAGCTGTAACACCAATGACTGGCTCTGCATATTTTCGATATCTAGCGATTAAAATTCCAAGTGGGAGTGCAATGGCAATCCCGATAGCTAATGCAATAAAGGAAAGATAAATGTGTTCAACAAAGGCTTGTTGAATTAAGTCCGACCGACTTTGAATTGTTTCGATAAAATTAGTCAGCATGGTTGCCACCTTCTTCCTTGGCAATAACAGCTCTTAATAATGAAGTTTGATCAATATATCCAACAAATTCATCCTTGTGTCGAATAGCCAGCAAATTCACATTAGGCTTCTCTAACATGGATATAGCGGTTTCAATCGAATCGGTTGAACTAATCTCTGCGATCTGTTCACTCGTTCTTGCTTGTGAGAAGAAACTAGTTAGTTCATGAATCTTACGTTGAGCGAAAGTTCTTTGACGATTAATTCGTTCTTGGCCAATAAAGTCTCGAACAAAGTCATTTGCAGGTTCATGAATTAGGTCGTCAGGTGAACCAATTTGTTCGACTTCACCTTCTCGCATCACAATAATGTTATCTGCAATTTTAAGGGCTTCATCCATATCATGAGTAACGAAAACAATTGTTTTTTGAATACGTTGTTGTAGACTTCGGAGTTCTTTTTGTAGTTGCTCACGACTAATCGGATCTAGAGCACTGAATGGCTCATCCATTAGCACAATATTGGGATCTCCCGCTAGTGCACGAACTACTCCGATTCGTTGCTGTTGACCACCACTTAATTCAAGCGGATATCTTGGCAAGTAAATATCCGGTTCAAGTCCAACCGTGGTCATTAACTCTCTAACACGAAGTTGTGTTTTTTCATCTGACCACCCTTTTAATTTTGGGACGAGTCCTGCATTTTTTTCAATCGTCATATGAGGGAGTAAACCAATTCGCTGAATCACATACCCAATTGATCTTCGTAGTTCTACCTGGTCTGTCTCTTTTATCGATTTTTCGTCAATTAAAATATCACCGTTTGTAGGGATTTCTAATCGATTAATCATTTTCATTAATGTTGTTTTCCCACATCCACTGGGTCCAATAATTGCAGTCAACTCTCCCGTAGGAATCGTTAATGATACATTCTTTAAAGCTTCTGTACCATCAGGGAACTTCTTTGTTACTTGATCAAATCGAATCACAGCCTCAGCTCCTTTGTAAGCTTCGTATGTATATCATTTTTTAATACCCTTATTACTATAGAATTATGCACGAATACCTACCGCTTTACAAAAATAAGTACGCCTTCTCTAAGAGTTTAGAGAAAGCATACTTATACTAATCTTTTAATGATCTAATTTTCTGAGTTAAATCTTTAAACTTTTGGTCTAACTCTTCGTAAAGACAATCCTTCTTCTTCAAAAAACTTAATTCTCCTAAAATCGCTTGCCTTTCTGTTTCAAGCTTCATCAATTCCAAGTCTTTTTTAGATTCTTCCTTATGACTCAACCAATCTTGATAACCCATTTCAACTTTTCTGAGTTGTTCACCTTCAAATATAAGAAGTTTAGTACAAAGCTTCTCAATCATATGTCGATCATGTGTAACCAATAGAACGGTTCCTGGATAACTTAACAACGTATTTTCCAACTGTTCTGTTGAAGGTAAATCTAAATGATTCGTTGGTTCATCCAAAATCAAGACGTCTTTTTTCTCAAGCATGAATGCCATTAATTTGATTTTTAAGCGCTCTCCCATGCTCATTGAGCCGATTGGTAATCGCCAATGATTTTTCGAAAAGCCTAAGTTTTTCATTAAGGTTTGAATTTGTCCTCTTTCTACATAATCTTTCGGCTGAAACCATTTAGCCGGTGATAGCTCAAGGGGTAGGTCTTGGATTGTTTGGCGCAAGTATCCGATATTTTGGCTAGCTGTTTTCCATAACTCTCCTTCAAATGGCTCCTCTCCCATAAGCATTTTCAGCCAAGTTGTTTTGCCACTACCATTTGATCCAATAAGGGCAACTTTTTCGCCTTGTCTGATTGTAAAAGAAGAGTTAGACCATAAAATTCGGTCGCCAAAAGTCTTCGTTACGTTTTTGGATTCGATTATTCGATGACCTTGTTTTCGATTACCCTCCATTGAAAATGTCACATCACGGTCTTCTAGCGGTTTCTCGATTGTCTCTTTCTCTAATTCTCCTTCTAAACGTTTTCGCTTGGAGCGAATTTGTACGTCCATTTTTTTTGCCTTTACACGAAAATACTCTTTATATCCCTCTTGTTTGGTCGAATCAGCATGTGCTTTTGAAGACCAATTTTGAAGAGCAACAATTTGTTCATCAATCCGGGCAATCTTTTTTTGCTGTTCCTCATAAAGTCTCGATTGCACTTTTTTTCTTTCTTCTTTTTCTTTCCTATACGCAGAATAATTTCCCTCGTACGCCGTTATTTGTTGATGTCCTACTTCCCAGATGGTTGTTGCTACTTCATCTAAAAATGAACGATTATGGGAAACGACTAAGATTGTTCCCGTGTAAAGACGTATTTGCTTAACCAACTCAACTAAACTCTGTTGATCCAAGTGATTGGTTGGTTCATCTAAGAGCAATACTTGAACATGTTGTGAAAAGGCTTTGGACAGTCTTCTCTTCATCTGTTCACCACCACTTAGCACATCGAATGGTTTGGACGATTCAGACTCCACTTCTTGTTTAAGATAATATGTTGATGGTTTATTGCCATACCAATGAACATTCCCTTCAGTTGCTTCAAGATCGCCAGCAAGAAAGGATAGTATCGTAGATTTACCTTCCCCGTTTCCACCAACAATGCCAATGCAGCTGCCTTGCTTTATATCTAACACGACATTTTTGACAATAACCCGGTCTCCGTACTCTATTTTCACTTGCTGAATTTTACCTAACACAGTCATTCAAATTCCCCCTATTTTGAGAATAAAAAAAATCCTCCATTAAATTCGGAAGGATTTTACGTACCCAAATAGACCATCATAAATAATACTCAAGTAATGAAGAGTAACAATGGTGGTGTGAAAAATGGGCAGACTAATCCTATTTCCGATTTACGCAAATTTATTTATTTGCAAAGAAATAAGATTATTTATCCATTGTTCACCCATCATCCCTTCAAACTCATTAAACTAATTATAGCAAATTCAATTTAAGTTGACTTGTCATTTCCTAGCATTCCTCTAAAATATCTCTTTGCATTTTCTTCGATAGACCAGAAAACACTAATTGATAAGAGTGAGCAATTAATTCATGAAACATATCAGCCGATATTTCTCCGTTTAATGAAATTGAAATCCAATGTGTTTTGTTCATATAGTACCCTGGGTTTATTTCATTGTATTCTGATCGTAAAACTTCAGAACGATTGGGGGCACATTTCAAAGATAAAATAGGCGTTCCTTCTTTATTTTCACCAATCATAGCAAACATTTTTCCACCGACCATATATCGGTCAGCTTGCCAATCTTCTTGGAAATCAAAAGTACTACCTGGATGTTCTTGACACATCGTTTTTAGTTGAGTTAGTTCCATTTAGTTGCCTTCTTTCTCAACAAATTCGATGTGAATCGAATCGGCAATTTTTCGATAGCCTATTTCTTGGTAGATTTTATTGGATGTTGGGTTTAACATATCCGTGTAAAGGACACAAAAATCGAACGTCTTTAATAATTCCTGACTACCTTCTGCAACCATTGTTCTTGCATAGCCCTTTTTGCGTTGTTCTTTAGGTGTGAAAACAAAGGATACGGTAACTCCATGTTCCGATGGTCTAGATTTTTTCATCATCGATACAATTTGTCCTTCATCTTCCCATAAAAACACTTCATTTTCCTTAATAAATTGAAGGACTCTCTCCTTAATCTGAGCAATTGGCGTTTTTGTAATTCCTGTATCATTTTCGAAATCTTGATACCATTGTTCAATCAGTGGCGCATCCGCTATGTTTGAGTACCTCCAACTACCTGTTGTTATCTCAAGAGATGGCGTTACTTGATCTAATCGGTATAAGCCTTGATCCATTAGGACTTTTGAGTTTTTATCCGTTTTTATTTTCCACTTTTCGGCGAAAGAATGAATCACCTTCTTTATTCCGACAACTGAAGGTACTTGAATTTGTCTATTGAATAATTCATCTACGACAAAATCGATTACTCTGTCTTTGTCCTGTTCATCGATAACGATTAAGTTTAGTGGATGTGGTGGAGTCATTTGAAGTAAAGCTAGGAGTTTACCACCCTCTACAATAGAGACCATAAAATATTCTTGGTATCTTCCATTTTTTATGCCTTGCAGAACACCATAAAACAAACTATAGATATCCTCATGTTTCAATAAATAAGGTTCAGCAATTATTGCAAAATCTTCTGGTTGTTTATGTACGTTAAAATTCATATACGTATCCCCTTTTTCTTTTATCAAATGGTACACATTCTTACATTAATTGTCACTAATAATTTTATAAAATTAACAAACTTATCTTTTAAAAAGTGATCTTTTTCCAGTTTTCATTCGTTATCTTGAAGAGTGAAAGTTGTATAGACTTTATGCCTTCTGTATGATGAAATAAGTATCTTATCAGAGGGGGGTAAAAATGAATACGCACACGGATGCACAGCTCTATGAAAATCTCAGGAATAAAGACCAATCTGCACTCGAAGAATTATACAACCGCTACGAGCGACTCGTTTACTCCTTCGCCTATCGTATGACACAGAATGCTCAGCTTGCTGAAGATACTGTTCAAGACGTCTTCATGAAGCTTTGGAAAGAACATGCACCTTATACAGAAGATAAAGGCAAGTTTTCTTCATGGCTATTAACCATGACACGCAATACTTCCTTAGATGCTTTGAGGAAAAAGACGCGACAACAAGAAGTTGGCTTACTTGATAAAGATGCAGAGCAAATGAAAGTACCTATAGAAGAGTTACCTGAACAAATGCTAGAGTGGAAAGAAAAAGGATCGGTGTTAAAAAAAGCAATGACACGTTTAAAAGAAGAACAGCGAACCATCGTTGAACTTTTCTATTTCCATGGATTGTCTCAAGAATCCATATCAACTAAACTCGACATTCCGCTCGGAACAGTAAAAAGCCGAATACGTTTAGCCTTACAACATTTACGAAAACACTTAGAGAATGAAAGGGGGATATCACCAAATGGAACGTCAGATGTGTGATCGACTCGTTGACTATTTTAACGGCCAATTAAGTGAAGTTGAACAACATGCTTTTGAAAAGCATTTAGCAACTTGTCCGGATTGCCAAGAAGAGCTTGCTGAGTGGCAACTATTAACGGAAGACTTGCCTTATGCATCGGATTCCATAACTCCCCCTGAAGGAATGAAGGAACGCGTATTAGGTAATATATTAGGTGAAACACCAGTACCAAATGAAATACACGAAAAGCCAAG